>CANJRZ010000077.1 GCA_947476735.1 Sphingomonadaceae bacterium
ACCCTTGGCAGACTTTGGTTGACTTCAGGCGGTCGGCCCGCCCAATCACTCTATGCGCTTCTTCTCCGACAATGCGGCGAGCGTCTGCCCCGAAGTGATGGCGGCGCTGGCGAAGGCCAACCTTCCTGACACCGCCTATGATGGCGATGCGTTGAGCCGGTCGCTCGACGCTGCCTTTTCCGATCTGTTCGGGACCGAGGTGGCGGCGCTCTGGGTGTCGAGCGGGACAGCCGCCAATGCGCTCGCGCTGGCGGCGCTGGTCCAGCCACACCAGGCGGTGATCTGCCATGAAGAAGCGCATATCCAGGGCGACGAAGCCGGGGCGCCCGAATTCTATACCGGAGGCGCCAAGCTGTTCCTCGCGCAGGGGGCCGGCGCCAGGCTTGATCCTGCCGGGATCGCCGCGCTCGCCGGATCGATCCGCAGCGACGTCCACCAGGCACAGCCGGCGGCGATCTCGATCACCAACGCAACCGAATATGGGCTGGTCTATTCTCCTGAGGAAACACGGGCGATCGGCGATCTTGCGAAGGCGCGAAATCTGGGTCTGCATATCGATGGCGCGCGCTTCGCCAATGCGGTTGCGGCGATGGGCTGCCATCCTGGCGATCTGACCTGGCGCGCCGGCGCTGACGTGCTCAGCTTCGGTTTCATCAAGAATGGCGGCATGTCCGCCGAGGCGCTGATCTTCTTTCGCCCCGAGCTGGCCGAAGCGACCCGCTGGCGCCGCAAGCGCGCCGGGCATCTCCTGTCAAAGGGCCGCTTCGCCGCGGCGCAAATTCTCGCCATGCTCAACGACGGAGTCTGGCTGCGCAACGCCGCGGCCGCCAATGCCGCCGCCGCGCATATCGCCAACGCTGCGCAAGAGCGACTGCTCCATGCCGTCGAGGCGAACGAGATTTTCGTGCGGCTCACCCCGGTCGAGGCGGCGTCGCTGCGCGCGCAGGGCTTTCTCTTCTACGACTGGGTACCCGGCGTCGCGCGGCTGGTGTGCAGCTGGGATCAGCCGGCCGCCGAGGTTGAAGCGCTCGCCAACGCGATCGCCAGGCTGTGAGCGGTCCCGTGTCCGCTTCCGAGGCCGGTGCGACCGGCATGCTGCCGGCGCGGGTCATTTTGCCGCTTGTGCTTTGCACCCTGATCTGGGGGTCCACCTGGACGGCGATCCGCTATCAACTCGGGGTCGTCGATCACAGCTGGTCGATCGCCTATCGTTTCGGTCTCGCCGCGCTGACCATGTATGTGCTCGCGCGCCGTAATGGCGCGCCGATTATGGTCAGGCGTCAGGACCTGATGCTCGTGACAGCGGTCGCCGTGATGCAATTCCTGCTCAACTTCGTCTGCATCTACGCTGCCGAGGGCCATATCACCTCGGGGCTGGTAGCGATGATCTTCTCGCTGCTGATCGTCCCCAATGCCCTGTTCGGCTGGCTGTTCATGGGGCTCAAGGTCAGTCGCTCCTTCATCATCGGCACGGTGCTGGCGGTGGCCGGCATGGCGCTGCTGTTCCATCCGCAACTCGGCGATGTCGGCGGCGGTGACGGCCACATCCTGCTGGGCGTGGCGCTTACTCTTGGCGCCGTCTTCTCGGCGTCGGTCGGGAATCTGCTCCAGGCGACGAAGCGAGCCGGCGCGATGCACTGGGCGACGCTGCTGCTGTGGGCGATGGGCCTCGCCGCCTTGTTCAACGCGCTATTGGCGTTTGCCCTGACCGGGCCACCGCAATGGGATCCCCGCCCCAGCTACTGGATCGCCACCGTCTATCTCGGCCTGCTTGGGACGGCACTTTCCTTTCCGGTCTATCTGATGGTGATCCGGCTGATCGGCCCGGCGCGCGCCGCTTATTCAGGAATCATCATCCCGATCGTCGCGATGGGCTTCTCGACCATTCTCGAAGGCTATCGCTGGACACCCGAGGCGATCGCCGGAGCAATGCTCGCGGTGATCGGGCTTTACTTCGCGCTCAGTGCCCGCAAGCCGGCCCGAAAATCGGGATAGAGCGGCGCCCAGCCGAGCAGCCGTTTCGCCTTGCCGTTCGCGACCCTGCGATTCTCCGAATAGAAAGCCCGCGCCGCGGGTGACAGCCCGGCTTCGTCGAGGGTCCGGAGCGGTGGCGGGTCCCGGCCGAGCAACGCTGACGCCGCCTCGATCACCCGGTTCTGGCTGACCGGGCAATCGTCGGCCAGATTATAGGTGCCGGGCGAACCCCGGTCGAAGCTCGCCAGCACAGCGGCGACGATATCCTCGACATGGATACGACTGAACACCTGGCCGGGCAGGTCGATCCGGTGGGCCTGCCCCGCGGCGACCCGGTCGAGCGGCGAACGGCCGGGGCCATAGATGCCCGGCAGTCGAAACACCCGAACCTCGGGATGGAGTGCCCCCCAGGCGAGATCCGCTGCGGCCCGGGCGCCGCGCCGGCCGGTGCCGACCGGCGCTCCCTCGTCGACCCAGGCGCCGCCGGTGTCGCCATAGACCCCGGTCGAGGAAAGATAGCCGATCCAGCCGGCCCGGCACTCCGCCAGCGCGGCGCCATGGCGTTTCAGCACCGGATCACCGTCCCCTTCGGGCGGTACCGAGGACAGGATATGGGTCGCCCGGCGGATCGCGGCGGCGACCGTATCATCCTCCGCCAATCGCACACGATCGATCGTTTCCGTCGCGAAACCACCTGCTTGCGCGGTCGCAATTATGTGCGATGCTGTGTATCCGGGGCCGAAGACGAGTAAATGTCGCATGCCATCCGGATGGTATATGCCGGAAGCATCCGCCAGCAATATTTGAGACAGATGAGGGGATAAGACCGTGCCCAAGCTCGACATCCAGAACGCCACTGCCAATCCACCCGTCATTCGCCGGGAAGAATATCGCACGCCCGACTGGCTGATGCCCGATGTCTATCTCGAGTACCGGCTTGATGCGGCGAAGACGCTGGTGATCGGCCGGCTCGATGTCACCCGCAATGGCAGTCACCATCGTCCGCTTCGCCTGCACGGCGACAATATCACTCCGGTGAAGGTGCTCATCGACGGCGAGTCCCAGAGCGATGCCTGGCGGATGGACGGGCCGGACCTGGTGATCGATCTCCCCGGCGATGCCCACACCGTCGAGACCCAGGTCGAAATCTGTCCGGAAGAGAATTTCCAGCTGATGGGGCTCTACGCTTCAGGCGGCAATCTGATCAGCCAGTGCGAGCCCGAAGGCTTCCGGCGGATGGTCTTCTTCCTTGACCGGCCCGACGTGCTCAGCCGCTACAAGGTCCGCATGGAAGCCGACAAGGCGAAGTATCCGGTGCTGCTGTCGAATGGCGACTGCACCGCGAGCGGCGATCTTGCCGATGGCCGCCATTACGCCGAATGGACCGATCCCTTCCCCAAGCCGAGCTATTTGTTCGCGATCGTCGCCGCGAACCTCGCGGCCAATATCGAGTATTTCACAACCCGGAGCGGCCGGGAGGTCAAGCTCGCCATCTGGGTGGTCGAAGCCGATTTGCCCAAGACGTCGCATGCCATGGCCGCGCTCAAGGCCTCGATGCTGTGGGACGAGAAGGTCTACGGGCTCGAATATGATCTGGGCGAATATAACATCGTCGCGGTCGGCGATTTCAATTTCGGTGCGATGGAGAACAAGAGCCTCAACGTCTTCAATTCGCGCTACATCCTCGCCGATCCCGACACCGCGACCGACATCGACTATGACGGCGTCTCGGGCGTCGTCGCGCACGAATATTTTCACAACTGGTCGGGCAATCGGGTCACCTGCCGCGACTGGTTCCAGCTCTCGCTCAAGGAGGGTTTCACCGTCTTCCGCGATCAGTGCTTCACGGCGGACCAGGGTTCGGCGGCGGTCAAGCGGATCGAGGATGTGCGCCTGCTGCGCGCGGCGCAATTTCCCGAGGATGCCGGGCCGCTTGCCCACCCGATCCGGCCTGAATCCTATATCGAGGTTTCCAACTTCTACACCGCGACCGTCTACAACAAGGGCGCCGAGGTCATCCGTATGCTCCACACCCTGCTGGGGCCGCAGAAATTCCGCGCCGGATCCGATCTCTACTTCCAGCGCCATGACGGCCAGGCAGCGACCTGCGAAGAGTTCGTCGTCGCGATGGAGGATGCAAGCGGGATGGACCTCAGTCAATTCCGCCTCTGGTACAGCCAGGCCGGGACCCCGCGGGTCAAGGCGACGCTGACCCACGAGCCGGCGGGCGGGCGTGCGATGCTGACGCTCGAACAGACTGTTCCGGCGACGCCCGGTCAGCCCGACAAGAAGCCGATGCTGATCCCGCTCAAGCTTTCGCTGTTCGGCGAGCTTTCAGGCAAGCCGGTCGAGCCCGAGCGCCTTGTGCTGCTCGACGGCGAGCAGCATGAGATCATGTTTGAAGGCATTGCCGAGCGGCCGGTGCTGTCGATCAACCGGCAATTTTCGGCACCGGTGGTGGTCGAGGCGACGCGTTCGAAGGCTGATCTCGCCTTCCTGTCGGCCTATGACGATGATCCGTTCGGTCGCTACGAGGCGATGCAGCAGCTGATGCTCGACACGATGATCGGGCATGTCGCGACCGGCAAGGCCGATCACAAGCCGGTGCTCGACGCGGTGCGCAATACGCTGACCGATCCGCGGCTCGATTCGGCCTTTATCGGCGAAGCGATGCTGCTGCCGTCGGAAGGGTTCATCGGCGACCAGATGGCGGTGGTCGATCCGGTCGCCATCCATAAGGCGCGGGAGGCGCTCCGCAAGGAGCTTGGCACCACCCTCGAGGGTGAGTGGCGCGACGCCTATGAGCGGACCAGGGCGAACCGCTTCGAGCTCTCACCCCAGGCCAAGGGCGCTCGCCGGCTCCGCTCGATCGCGCTCGGCTTCATCATGGCCAGCGGCGCAACCGACGCCCCGTCACTCGCTCTCCAGCACTTCCGCGAGGCGGACAATATGACCGATCGCATGGGCGCCTTCGGGACGCTTGCCAACAGCATGGCGCCTGAGCGAGATGAAGCGATCCAGGCCTTTTATGACCGCTTCCGCGACAACAGCCTGGTGATGGACAAATGGTTTTCGACCCAGTCCTTCTCCATCCGTCCCGACACACTCGACCGTGTCGAGGAACTGGTCGAGCATCCCGATTTCACCATCACCAATCCGAACCGGCTCCGATCCGTGGTCGGCGCGATGTCGGGCAACCAGCTGATCTTCCACGAGGCGAGCGGGCGCGGCTACCGCTTCCTCGCCGACATGCTCCTGAAGGTCGACAAGCTTAATTCGCAGACCGCCGCCAAGCTGGTCCCGCCGCTCGGCCGCTGGCGCCGGTTCGACGAGGGCCGGGCCGCGCTGATGAAGGCCGAGCTGCAACGGCTGGTCGACACGGCCGGGCTGTCGAAGGACATGTTCGAGCAGGTGAGCAAGAGTCTGGTGTAACACTCGGTAAAGGTCGTCATTCCGGCGAAAGCTGGAATCCGTCCTTACTTCCCTACCCACTCCGCAACGTCGGCCGCGATCTTGTTCGCCGCCCGGTTGAGCGCGGCAGCCACGCTTGCTGCCTCTTCTCCGCTCGCCGGGGATGTCGCTTCGAAGCGGCGCGCCTGGATCTGGTCGGAGCCCGATTTGGACAGGGTTGCGTCGAACACAACCAGCACGCGGCCCTGGCCGCCGAGCAGCTGGAAGGCGGCGAGCGTCCCGGCGAGGCGCGTATCGGGCGTGATGGCCTCATTGCGGCGGTCGGGGACGAAGCGGCCGGTCTTCGCCTCGATCGTCTCGGCGAGCACCGCGCGGAACATCTGGCTCGGCATGTCGACCCAGGCCGCGTTCGGGAGATAGGCGAAGCTGGCGCCGCTCTGTACCGCGATCCGGCTGTTGCGGAGTTCGGCCGGCAGTGCGGGCAGCGCAACGCTGATCGCCTCGCGGTCGCTGGTCGTCTTCGCCTCGCCGGCGGGGACCTTCGCGTCCGACGTCAGGCCGATCAGTTGCTTGGGCGGCTCGGGGCCGAGGCTGACGCATCCCGGAAGCGAGGCAAGCAATGCTGCGGCGACCAGGATTGGGGAGATGCGACCGATCATCATCTTGCTCATTGTCCCTTATAGTCGGGCAGCTTCGATCCGCCGAGCACCGCGCCAGCGCCGCCATGTTCGAGCTTGGCCGAGATGGCGTTCAAGGATTCGGACATCTCGGCGAGATTGCGGACCAGCTGGTTGATCTGCGGCACCGTCTGGGTCGAAAAGGCCTTGATACCGGGCCTCGCGTCGGTGACTGCGGCATCGAGCGATTCCATCGTGTGCCGGGCGGCCGTGGTGGCGCGGTTGAGGTTGGCCATGGCGGGCTGCACGTCGCTCGACATCATCCCATTGGTGGTTTCGGCGAGGGTGCCGATCTTTTCGGCCGCGTTGCCGGCCTGTTCGACCGCCACCTTGAGATTGGCAAGCGCTCCGGCGATCTCGGGGCCGCGATCGGCCAGACTGCCCGAGAGCCGGTCGACATTGGCAAGAATGCCGGAGATCGACTTCTGGTTCTTGTCGTTGAGCAACAGGGTCAGCCGCTCGGTGAGCACCGACATGCGCTGGAGCAACTCGGGCGCCGAATTGAGCAGTTCGCCGAGCGCGCCCGGCTTGGTGGGGATCACCGGCACGCCATAGGGCCCCGGTTCCTCGATCGGCGGCGCATTCCTGATCGCGCCGTCGAGGTTGATCTGGCTGACGCCGGTAAAGCCAACCCCGGCGATCGTCGCGGTGGTGCCCTGCAGGATCGGCGTGTCCTGGTCGATGGCGATGCGGACGCGGACAAATTCGGGGCTGTCGGGCAGCAGTTTGATCTCTTCGATCTTGCCGACCGGGACGCCGGAAAAGGTCACCGAGGAGCCTTTGGCCAGCCCGTCGACCGACGTGCTGAAAAAGATGTCGTAGCGCCGCTCGGTGTTGGTGCTGAAGCCCGCCAGCCAGACCGCGAAGGCGAGCAGCGCGACCAGCAGGCCGAGGACGACGCCTCCGACAAGCACATGGTTCGACCGGGTTTCCATCAGTTTGTCATTTCCCGGCTTCCCCTGTCTTCAGCTTGGCCGCGCCCGCCGCGACCCGCCCCCGCGGTCCGTTGAAATATTCCTGAATCCACGGATGGTCCAACGCCAATAGTTCCGGGATCGTTCCAACTGCGATCACCGTGTGATCGGCCAGCACGGCAACGCGGTCGCAGACCGCATAGAGCGTGTCGAGATCATGGGTGATCAGGAAGACGGTTAGGCCGAGCGTACGGCGCAGCGACAGGATCAGCTCGTCGAAGGCCGCGGCGCCGATCGGATCGAGTCCGGCGGTCGGCTCGTCGAGGAAGAGCAACTGCGGATCGAGTGCGAGCGCGCGCGCAAGTCCGGCCCGCTTGCGCATGCCACCCGACAGTTCGGACGGATATTTGGGACCGGCATCCGGCGCGAGCCCGGTCATCGCCACCTTGTAGGCGGCGATCTCGTCGAGCAGCACGGCGTCGATCTGCGGATAATATTCGCGGATCGGGACCTGGACATTCTCGGCGACGGTGAGCGTCGAGAAAAGCGCGCCGCCCTGGAACAGTACGCCCCAGCGCTTGCGAACCTGCTTCGCCTCATATTCCTCGCGGCCGATCATCGGTTCGCCAAATACCTCGATCTCGCCCTGGTCGGGCAGCTGCAGCCCGATGATCGAGCGCATCAGCACCGATTTTCCGGTGCCGGACCCGCCGACCACGCCGAGAATCTCGCCGCGCTTCACGTCGAGATCGAGATTGTCGTGGACGAGCTGGTCGCCGAAGCTGTTCTTCAGTCCCGCGACGTGGATGATCGTCTCGCCTTCGGCGATGTTCAACTGCACCATCAGATCCAGCCGATCGAGCTGAAAAAGACCGCGAAGACCGCGTCGAGGACGATCACCAGGAAGATCGCCTGGACGACCGAGGCGGTGGTCCGCAGACCGACTTCCTCGGCATTGCCCTCGACCTGCATGCCCTGATAGCAGCCCGAGATCGCGACGATCAGTCCGAACACCGGACCCTTGAGCAGCCCGACCCACAGGTCGGTGAGCGGGACCACTTCCTGGAGCCGCTGGATGAAGGTGATCGGCGGGATGGAAAGGTCGATCCAGCAAAAGATGCCGCCGCCGATGATGGCGATCACCGAGGCGTAGAAGCCGAGCAGCGGCATCAATATGATCGTCGAGATGACCCGCGGCAGGATCAGCGCTTCCATCGGAGAGACGCCGATCGTGCGCATCGCGTCGATTTCCTCGGCCAGCTTCATCGAACCGAGCTGAGCGGCAAAGGCGCTGCCCGATCGGCCGGCGACCATGATCGCGGTCATCAGCACGCCGAGCTCGCGCAGGGTGATGCGGCCGATCAGGTTGATCGCGAACACCTCGGCTCCGAACTGGCGGAGCTGGACCGCGCCCTGCTGGGCGATGACGATGCCGATCAGGAAGCTCATCAACCCGACGATGCCGAGCGCCTTGACCCCGACCACCTCGAACTGGCGGGCGATCGCGTTGAAGCGGAAGCGCCTGGGATGGGTGATCAGACCCCAGAGACCGATCAGTGTCGCCCCGAAAAAGCCGAGCAGCCCGTAAAGCGACGACGCGGCGGCTATCGTCCCGTCACCGATCTCGCGCAGCACCCGGATGAAGGGCGGCGTGGCATCCGGGCGAATCTTGAGCGGCTTGTCCGCCTGACCGAGTTGCTCGAGCAGATGGGCGACATCCTCGTCGACGCCGACCACTTTGGCATCATGGTCGCGGACGATGCGATGTATCAGCCAGGCGCCGACCGTATCGATGCGTTCGATCTTGCCGAGATCGACTGTCTGCGGCGCATCGCTCAGCGCCGCAAGCCGCTGCGAAAGGTCGCCGATCCGGGCGAGGGTCAGCTCACCCGTGAAGCGCAGGGTTCCCTCATCGAACTCGAAATCGGCGGGCGCGTTCATCGGAGGAAGAAGTGCGCGATAAAGTGGTGATCGGCAAGCATCCGAAATGAAATCCCCGGGCAGGGTCTAATGTTCCCGATTTAAGTTCCTCCCCGGAACGGGGAGGGGGACCACTCGAAAAGGGGTGGAGGGGGGACTTCTCCCGGCACCCTGTGGCGCGACAAGGCCACGCCTCCACCGCCATCGCTTCTCGGATCGCCCCCTCCCCGTATCGGGGAGGAACTGCTAGAGGCGCTCCATGACCGAACTTGCCATTTACGATATGGACCGCACGATCACGCGGACCGGCACCTTCACGCCGTTCATGATCCATGCGGCGTGGCATCTGGCGCCGTGGCGGCTGGTTTTCGTGCCCTTCGCCGCGGCGGTGATGCTCGCCTATGTGTTCAAGCTGATCGAACGCAAGCGGGTCAAGGAACTCAACCAGGCGATGCTGATCGGCCGGCGCATCCATGCCGACAAGCTCATCCCCGTCGCCGAAAGCTTCGCCGATAAGATGGTGCGCACCAATGTCTATGCCGGTGCGCTCGCGAGCCTCGCCGAGAATCACGCAGCGGGACGGCGGCTGGTGCTTGCGACGGCATCTTCGCGGATCTGGGTCGAGCCGATCGCCCGCAGGCTTGGCATGGACGACATCGTCGCCACCGGCGCGATCAGGGGCCTCGACGATTATGTCAGCCACAAGGTCGACGGCGAAAACTGCTATGGCCCCGCCAAGCTGCGGATGATCCAGGCATGGATGGGTCTTGAGCAGCTCAAGCGCGACCAGTGCCGGATCATCTTCTATTCGGATCATGTCTCCGATGTGCCGGTGCTCGAATGGGCTGACGAGGCGATCGCGGCGAATCCGCATGGGGGCCTGCGCAGCGAAGCACAGCGGCGCGGCTGGACCATCGTCGATTGGGATTAAACCCCTCCGACCCGATCCGTCATTCCAGCGAAAGCTGGAATCTCGGGAGGCTCTGATGACGATCTCATCTTCTCAACGCCAGAGTCCCCAGCCTGCGCTGGGGTGACGAAAAAGGAACAGTGAGACCCCCGCGTTTGCCGGGAAGGCGGGGTATCAGCCCTGCATTGCCTCGACGGCCTGGGCGGTGCTGGTGCCGCCCTTTTTGTAGATGAAGCCGTTGACCGGATAGGCGGTGTTGCCGACCTTGCCGATCGGGGCGAACCAGACCTTGACTTGGCTCCAGTCGTTACGCGGCGAGGCGTCGACGACGGTGACGTTATGCTCGATCTGGCCGCGACGGCCATTGATCACCGACCAGTTGGCATGGGTGATCTTGATGACCCGCTCGCTGACGACGTCGGTGACGGTGGCGACATGGCCTGCGCTCATGCCGCGGACCGCCTTGAACACCATGACCGCACCGATTTCGGGGCTGTTGCCGCGAAGATATCGGCCAACCGACTGGTTCCACCAGCTCGCGGCGGCGCCGAACAGCTGGATGCCCGAGAACATGCGGGCAAAGGGCGCGCACTGGATCGTCTGGGCGCTCGCTGCGGTCGGCGCGACGGTCATGCCGGCAAGCAGCATTCCTCCGACGAGCGCGCGCAACGATTTGATCATTTGGAAGTTCCCACCCCGATCTCTGTCATTGTGACTGGCATCACGACCGGGCGCAGGAAAGCCCTTCATGGTTAGCAAAATCCAAACAAGCGGCGAGTCGTTTTCGTCGCGCGATGGCCTGCGACTTATCCACAGCCGGAACGGGGTGGCAGTCGTCGATCAGCCTGCCGAACGCGTCATTTCGGCGACGACTCGCCATGCTGCGGCGCACAAGTGATTCGCGCCGGTGCCTCGGTGACCGACGGGATTCAGCTCAGCGGCACCGAGTCGAACCGGATCGGCGCGCCGATCGCGGCATTGGCGAGGCGGTTTTCCCACATCACGCGGTGGCCGCGGATGATCGTGCCGACCGGCCGGCCGGTCAGGTCCATGCCGGTGAACGGCGACCAGCCGCAGCGCGAGGCGAGCCAATTCTCGTCGATCGTCCAGCGCGCCTTGAGATCGACCACCGAGAAGTCGGCATCATAGCCCAGCGCGATGCGGCCTTTGGTGCGCAGCCCGAAGACCCGCTGCGGCCCGGCGGACGTCAGCTCGATCAGATGCTGGAGGGTCAGCCGCCCCTCGGCGACATGGTTGAGCATCAGCGGCAGCAGGGTCTGGACGCCGGGCATGCCGCTCGGGCTCGCCGGATAGGGTTTGGCCTTCTCCTCCCTGGTGTGCGGGGCATGGTCCGAGCCGAGCACATCGGGGACGCCCTGTCGGAGATAATGCCACAGACCCTCGCGGTGACTGGCGGATCGGATCGGAGGGTTCATCTGAACATGGGTGCCGAGCCGTGGATAGGCTTCCTCACCGGCGAGGGTGAGGTGCTGCGGTGTGACCTCGCAGGTCGCGATGTCCTTGTTGGCGGCGATGAGTTCCAGTTCCTCGGGGGTGGTGATGTGGAGGATGTGGATCTTGCGTCCCGTCTCGCGCGCGATGGCGAGAATGCGGCGGGTGGCGAGCAGCGCGCTTTCGTCGTCGCGCCACACCGGATGGCTCGACGGATCGCCTTCGATGCGTTCGCCCTGGCGCGCGACCATCCTCGGCTCGTCCTCGGCGTGGATCGCCACGCGCCGCTGTCCCGAGCGCAGGACGCGCGCGAGATGCTTGTCCTCGGCGACCAGGAGGCTGCCGGTCGACGCCCCCATGAAGATCTTGACTCCGGCGGTGCCCGGAATCTGCTCGAGTTCGGCGAGCGCCTCGGCGTTGTCGACGGTGGCGCCGACATAGAAGGCATGGTCGCACCACATCCGGTCCTTCGCCCGGGAGAGCTTGTCGGCGACCGCTTCGGCCGAATCGGTATTGGGCTTGGTGTTGGGCATTTCGAAGACGGCGGTCACCCCGCCGAGCACCGCCGCGCGGCTGCCCGATTCGAGATCCTCCTTGGTCTCGAGGCCCGGTTCCCGGAAATGGACCTGGCTGTCGATCACACCGGGCAGGATATCGAGCCCGGTGCAGTCGATCGTCTCGCCGGCGTCCCCGTCTGCGCCGATCGCGGCGATCTTGCCGTCCTTCACGGCGACGCTGGTCTGCGCGGGGCCTCCGACGGTCCAGACGGTGCCGTTCCTGAGGATCATGTCGTAGCTGGGCATCACGCTTTCCTTTTCGCCTCGCCCTTCCTACCTTTGGGGCATGTCCGATACCACCCTCATCGACCGCGCGCTGATCCGTCTCTCCGGCGAAGGCGCGCGCGACTTCCTCCAGGGCCTTGTCACCAACGACGTCAGTGGTGCCCTGCCGGTCTGGGCGGGGCTGCTGACCCCGCAGGGCAAGGCGCTGTTCGATTTCATCGTGTGGCCAGACCCTGACGGTGCCGGCGACGATCTGCTGATCGACTGTGAGGCGACACAGGCCGAGGCATTGGCGAAGCGGCTGACCCTCTATCGTCTTCGCAAGCCCATCCGGATCGAACGCGAGACCAGGCTCGCGGTCCATTGGGCAAGGGAAGGCGATCAGGGCGTGCCCGATCCGCGCCTGGCGGCACTCGGCCGGCGCTGGCTCGGCCCGGCCGACGGCGAGGCGAAGGGCTGGCGGAGCCACCGGCTGTCGCTGGGCGTTGCCGAGGGGGCCGATGAACTGGGGTCGGACAAATATCTCTGGCTCGAATGCAATGCCGATCTGCTCAACGGGGTCAGCTTCTCCAAGGGCTGTTATGTCGGCCAGGAGAACACCGCGCGGATGAACTGGCGCAACAAGGTCGGCCGTCGACTGGTGGCGCTGCCGGATGGCACGGTCGAGCGGCGCCCGGTCGAGAAACTCGATCCGGCTGCGATCCCCGGCTGGATGAGCGCGGTGCTGACCGCTCAGGGCGAGTGACCGCGCGCCGCGCCGAGGCCGAGGCTGCGGTGCGCGCCGGCATCGACGCGCTGCGCCGCGGCGACGGCCTGCGCGCGCGGGAGGGTTTCGAACAGGGCATTGCGCTCGGCTTTGATCCCCCGCCCCTCTTCCAGCTCGCCCAGGCGTGTCGGCTGGCGGGCGACGGCGAGGGCGAACGAGCCGCGCTCGACCGGCTGCTGGAGGCCAATCCCAACCATGCCGGTGCGCTGGTTCTGCGCGGCGACCTTGGTGTGCGCGACGACGATCCGCGCGGCGCGGCGGCGTTCTACGAACAGGCGCTGCGCGTGGCGGCGGCCGGGTTGCCGATCCCCGATTCGGTCCGGGCCGAACTGGGCCGGGTCCAGGCCTGGCTCGACCAGCAGAGCGGTGCCTTCCGCGCCCATCTCGAAGCCTGCCTCGCCGATGCCGGTTTCGCTTCCCTGCCGCCGCGCATGCGCGAGGCGGTGGCGATCCTGTCCGGCGAGGCGCAGGTCTATCTGCAGCAGCCGACCTCCTTCTTCTATCCCGGCCTGCCGCATATCCAGTTCTACGAGCCGGGCGATTTCCCCTGGGCGGCCGCGATCGAGGCGGCGACGGAGGCCGTACGCGCCGAACTCGGGGCGTTTCTCGCCGACGGCGGCGACGCCTTTCAGCCCTATGTCCAGCGCGCCCCCGGCCGACCCAACAAGGCGCACAGCCTGCTCGACGATCCGAGCTGGGGCGCGCTCTACCTGTGGCGCGACGGCGCCCCGACCGATCAGGCCGCCCATTTTCCTGCGACGATGGCGGCGCTGGGCCATGCGCCGATGCCCGCCATCAAAGGGCGTTCGCCGGTCGCGCTGTTCTCCCGGTTGCGTCCCGGGACCCACATCCTGCCGCACAACGGCATGATCAACACCCGCCTGATCTGCCATCTGCCGCTGGTCGTGCCCGGCGACTGCGGGCTCCGCGTCGGCAATGCGACGCGCGCCTGGGAGGAAGGCCACCTCATGATCTTCGATGATTCGATCGAGCATGAGGCGTGGAACCGCAGCGAAGCCGACCGGACGATCCTGCTGTTCGAAATCTGGCGGCCCGAGCTTTCGCCCGAGGAGCGCGGCGCGCTGACCGCCATGTATGAGTCGATCGGCCGCT
>CANJRZ010000078.1 GCA_947476735.1 Sphingomonadaceae bacterium
GGCGCGCGGTTGAGCAGCACCGGATGCTCGCGGATCACCTCGTCGAGGATGTCCCAGACTTCCTTGCGCTCCTTCTCGACCCACTTCTTCGCCTGCTTCAGGGTCATCGACAGACCCTTGGCATCGAGGCGGGCGTAGATGAACGGCTTGAACAGCTCGAGCGCCATCTTCTTAGGCAGGCCGCACTGGTGCAGCTTGAGCTCGGGACCGGTCACGATCACCGAACGGCCCGAATAGTCGACGCGCTTGCCGAGCAGGTTCTGACGGAAGCGGCCCTGCTTGCCCTTGAGCATGTCGGATAGCGACTTCAGCGGACGCTTGTTGGCGCCGGTGATGGTACGGCCGCGGCGGCCATTGTCGAACAGCGCGTCGACCGACTCCTGCAGCATGCGCTTTTCATTGCGCACGATGATATCGGGTGCGCGCAGCTCCATGAGGCGCTTGAGGCGGTTGTTGCGGTTGATCACGCGGCGATAGAGATCGTTGAGGTCCGACGTGGCGAAGCGGCCGCCGTCGAGCGGCACCAGCGGGCGCAGGTCCGGCGGAATGACGGGGACGACTTCGAGGATCATCCACTCGGGGCGGTTGCCCGATTCGAGGAAGCTCTCAACGACCTTGAGACGCTTGATGATCTTCTTGGGTTTCAGCTCGGACTTGGTTTCGGCGAGCTCCTTGAGGAGGTCTTCCTTTTCTCCTTCGAGATCCAGTTCCTCGAGCATGCGGCGGACCGCCTCGGCACCGATTCCCGCCGAGAAGGCATCTTCGCCATATTCGTCCTGCGCTGAGAGCAGCTCATCCTCGGTGAGGAGCTGATATTTTTCCAGCGGGGTCAGGCCCGGTTCGATGACGATATAGCTCTCGAAGTAGAGAACGCGCTCAAGCTGCTTGAGCTGCATGTCGAGCAGCAGACCGATGCGCGACGGCAGCGATTTCAGGAACCAGATGTGCGCGACCGGGGCGGCGAGCTCGATATGGCCCATCCGCTCGCGGCGGACCTTCGAAACGGTGACTTCGACGCCGCACTTCTCGCAGACAATGCCCTTGTACTTCATGCGCTTGTACTTGCCGCACAGGCACTCATAGTCCTTGATCGGGCCGAAGATGCGCGCGCAGAACAGGCCGTCACGTTCGGGCTTGAACGTGCGGTAGTTGATCGTTTCCGGCTTCTTGATCTCGCCGAAGGACCAGCTGCGAATGCGCTCGGGGCTGGCAATGCCGATCTGGATCTGGTCGAAGGTCTCGGGCTTTGCGACCGGATTGGCGAAATTGGTCAGTTCGTTCATTTTTCAGTCCCTCAACAGGGTCAATCTTGGGCGGGGTGGGGGAGGCCGCCGCTCGTGGGCGGCGGCCCGATCCTCACTCCGCGGCTTCGGCCAGGCCGTCGTCGTCGCTGCTGTCGCTGATCGACGACAATTCGACGTTGAGACCGAGCGACCGCATTTCCTTGACGAGAACGTTGAAGCTCTCGGGGATGCCGGCCTCGAACGTATCGTCGCCCTTGACGATCGCTTCGTAGACCTTGGTTCGGCCGACCACGTCGTCGGACTTCACCGTCAGCATCTCCTGCAGCGTATAGGCGGCACCGTAGGCCTGGAGCGCCCAGACCTCCATTTCGCCGAAACGCTGACCGCCGAACTGGGCTTTGCCGCCCAGCGGTTGCTGGGTGACGAGGCTGTAAGGCCCGATCGAACGCGCATGGATCTTGTCGTCGACCAGGTGGTGGAGCTTGAGCATGTAGATGTAGCCCACGGTCACCTTGCGGTCGAACTGATCGCCGGTGCGGCCGTCAAAGAGCTCGACCTGACCGCTCTCGTCGAGACCGGCTTTCCTGAGCATAGCCGCGACGTCTGCTTCGCGGGCGCCATCGAACACCGGCGTTGCCATCGGCACGCCGTTCTTCAGCAGTCCGGCCATCTCGACGACCTGATCGTTGCTCAGCGCATTGATCTCGTCGTGATAGGTGTCGCCGTAAATCTCCTTGAGGCGCTCGATGACCGGAGTCGGCGCACTGCCGCCCTCGGCCCCGGGATTAGCCTCGCGCCAGCCCTCCAGTGCTTCGGTGACCTGCTTGCCCAGACCGCGAGCGGCCCAGCCGAGATGGGTTTCGAAGATCTGGCCGACATTCATGCGGCTAGGCACACCGAGCGGGTTGAGCACGATATCGACCGGCGTGCCGTCCTCGAGGAACGGCATATCTTCCTGCGGAAGGATACGGCTGATCACACCCTTGTTGCCATGGCGGCCGGCCATCTTGTCGCCCGGCTGCAGCTTGCGCTTCACCGCCACGAACACCTTGACCATTTTGAGCACGCCCGGTGGCAGCTCGTCACCGCGCTGCAGCTTCTCGACACGGTCCTCGAACTTCTTGACGATCAGGCCGACGGCCTCGTCATACTGCGCCTTAACGGCTTCGAGGTCCGCCTGGCGGGGGTCGTCTTGCACGGCGAACTTCCACCATTCGCGCTTCTCGACCTCCTCGAGCATCTCCTCGGTGATCGTCGATCCCTTCTTGATGCCCTTGGGCGCAGCGGTCGCGACCTGGCCGAGCAGCATTTCCTTCAGCCGGGCATAGTTTGCGCGGTTTAGGATGGCTCGCTCGTCTTCGCGGTCCTTGGTCAGGCGGTCGATCTCCTCGCGCTCGATCGCCATCGCGCGCTCATCCTTGTCGATGCCGTGGCGGTTGAACACGCGTACGTCGACGACGGTGCCCGAGACACCCGGCGGCAGGCGCAGAGAGGTGTCGCGGACGTCCGAGGCTTTTTCGCCGAAGATGGCGCGGAGGAGCTTTTCTTCCGGCGTCATCGGGCTTTCGCCCTTCGGCGTGATCTTGCCACACAGGATGTCGCCCGGCTCCACTTCGGCGCCGATATAGACAATGCCGGCCTCGTCGAGATTGCGGAGTGCTTCCTCGCCGACGTTCGGGATGTCGCGGGTGATGTCCTCCGGCCCGAGCTTGGTGTCGCGGGCCATCACCTCGAACTCGTCGATGTGGATCGAAGTGAAGACGTCGTCCTTCACGATCCGCTCGGAGATCAGGATCGAGTCCTCATAGTTGTAGCCGTTCCAGGGCATGAACGCGACGAGCACGTTGCGACCAAGCGCCAGCTCACCGAACTCGGTCGACGGACCGTCGGCGATAATGTCGCCGGCCTGAACCACCTCGCCCACCTTCACCAGCGGGCGCTGGTTGATGCAGGTCGACTGGTTCGAGCGCTGGAACTTCATCAGCGTATAGATGTCGACGCCAGACTTGCCGGCATCGACATCGCCCGAGGCGCGGACCACGATGCGGGTGGCGTCGACCTGATCGATGATCCCCGATCGGCGCGCTGCAATCGCGGCGCCCGAGTCACGGGCAACGGTCTCTTCCATGCCGGTGCCGACAAACGGCGCCTCGGCGCGGACCAGCGGGACCGCCTGACGTTGCATGTTCGAGCCCATCAGCGCGCGATTGGCGTCGTCATTCTCGAGGAACGGAATGAGCGAGGCCGCGACCGACACCAGCTGTTTCGGGCTGACGTCCATCAGGGTGATGTGGTCGCGCGGCGCGATCAGAAACTCGCCGGCCTCACGTGAGGAGACGAGCTCTTCGATGAAGGCGCCCTTGGCGTCGAGCTCGGCGTTAGCCTGCGCGATGGTGTGCTTGGCTTCCTCCATCGCCGACAGATAGACGACTTCGTCTGTCACCTTGTGGTCGATGACCTTGCGGTACGGCGTCTCGATGAAGCCGTATTTGTTGACCCGGCTAAAGCTCGCCAGCGAATTGATCAGGCCGATGTTCGGGCCTTCCGGCGTTTCGATCGGGCAGATACGACCATAATGGGTAGGATGGACGTCGCGGACTTCGAAGCCCGCACGTTCGCGAGTCAGGCCGCCCGGCCCGAGCGCCGAGACGCGGCGCTTGTGGGTAACTTCCGACAGCGGGTTGGTCTGATCCATGAACTGCGAAAGCTGCGATGAACCGAAGAACTCGCGCACCGCGGCGACCGCGGGCTTGGCGTTGATCAGGTCGTTCGGCATCGCCGTCGACACATCGACCGACGACATGCGCTCCTTCACCGCGCGTTCCATGCGCAGCAGGCCGACGCGATACTGGTTCTCGAGCAGTTCGCCGACCGAACGGACGCGGCGGTTGCCGAGATTGTCGATATCGTCGATCTCGCCCTTGCCGTCTTTCAGGTCGACCAGTGTCTTGACCACGGCGAGGATGTCCTCGCTGCGCAGCGTCGTGATCGTGTCCTCGGCGTCGAGTTCGAGGCGCATGTTCAGCTTGACGCGGCCGACGGCCGACAGGTCATAGCGCTCCGGATCGAAGAACAGGCCGGCGAACAGCGCCTCGGCGGTTTCCTTGGTCGGCGGCTCGCCCGGGCGCATGACACGGTAAATCTCGGAGAGCGCATGGTCGCGCTCCTCGACCTTGTCGGCCTTGAGGGTGTTACGGATCCACGGACCGGTCGAGACATGGTCGATGTCGAGCAGGTCGACATGGGCGAAGCCAGCCTTGTCGAGCGCCTCGAGATTCTCGGGCGAAACCTCATCGCCGGCCTCAATATAGATGCGGCCGGTGCTCTCGTCGATCAGGTCGAGCGCCGCGTAACGGCCGAAGATCTGGTCGGTCGGGATCAGCAGTGTTTCGAGTCCGTCCTTGCCAGCTTTATTGGCGGCGCGAGGCGAAATCTTGGTGCCGGCCGGGAAGACGGCCTCGCCGGTGGCGGCGTTGACAACGTCGAACGCCGGCTTCTGGCCACGCCAGTTTTCGGCGACGAAGGGCACCTTCCAGCCACCCTCGCCGCGGACATAGGTCTGTGTCCGGTAGAAAAAATTGAGGATCTCCTCGTTGCTCATGCCCTGAGAAACGACACGCCCAATCTTTGCTGCTTTCTGTCCATCTTCCGTATGGAAAGACCCACCTATCGAAATGGAACCGACCGGATCCTTAACGGTGATCAGGTCGCCATTGATCTTCAGAATCTGACAGGGGAAAGTTGTCCCGGCCACCGACACGAGATCGCCGACTGCAAAGTCGCTCGTCTTTCCCGGCTTTGATCCGCCCTTGCCATCAGAAACCCGGACATCGGAAATTCTGACGGTCGCATTGCCCAATGCTCGTAGCAGGCTCGTCACCGGCAACTTGCGCTTGCGGTCGATGCGGACGTTGACGATGTCCTTGGCGTCGAATTCGAAATCGAGCCACGAGCCGCGGTACGGGATGACGCGGGCGGCGAAGAGATATTTGCCCGACATGTGGGTCTTGCCGCGGTCATGATCGAACAGCACGCCCGGCGAGCGATGCATCTGCGAGACGATGACGCGCTCGGTGCCGTTGATCAGGAAGGTGCCGTTCTCGGTCATGAGCGGCATGTCGCCCATGTAGACGTCCTGCTCCTTGATATCGAGGACCGAGCGGGTGTCCGTATCGGGATCGACTTCGAATACGATCAGCCGCAGCGTCACGCGCATCGGCGCCGCATAGGTCATGCCGCGCTGGCGGCATTCATCGGTGTCATATTTCGGGTCTTCCAGCTCATACTGGACGAAATCGAGCTCGGCGGTGCCGGCGAAATCGCGGATCGGGAAAACCGAGCGGAGCGTCTTTTCGAGGCCCGATACATAGCCGTCGGCGGGACGGGAGCGGAGGAACTGTTCGTAGGATTCGCGCTGAACCTCGATCAGGTTCGGCATCTGCACGACTTCGTGGATGTTGCCGAAGACCTTGCGGATGCGCTTCTTGGCGGTCGCCGGAGCTGCCTGGGTGGCCATTGCGTTCATTTCCTCACGTCAAAAATTCTTCCGCATCGCAGCGGATTTCAGCCTGAGTCGAGGACGTGCGCCACGACGAAAAGTGCGGGTCCGGGCTGTCGGAACCGCACTGCCAGCGTTTTGGAAACCCTTGAAATTCCGCTCCAATTCGTCGCGGTCCGTTCGCAAGGCGGACCGTGTCCCGGAGGGCCAAGGGCGGCACCCGCGCGCACGCGTCGGGCAACTGCCGATGTAAGTAGAGGCGGCTATATAGTCGCGCGTGCAGGGTTTGGGAAGGGGCGTCTCAAAGCTTGAGCTGCGGGTTCGGATCTCACTCCGTCATTTGTCGTACAGGGCGCTGTGTTGAGGGGATTGCGACACTATATAGACAGCGTCCGCTGTCCCGGTGCCGTGGAGGGCGGACGGTAAAGCCAGTTCAGCATCACGATTCGAGTATCGATATGATCCGTACCTTGTTGCTCGGTAGCTTTCTGCTTCTCTCTGCTCCCGTACGGGCTGCGCCTTCGCTGCAGGATGCGACAGTCGGGCAGGCAGTCGCGGCATTGAAGCCGGGGGATTATATCTGGGCACCGCAGGTCGCGCCCGAAGGGCCGGTCGTGGTGGTTGTCAGCATCGCCCAGCAGCGCGCCTATGCCTATCGCAACGGCGTGCCGATCGGCATTTCGACTGTCTCGACCGGCAGGACGGGTTATGAGACGCCGACCGGAGTCTTCACGATCCTGCAGAAGAAGGTCGACCATAAATCGAACCTCTATGACGACGCGCCAATGCCTTTCATGCAGCGGCTGACATGGACCGGGATCGCGATGCATGCCGGTAACCTGCCCGGCTATCCCGCCTCCCATGGCTGCGTGCGCCTGCCGATCGGATTCGCGAAGTTGCTCTATGGAGTCACCCGGCTCGGTCTGACAGTGATCGTCACCGACGGTGCCGAAGTGCCACGCTTCGCGCCGACGCCGACCATCCTCAGCACGGATCCGATAACGGCGAGCGCCGAGCTGTTTGGCGGCATGCTCTGGCAACCGGAACGCTCCCCGACCGGCCCCGTCTCGATCATCATCAGCGCCGCCGACCAGCGTATGCTGGTGTTGCGCAACGGGGTACCGATAGGATCGGCGCCGGTCAGGATCATCGGCGAGGTGACGGGTACCACTGCCTATACGCTGGGGTCGATCGAGGGCGGCATTTATCGCTGGATGAAGCTGCCGATGCCGGGCGAGACCCCGGAGGGACCTGTCGAGGTTGCCCCCGACGAACGCGCCCGGCTTATCGTGCCAGAGGCCATCCGGCAGGCGATGGCGGGCGTGGTGACACCCGGGACGACGACGGTGGTGACTCCCGACGCGCTGCGGAGCGGTGGAGCGGGCAAGACGATGACGGTCATGACGGCCGGGGAATGAAAAGGGCGGCCCGTTGCCGGACCGCCCTTTCCCAATTCGCAATGTACGAAAAAGGTAGAAGCTTACTTGAGCTCGACAGTCGCGCCGGCTTCCTCGAGCTGCTTCTTGACCTTCTCGGCCTCTTCCTTGTTGACGCCTTCCTTGACGGCCTTGGGAGCCGACTCGACGAGCGTCTTGGCTTCGGTGAGGCCAAGGCCGGTGATTACGCGGACTTCCTTGATCACGTTGATCTTCTTGCCGCCGTCATTGACGAGGATGACATCGAATTCGGTCTTCTCTTCGACCACCGGAGCAGCGGCGCCGCCGCCGCCGGGAGCCGCAACCGCAACCGCCGCAGCGGCCGAAACGCCCCACTTCTCTTCGAGGAGCTTCGAGAGCTCCGCGGCTTCGAGAACGGTGAGAGCCGAAAGATCGTCAACGAGCTTGTTAAGGTCTGCCATTTTAAGTCTCCATCAGGGCCGCGCGGGCCCGAACTGTTTCAGTGAAATCGATATCGAAAGTTCAGGCGTCTTCTTTCGCCGCATACGCTGCGAGCACCCGGGCCAGCTGGCTGGCCGGGGCCTGGACGATCTGGACGATCTTGGTCGCGGGCGCCTGGATGAGGCCCACGATCTTCGCGCGCAGTTCGTCGAGTGACGGCAGCTCGGCCAGCGCCTTCACGCCGGCCACGTCGAGAACCACATCGCCCATCGCGCCGCCGACGATTTCCAACTTTTCGTTGGTCTTCGCGAATTCCACGATCACCCTTGCAGGGGCGACGGGATCGGCGGAGGTGCTGAGCGCGGTCGGGCCTACCAGCAGATCATTGATCGCTATGTAGGGTGTGCCCTCGACGGCAATGCGGGCGAGCTTGTTCTTCGATACCTTGTAGCTGGCTCCGGCATCACGCATCTTCAGCCGCAGCGCAGTGGACTGCGCGACGGTCAGGCCGAGATTGCGGGTGACGATCACCACGCTCGTGCCCTTGAAGGTGCTGTTCAGCTCGGCGACCAGCTCGGCTTTTTGAGCTCGATCCATGCCTTACTCCTTAGAACCACCCCTGCAGCACATCCGCAGGGGCTTTGGACCAAAGGACAGATACGCCGTCCCTTGACCCGTCCGAGGGGTCGGTCGCCTGGCCGGGAGCCTGGAAGGATCGCGGCAGACCCGGCCAAAACCCCGAAGGGTCCAGGCCGGAAAACTTTTCCCCGTCTAGGCAGGAGATTAAGCGGGGCAAATTCCCCGCACCTGCTGTCTCGGACGGTACAATCCCGTTCCCGCTGGAAGCGGATTCGGGACATGAAGGCGCGGCCCCTAGCGGATTGCCGGGCCCGTGTCGAGTCTGTCAGGGTTGTGGCACGTCGCGCCACATCCGCGTCAAGATGTCGTTCTTCAGGACGAAATGGTGTCGCAACGCCGCGACAATATGGACGACGAGCAGGGCCGCCCAGGCATATCCCATGATCTCATGCCCCTCATGCGCGGCCTCGAACAACGGCGTGCCTTTCACGACGGCCCATTTCGGTACCTCGATCAGCCCGAACCACATGATCGGCCATTTGCCCGCCGAGGTCATGATCCAGCCGCTGAGCGGTACCGCGATCATCAGCCCATAGAAAAGCCATTGCAGTCCGCGCGCGGCGAGGCCCTCGGCCCGGCTTATGTCCCCCGGCAGTGGCGGCACCGTGTGGGTGAGCCGCCAGACGAGGCGGACCAGGCTCAGCGCCAGCACCGTCAGCCCGATCGAGATATGGCCCAGCATCCAGCTTTTGGGCAAAGCGTCATGGCCAATGCCGACCACCAGGTTGACGACGATCAGCAGGCCGATCCCCCAATGCAGCCATCGGGAAACGCGATGATAGTTGACGACGCTCTCGGTCATGAGGGGCTCCCTTGGTTGGGGATCCCGCTATCCGAGCTTGCGGCCAGGCGTGAACTCGGCGGGAACGTGGATCCAGCCGTTAATGTTGCCGATACTGTTGTAGCGGCGCAAGCCTTCCTCGATGATCCGATATTCGGGCATCCGGCTCAGCACGCCCGTGATCATCTCCTGAAACATCATCCGGGCGAGATTATTGCCCACGCAGCGGTGCATCCCGGCCCCGAAACCGATATGGCGATTGGGGAAGCGATCGAGCTTCACTTCTTCGGGATCCTCGAAAACCTCGGGGTCGCGGTTGGCCGAACTGTATGCGAGGGTGACGCGATCGCCCTTGTCGAAGTGCCAGCCATCGAGATCGACATCGGCTTTGGCGTTGCGCGCGGGGCCGTGGACCGGGCTGAAATAGCGGACGAACTCCTCGCAGGCGATCGGCAGCAGCTCGGGCTCGTCGATCAGCCGCTGGCGATGCTCGGGATGACGGCCGAGATGGACGAGCGTGTTGGCGGTGAGTGCGGTGGTGGTGTCGACCCCGCCGGCCAGGATCTGCCAGCTGATCTCCTGGATGCGTTTGCGGTCGAGCGGGGCGCCGTCGACCTCGCCATTGGCGAGCATCGACAGCATATCGTCTCGCGGGCTTCTGCGGCGGTCCTCGATCTCCTCGTCGACCCGCTGACGGAAATAGTCGAGATTAGCGAAGGCCTCGGCAAAGCCTTCATCGTCCTGCCTGAGATAGATTAACCGGTGTGCGGGGTCGGCGAAGCGGTTCCAGTCCGAAAGCGGGAAGCCGAAGATCTCCATCGTCACATAGCCGGGCAACGGATTGGTGAAATCCTCGAGGAAGTCGATGTGGCCGGTCTCGATCACCCGGTCGATCAGCTCGTTCACCCAGGTCCGCGTTTGTATTCGCCGCGCTTCGACCGTCTTGGGCGAAAAGCGGCGGTTGAGGAAGGTACGAATCCCTTCCCACTCGGGCGAATCGCTTTCGTTGGGAAGCAGGCGATAGGGCGATAGCGAGGGGATGGTGTTGCCGCCGCGCACCTCGCCTGTGACCGGGTCGACCGTCTTGTCGGAGGTGAAACTGTCCTTCGCCTGGGCAATGGCGAGGACGTCCTGATAGCGGGTGGCGATCCAGTGCCCGCCATAGCTCGCGCTCCATGCGCGTGGGCAGGTCTCGCGGAGTTCGGCGTAGATTTTCGGATAATTGTCAGCATGGTCGCGAGAATGGTGGTCGAACGTGACCGGGCATTGCTTCGACGCGTCGGGAATCGTCCTGCTCGCCATCTCTCTCTCCTGTTGCCGTGCCGGATCGTCCCGTCAGACCTTCTTCTTGCGAGCCATTGCCGGGTTTCGATTCTAAGCCGCTGTCATCCCTTGACCCGGTTCGCCACCAGATCGTCGACAACCGCCGGATCGGCCAGTGTCGATGTGTCGCCGAGCGACGAGACGTCGCCCTCAGCGATCTTGCGCAGGATGCGGCGCATGATCTTGCCCGAGCGGGTCTTGGGCAGGCCGGGGGCGAACTGGATCACATCGGGGGTTGCGATCGGACCGATCTCGGTGCGGACCCAGTTGCGCAGTTCGGTTCGCAGCGGCTCGCTCATCTCCTCACCGGCATTGAGCGTGACATAGGCATAGATGCCCTGGCCCTTGATATCGTGCGGGAAGCCGACCACCGCGGCCTCGGCGACCTTCGGATGGAGAACGAGCGCAGATTCGACCTCGGCGGTGCCCATGCGGTGGCCGGAGACGTTGATGACGTCGTCGACCCGGCCGGTGATCCAATAATAGCCGTCCTCGTCGCGGCGACAGCCGTCGCCGGTGAAATATCGGCCCGGATAGGCGGTAAAATAAGTCTGGAAGAAGCGAGCATGGTCGCCCCAGACGGTGCGCATCTGCCCCGGCCAGCTCTGGGTAATGCACAGATTGCCCGAGACCGCGCCGTCGAGCACCTTGCCGTCGGCGTCGACGAGCTGGGGCACGATTCCGAACAGTGGCCGCGTCGCGGAGCCCGGCTTGAGGTCGGTCGCGCCCGGTAGCGGCGCGATCATCGCGGCGCCAGTCTCGGTCTGCCACCAGGTATCGACGATCGGGCAGCGGCCGTCGCCTACAACATCATGATACCAGCGCCATGCTTCGGGGTTGATCGGCTCGCCGACCGTGCCGAGCAGCTTGAGTGACGCGCGCGACGTCTTCTTCACAAATTCGTCGCCGTCCTTCATCAGTGCGCGCAGCGCGGTCGGCGCGGTGAAGACAATCTCGACCTGGTGGCGGTCGATCACCTGCCAGATACGGCTCGCATCGGGCCAGTTGGGAACGCCCTCGTACATGAGCGTGGTGGCACCGTTGGCGAGCGGGCCATAGACGATATAGCTGTGGCCGGTGACCCAGCCGATATCGGCCGCGCACCAGTAGATTTGGCCCGGGCGGTAATCGAAGCAGACCTCGTGGGTCAGGCTCGCCCACAGCAGGTAGCCGCCGGTGGTGTGGAGCACGCCCTTCGGCTTGCCGGTCGAACCTGACGTATAGAGGATGAACAGCGGATCCTCTGCGTTCATCGCTTCGGCCGGGCAATCAGCGGAGACGGCAGCGGCGGCCTCATGATACCAGACGTCGCGGCCCGCCTCCATCGGCACTTCGCTGCCGGTTGCCTTGACGACAATCACTTTCTGCAGGCTGGGCGACAGTTTCGCTGCCGCGTCGACATTTGTCTTGAGGGGCACCAGCTTGCCGCCGCGGCGCCCGCAGTCGGCGGTGACGACGACGCTGCTGTCGCAATCCTGAATCCGTCCGGCCAGCGCATCGGGGGAGAAGCCGCCGAACACCACTGAATGGATCGCGCCGATTCTGGCACAAGCGAGCAATGCGAACGCTGCTTCGGGGATCATCGGGAGATAGATGGTGACCCGGTCGCTTTTGCGGACGCCCTGGGCTTTCAGGACATTGGCGAAGCGGCAGACCTCTTCATGGACCTGCCTGTAAGTAAAGCGACGCGGCTCCTCGGTCGGTACGTCGGGCTCCCAGATGATCGCTATCTCGTCGCCCCGGGTCGCCAGGTGTCGATCGAGGCAGTTGATCGAGACATTGATCTCGCCGTCCGTGAACCACTTTACCCCGAAGTCGGCCTCGTCAAATGAGCTCTCGTTCACCCGGCTGGGAAATTTCACCCAGTCGAGCCGTTTTGCCTGTTCGAGCCAGAAGGCGTCGGCATCGTTCAGCGAGCGCTCGTAAAGGCTCTTGTACGTCTCCGCATTCACCCGGGCCTTGGCGGCCCAAGCAGCGGGGACGGGATAGAGATCGGACATGGGAGCCTCTCGCTTGTCTGGATTCGTACTCTGCCCATACGTTCAGCGGCGCGGCTGCATCAAGCATGGATGTCATAATTCCTCGGCGTCGTGAGGAACTTGTATTCACCTTCGCCGCGCCCATTCCCCATTGCTGCAAAAACCGCTATCGGCCCGCGCCATGCTCAATTTCTCGAATCTTACCGTCCGTCTCGGCGGGCGCGCGATCCTCGACCGCGCCTCGGCCGCGCTGCCTCCGAAAGCGCGCGTCGGACTGATCGGGCGCAACGGTGCCGGCAAGTCGACCCTGATGAAAGTGATGATCGGCAGCCTCGAAGCTGACGATGGCGAGATGGAGAAGCCGAAGGGCCTGCGCATCGGCTATATCGCCCAGGAAGCACCGAGCGGTAGCGCTACCCCGATCGAGACCGTCCTCGCCGCCGATACCGAGCGGGCCGCGCTGCTCGAAGAGGCCGAGGATTGCCACGATCCTGATCGGGTCGGTGAGATCCACGAGCGGCTCAATGCGATCGACGCGCACAGCGCCCCGGCCCGCGCGGCGCGCATCCTCGTCGGTCTCGGCTTCGACGAGGAGATGCAGGGCCGCCCGCTCGACAGCTATTCGGGCGGCTGGAAGATGCGTGTCGCGCTTGCCGCCCTGCTCTTCTCCGAACCCGATCTGCTGTTGCTGGACGAGCCTTCGAACCACCTCGATCTCGAAGCGACGCTGTGGCTCGAAAATTTCCTGAAAAACTATCCGGCTATGATGGTCGTGATCAGCCATGAGCGCGATCTGCTCAACAATGTCGTCGATCACATCCTCCATCTCGAGGGCGGCAAGACCACGCTCTACACCGGTGGCTATGACAGCTTCGAGCGCCAGCGTGCCGAGCGCGCCGCCCAGCTCGCCGCTGCCAAGGCGCAACAGGATGCACAGCGCGCCAAACTACAGGACTATATCGCCCGCAACAGCGCCCGCGCCTCGACCGCGAAACAGGCCCAGTCGCGCGCAAAGGCGCTTGCCCGGATGCAGCCGATCCTGGCGATGGTCGAGGATCCGAGCCTGTCGATGGACTTCCCCTCTCCCCCCGACGCGCTGAAGCCGCCGCTCGTCACGCTCGATCTGGCGAGCGTCGGATACAGCGCCGGCAATCCCGTGCTCGAACGGCTCAACCTGCGGCTCGATCCGGATGACCGGATCGCGCTGCTCGGCCGCAACGGCAACGGCAAGACGACGCTTGCTCGCCTGCTCGCCGCGCAGCTCAAGCCGATGGATGGCGGTATGACCTCGGCGGGAAAGATGCGCGTCGGCTACTTCACCCAGTATCAGGTCGAAGAACTAGACACAGGTGATACCCCGCTTGAGCATATGACCCGGGTGATGGGAAGCGGCGCCACGCCGGCAGCGGTGCGCGGCCAGCTCGGCCGTTTTGGTTTCTCGGGCGACAAGGCGACGACCAAAGTTGGCAAGCTTTCGGGCGGCGAGCGCGCTCGCCTCGCGCTGGCGCTGATCACCCGCGAAGCGCCGCACATGCTGATCCTCGACGAGCCGACCAACCATCTTGATGTCGACGCGCGCGAAGCGCTCGTCCA
>CANJRZ010000079.1 GCA_947476735.1 Sphingomonadaceae bacterium
GAAAGTAGCGATCATGGGTAACGAGGATGACGTTGCCGGCATAATCGATCAGATGCTGCTCGAGCCAGGCAACACTTTCGGCGTCAAGATGGTTGGTCGGTTCGTCGAGGAGCAGGATGTCGGGCTTTTCGAGGAGCAGGCGACATAGCGCGACCCGGCGCTTCTCACCCCCCGAAAGATCAGTGACGGGCAGGTCGCCCGGCGGGCAGCGCAGCGCTTCCATCGCGATTTCGAGCTGATTGTCGAGCGTCCAGCCATCGACTGCATCGATCTTCTCCTGGAGTACGCCCATTTCCTCCATGAGCGCATCGAAATCGGTATCGTCCTTCGGATCGCCCATTTCGGCGGATATCGCGTTGAAGCGGTCCATCATGTCGGCGACGGGACGCACCCCGTCCATAACATTTTCCTTGACCGACTTCGCCGGATCGAGCTGCGGTTCCTGCGCCAGATAGCCGACCGTGAGGCCCTCCGCAGCCCATGCCTCACCGACAAATTCGGTGTCCATTCCGGCCATCACCTTCATCAGGGTCGACTTGCCGGCGCCATTGACACCGATGATCGCGATCTTGGTCCCGGGAAGGAACTGAAGGTGGATATTGTTGAACAGCGGTTTGTTGACGCCGGGGAAGGTCTTGGTCAGACCCTTCATCACAAAGCTATATTGCACGGCCATCGGGCGTGGGACCTCGTCGAGCTGAATAAGGGCTGGAAATTGTGCCGCCGCCAGTAACCGACGAGCAAGCAATTGGCAAATACGGAGCCAATGGTTAGCTTCCTTCCGCATGAAGAAAATCATATTCTTGGCGCTTGCCGCCTCCGCCGCCCTGTCCGCCCCGCTCTTCGCTCAGGCCAACCCGGAGGAAACCGCCCGCCTTCGCGATGCAGCGCTGCAGGATAATCTCGCCTGGGAGATCACCGAGGGGCTCACGACCGAGGTCGGCCAGCGCAAGGCAGGCAGCGACGCCGAAGCCCGCGCTCGTGACTGGGCAGTAGCACGACTCGAAGCGCTGGGCTTTTCAAACGTCCGAGTCGAGACATTCGAGGTTCCCTGGTGGGAGCGCGGCGAAGCGCGCGCCGAAGTGGTTTCACCATTTCCCCAGTCGCTGACACTCACAGCCCTGGGAAACAGCGGAGCCACGCCGCCCAAGGGACTAGTGGCCGAAATCACCGGATTCGAAAGCCTCGCTGCGCTGGAGGCTGCCGATCCTGTGACGATCAGGGGCAAGATCGTCTTCGTTACCCATCGCATGGCGCCCGCGCAGGACGGGTCGCCCTACGGCCCGGTTGGGAACATCCGCCGCAACGGCCCGTCGATCGCCTCGAAGAAGGGTGCGGTGGCAATCCTGATCCGTTCGATCGGCACCGACAAGCATCGCAACCCCCACACAGGCGTGCAGGAATGGAAGGACGGCGCGCAGCCGATCCCGGCGTTGGCTCTCGCCAATCCGGACGCCGACCAGCTTGAACGGATCATAAAGCGCGGCAAACCCGTGACGATCTCCCTGAAAGTTACCGCAAAGATGGACGGCAAGCGCTCCTCCGGCAATGTCATCGCCGAGATACCGGGCCGCGACGCCAACGCGGGAATCGTGTTGATCGGCGGCCATCTCGACAGCTGGGATCTCGGCACCGGCGCGATCGACGACGCGGCCGGTGTCGCAATCACGACGGCTGCCGCCAAACACATCATGGACGCGGGGCAGCCTCTCCGGACGATCCGCGTCGTATGGTTCGGCTCGGAGGAAATCGGCCTCTACGGCGGCGGCGATTATCGCGCAAAGCACAAGGGCGAGAAACACCATGTTCTCGCCGAATCGGACTTCGGCGCGGACCGGGTGTGGCGCTTCGACACATCGATCGCCGAAGCCGCATTGCCGGCGATGAAGCCGCTTGCCGAGGCACTTGCGCCGCTAGGCATAGTGCAGGGCCGAAAAAACGGGGATGCGAGCGGATCGGACATTTCCGAAATCCAGCAGGAAGGCATGGCCGTCATCGAGCTGAGCCAGGATGGCACCCGCTATTTCGACCTGCACCACACACCCGACGATACGCTCGACAAGATCGACCCGGCCCAGCTTCACCAGAATGTGGCGGCGTGGACCGCGCTGCTCTCCGTGGCAGCCAATGATCCTGTCGAATATGGGCCCGTCTCGGTGAAGAAATAAACGAGAATGGGGCGTTTTGCCCGCTGCCCGTCTATCGGCCCGTCCTAACCGGCAAGGCTCTCGTCCCTCTCCTGCGAAGTGGCTAGCTGCTCTACTGCAGGCTCGCTTGCCCGCGTCTCGATCGCGGGAAGTTCATCGATCTCCTTATCGGCGGTCTCGATGCTGAGATCGGCGAATTTCCGGCCGGTCACTAGAACCCGGCTTTCGAAGCTCGACACGAACCTGTTGTAATTTTCGACCGCACTGTTCAGTCCCCCGCCCACCCGGCGCAGATGCCCGGCGGCCACGGAAAGCCGCTCGTACATTTCCTTGCCGAGCTTCCCGATCGCGCGGGCTTCCTCGGCCATTTTTTCCTGTCGCCAGACGCTGGCAACCGTACGGGCAAGAGCGACCAGGTTTATCGGGGTCGCGATTAACACGCGTCGCTGATGAGCCCAGTCCCACAGCTCATGATCCTGTTCCATAGCCGCCGAAAGAAAATGCTCGCCGGGAATGAACATAACGACATAGTCAGCCGCCTCGCCGAAACGATCCCAATAGCTCTTCTGGCCAAGCTGGTTCGCATGATTCCGCAGCGACGCCGCATGCGCCTTTAGCAGCGTCAGGCGCACCGTCTCATCGACCTCCTCACTCGCATCAAGATAGGCGTTCAGCGAGCATTTCGCATCGATGATCAGCCGCCGCCCGCCCGGCAACCGGACGATCACGTCAGGTCTCAGCCGGCCGTCTTCCGTATCAACAGAGACCTCGGTCGCGAAATCAGCGTAGGGCGAGAGGCCCGCCTGTTCGAGCACATTGCGCAACGATTGTTCGCCCCATCGGCCGCGTGCTTTCGGGCTCGCGCGCAAGGCGTTGACCAGCTTCGCGGCCTCGTCGCGCACCTGTCCTTGACCGACGCGCACCTGGTCGACCGCCTCGCGGAGCCCCGCATAGCTGTCGACCCGTTCCTTCTCGACCCGTTGCAAGCCTTCCTCATAACGCTTCAGCGTTGACTCGACCGGGTTGAGAAGCGCCTTCAATTGGGCCTCGCTCTTCTCACCGGCCTGATGAAAACGCTGATCGGCGCGCTCGAGGAACTGGCGCTGTGCCTGTTCGAGCAGCTTGGCGCCGATTTCGGCGAACTGGGCCGACAATTGCTCCTTGGCCTCCTGAAGCTGCCGGATCTGCGCCTCGAACGCCTCGGTCCGCGCCTCGCGCTCGGCGAGCAATCCCGACTTCTCTGCCTCCGACCTGCCGAGCGCCTCGCGCGCTGCGTCGAGCGCTCGTCGCAACTCTGCGGCATCCTCTCCCTGCCCCTTCTGGATCCTGCCGCGTGCGAACCAGCCCAGCGCGAGACCGAGCAAAAGACAGAGGGGAAGCCCTAGCGCGGCAATCGATGTCATCTTCAGAAGCCTTTGGAACAGAAAGTGAACTGTGCCTATCGTAAACAATCATTGCAAGCGCAACTCAGCGCTTCCCATTGTAGCCACAGTGGCTAATATCAGAATGGTCAGTACGGGGGGTTATGAATGGCGGACAATAGCGAAGGCGCATCGCTCGCCAAGCGTATCCAGGATTTCGGGCCGATAGTCCGCAAAGCTGTCAAACAGATCGGGCCAACCCGCCTCATCGTCACTTTGCTGTTCCTCGCCCTCGGGTTGCTGTTCGCCAAGTTCAGCTGGAACATCATGCTCGCCCGCGATGCCGAACGCGCCCTGTATGATGTGCGTTCGTTGCTGTCCGCACCGCATGTCGAGACTGACCAGCGAGTCGTCATGGTCACCTTCAACGAAGAAACCTTACGGCTGACCGGGCGCCGCTCGCCACTTGATCGATCCATGCTGGCCAAAGGCCTCATCGCGCTTGATCAGATGAAGCCAAAGGGGATCGGCATCGATATTCTCATCGATCAGCCGACACCCGAAGATCAGATTCTGATCGACGCGTTCCGGACAATGAAGACACCGACCTATCTTGGACTTGCTACCAACAAGACCAATTCGGCCTTCATGACGTACGACCAGGAGGTATTCCTCCGCGACTTCCAGGCGAAGACGAAGCCGGGCAACGTCCATTTCACCAGTATCCGCCTTGCCGCAGACCAGGACGGCGTGATGCGCAGCTGGCCAGACCAGCCTCGCGAGTTGCCGCCGCTGATGGCCAATTCGCTGACCCAGGGAAATTGGAAGTATCGCGATCACCAGGGCTCGATCCGCTACCGCCTTCCCAGCAATTATGAACGCCCGGTATTTGACAAGCTGCCGATCGAGGTTATCGCCAATCCCGATCTGCTCGAGGCGTTCAAGCCGCAGATCGAGGGCAAATATGTCCTGATCGGCGGTAACATCCCCGACGTCGACCAGTTCACCACACCCGCCTCTCGCATGAAGGACCCGGCGACCGGCCGCGTCGGCGAGACGACGATCGGCCTCGAAATCCACGCCACCCTGCTGGCGCAGATGCTCGACGGCTTCATGTTCAAGCAGATACCCGATTGGGGGCTGTGGCTCATCGCGCTCGGCGTGGTCGTGCTCGGCGCGCTGACAGCGATGTCGAACATGAAGATATGGAAATTGAGCCTGCTGCTGATCTTCCAGTTGGGCGCAGTCGCCGTCGTGCCTTTTGTCTGGCAATTTAACGGCGTCGATACGCAGGGCCTGCCGGTGTTTGGCTGGCTGATCGGCTGGATCTTCTCCTATTCGGCAGTCGGCACCGCGGCACGCGGCATCGGCTCCGAGCAGCGCAACTTCGCCCAGTCCGCGCTCGGCAAATATCTGCCCGGTGACATTGCTAAAGATATCATGAAGAATCCCGAGCGGCTCCAGTTGCATGGCGAGAAGCGCGATATCATCGCCGTGTTCAGTGATCTTGAGGGCTTCACAAAGTTGAGCCACCAGATCGAACCGGAAATGGTTGCCCTCCTGCTCAACCGCTATCTTGACCTGCTATCGGAAACCGTTCTCGCCCACGGCGGCACGCTCGACAAATTTGTCGGTGACGCGATCGTGGCCTTCTGGGGCGCTCCGATCAGCCGGCCGGACGACGCCGATCGCGCGGTTAAATGCGCTGTGGCGATGTATGAGGCGGGCGAATTGTTCCGCCGCGAAGCACCCGAAGGCGTTCCGCCGATTGGCGTGACCCGTGTCGGCTGCCATCGTGGCGAAGCCATCGTCGGCAATTTCGGCGGCGAAGGGCGCATACAGTATACCGCCCTCGGCGACTCGATGAACACCGCAGCACGCCTTGAAGGCGCCAACAAATATCTCAAGACCAAGACGCTTGTCAGCGACACTGTCGTTGAGAAGTCGACATTGGGATATTTCAGGCCCATGGGACGGATTGCGGTATCGGGCCGTTCGACCCCGATGATCATTTACGAGCCTGTTCCACATTTTTCTTTGGAAGCTGTGCAACAGTTCACAGACACACTGCGTAGATTCGACGATGGTGATGTCACTGCATTGGCCGAGTTTGAACAAATGGCCGTAACGAATCCTGATGATGCCGCGCTCGCAAATTTGATAAAGCGTCTTCATGAGGTTGGACCAGGAGGGTATAGTGCGCTTGACAAATAATCGCCGGCCGCAGGCTTTCATTGCGGCAATAGCAGGATTGATGCTTGCGGGAACCGCCGTCGCGGCCCCGTTGGTGGTTCGCTCGACGGGACCGTCCGCCAAGGCCTATCCGGTAGGAAAGGCGCTTGCGGCTGATGCCAAGATCGTCCTCAAGGCAGGCGATACGCTCATGCTGATGGACGGCAAGGGTACTCGCACGATCAATGGCCCGGGCAATTTCAGTGCGAGCGGCTCGTCGGTCGCCGCGGCCAGCGCCGGTTCGACGCTCGCTGCGCTCGCCGCCGGTGGCGGTGAACGCAAGGCCCGGATCGGAGCCGTACGCAGCGCCAGCGGGATCGACAAGAACGCCGGCAAAAATCCTAATATGTGGTTCGTCGACGTGACCCGCAGTGCCAATGTTTGCGTCGCCAACCCGGCGGCCGTGACCGTATGGCGTCCGGATTCGACCGCCGCAGCGACGGTGACCGTAGCAGGTCCCGGTGGCGCCTCGGGTACTATCGACCTTGCCGCCGGCAAAGCCGATGGCCAGTGGCCCGCTTCGGTGCCGATCAGCGATGGTGGCCAGTATCAGCTGAGCTGGGCGGGAGCGAAAGCGCCGACTGCGCTCAAGCTCCTTGTGGTGAAGCCCGGCTCGGGCGCACCCGAGGATCTGGCACAGTCGCTCATCACGGCGGGCTGCAACGCGCAGCTCGATATGATGATCCAGGCGATGGCACCGGCTAATCCGGCAGGCTGAGCTTCGACTCGAAGAGACAAAAAGAAGGCCGGCGGGGCAACTCGCCGGCCTTCTTCTTTGCCTGCCTCTTGGCCCCGAGCCGCAAAATGCTCTAGAGCCGCGCCGCCATCACAGACGGAATATCAATGACTGAAATCGTAGCCTCAGGCGCACCGCTGATGCTGTTCGACAGCCTGACCCGCGCGACGCGGCCGTTCGAACCGATCGATCCCGCGATGGTGCGGCTCTACAGCTGCGGGCCAACCGTCTATAATTTCGCCCATCTCGGCAATCTGCGCGCCTATGTTTTCACGGACACTCTGCGCCGAACCCTCAACTGGAAGGGATATCCGGTCAACCACGTCATCAACATCACTGACGTCGGACACCTGACCTCGGATGCTGACGAAGGCGACGACAAGATGGAGGCTGCGGCCAAGAAGGCGGCCACGACAATCTGGGAGATCGCAGCCTTCTACACGCGAGCCTTCAAAACCGATCTCGAGGCGCTCAACATCGTCTCGCCGACGATTTGGAGCGTTGCCACCGATCACATCCAGGACATGATCGCCTTCGCTCGAGCGATCGAGCAAGCCGGCGCAAGCTATGAACTCGACAGCGGCCTCTATTTCGACACGTCTAAAGTCCCAGACTATGGCCTGCTGGCGGGCATGCGCGCCGACGAAACCGTCGGCCGCATTGCCGAAGTAGAAGGCAAGCGCAACCCGGCCGATTTCGCGCTGTGGCGGCGCTCTGCCGACGGCGAGCTTCGCCAGATGGAATGGCTTTCGCCATGGGGACCGGGAGCGCCGGGCTGGCACCTCGAATGCTCGGTAATGAGCATGAAATATCTAGGAACCCAGTTCGATATCCACACCGGCGGGATCGACCACCGCGAGATTCATCACTGCAACGAAATCGCTCAGAACCAAGCCTTCACCGGCAGTCCGCAATCGGGCGCCAATTTCTGGATGCACAACAATTTCCTGGTCGATCGAGGCGGGAAGATGTCAAAATCGAAGGGCGGCTTCGCGACATTGGCGAGCGTCATCGACAAGGGTGTCCATCCCCTCGCCTATCGGCTTCTGTGCCTCTCGGCGCATTATCGTTCCGAGCTGGAATTCTCACCTGAAGGGCTGGCTGCGGCATTGACCAGGCTGCAACGGCTGGTGATCGGCGTCGAGCAGCTGCGCGACACGGTAGGTAAACCCGATTGGATGCGTGTCGTTGTCGAAAGCTCGGCCAGCAAAGGCGCTTCCTTTGCATATCAACGCGCTGTGATAGAGGCAGGCCTCGACGCCAGAGCACGCGAACTCCTGAACCAATTCGATACCGCTCTGTCCAGCGACCTCATGGTACCGCAGGCGTTGCCCCTGCTCGAACAGGCCCTGGCCGACAAGAGTTTGGCCGGTGACCAGAAGCTGCGCCTGGTCACCAGCATGGACATGGCATTGGGCCTTCAGCTTCTCGGCCTCTCGCGAATCGATTTACGAGTTAGGCCCTCCGACGCGCGGATCGACGAATCCGAGGTCGAGGCTCGCCTTGACGCACGGCAGCAGGCGCGCGCCGCGAAGGACTATTCCGCTTCGGATCGCATCCGCGACGAGCTCTCCGAATGCGGGGTCGCGGTCATGGACGGAGCCGGCCCGATGCGTTGGGACTGGATTCTCGATATTTGAAACAAAAGTACGGAATAAACCCGCAACAGATTGTAAAAAACCCTGTTCCCCGTCGCCGAAATGACATACCAATACCCCATCTTTGCGTTGGCGATGCAGGGCGTGCGACGCGATTAAGGGGGAACAAGACATGGCAACCAAGGCATCCGATCTGTTCATTCAGTGCCTGGAGGAAGAGGGCTGCGAATATATCTTCGGCGTTCCCGGCGAAGAGAATCTGGACATGCTCGACAGTTTGTCCCGCTCCACGAAGATCAAGCTGATTCTTACCCGCCATGAGCAGGGTGCCGGTTTCATGGCCGCGACCTATGGCCGCCACACCGGCAAGACCGGCGTCTGCATGGCGACGCTCGGGCCGGGTGCTACCAATTTCGTGACCGCTGCCGCCTATGCTCAGCTGGGCGGCATGCCGATCCTGATGGTCACCGGCCAGAAGCCGATCAAGAAATCGAAGCAGGGCCGCTTCCAGATTCTCGAAGTCGTCGAGATGATGAAACCGATCACCAAATTCACCCATCAGCTCGCGTCATCCGACAACATCCCGAGCAAGGTCCGCGAAGCCTATCGCCTCGCTGAGGAAGAGAAGCCGGGTGCGACCCATATTGAGTTCCCCGAGGACATCGCCGACGAGCATACCGACGAGGTACCGCTGAAGCCATCGCTGGCGCGTCGTCCGACTGCCGACACCAAAGCGGTCCGCGCTGCCGTGAAGATGATCGAGGATGCGAAATCACCGATTCTGGTGATCGGCGCAGGCGGCAACCGCAAGCTGACCGGTCGGATGCTTCTCCAGTTCGTCGAGAAGACAGGCATCCCGTTCGTTACCACCCAGCTCGGCAAGGGCGTGATCGACGAAACCCATCCGAAATTCCTTGGCTGCGCCGCGCTGTCGGCAGGCGATTTCGTCCATCGTTCGATCGAGCATGCCGACCTGATCGTCAACATCGGCCATGACGTGATCGAAAAGCCGCCCTTCTTCATGAGGACCGGCGGCACCCCGGTCATCCACATCAGTTCAAAATCGGCTGAGGTTGACCCGGTCTACTTCCCGCAGGTCGAAGTGCTTGGTGATATCGCCAACGCGATCTGGCAGATGAAGGAGGACATCGTTCCTTCGGGCAAATGGAATTTCGACTTCATGATGAAGGCTCGCGCGGCCGAAGTCGCCCACACTGCGTCGCTCGACGGCGATACCCGTTTCCCGATCTTCCCGCCGCATCTCGTCAGGGAGATCCGCACGGCGATGCCGTCTGATGGCATCATCTGTCTCGATAACGGCGTCTACAAGATCTGGTTCGCGCGCAATTACAATGCGCGTCAGGCGAACACCGTGTTGCTCGACAATGCGCTCGCGACCATGGGCGCCGGTCTGCCCTCCGCAATGGCCTCCTCGATGGTCTATCCGGATCGCAAGGTTATGGCGATTTGCGGCGATGGCGGCTTTATGATGAACAGCCAGGAGATGGAGACGGCGGTTCGGCTCAAGCTCAACATCACGGTGCTGATCCTCAACGACTCGTCCTACGGCATGATTCGCTGGAAGCAGGCGAACATGGGCTTCAAGGATTGGGGCCTGACCTATGGCAACCCGGATTTCGTCAAATATGCCGAGGCCTATGGGGCCACTGGCCATCGGGTCGAGAGCGCCGAGCACCTGACCACCCTTCTCCGGCATTGTCTGGATACGCCCGGCGTTCACCTGATCGATTGTCCGGTCGACTATTCGGAGAACGACCAGATTCTCAACAAGGATATCAAGACGCTGAGCAAGCAGGTTTCGTAAGGTTTCACCGCTCCGCTTTGGCGGGGCGGTCAAACCCATAGGTTGCCCCGTGCTTCCCGGTACGACCGGGTATCACGATCAAATGGATGGTCAGGATGAAGCTCAAGGACAAGTATCCGCTCTACGTCGCCAACGAAGCGCGGCAGCCGAACACCGACCTCAAAGTTACCGACAAATATACCGGTGAGGTCGCGACCCTGGTCGCCCTGGCCGACGCCAAGACGATTGACGAAGGAATCGAATGGGCGGTCAAGGCCGCCGAACCGATGGCGAAGATGGCGTCCTATGAGCGCCAGGACGTCCTCATGCACTGCGTCAACCGTTTCACTGAACGCAAGGACGAACTCGCCTATGCGCTGTGCATCGAGGCGGGTAAGCCGATCAACGATTCACGCGGCGAAGTCGGCCGTCTGATCGACACCTTCCGAATCGCCGCCGAAGAATCGGTACGGATCGGCGGCGAGGTTCAGACCTTAGACATTGCCCCCCGCGCACGCGGTTATCAGGGTATCTGGAAGCGCGTGCCGATCGGTCCCTGCTCGTTCATCTCGCCGTTCAATTTCCCGCTCAACCTCGCTGCACACAAGATTGCACCGGCGCTTGCGGTCGGATGCCCCTTCGTCATGAAGCCGGCGAGCCGCACGCCGCTGGGCGCCATCATCATGGGTGAGGTTCTGGCCGAAACCAACCTACCCAAGGGCGCCTTCTCGATCCTGCCGGCGGCGCGCGACGGCGCGGATCTGTTCACCACCGATGATCGCCTCAAGCTGCTGTCCTTTACCGGTTCGCCCGATGTGGGCTGGGATCTCAAGGCGCGGTGCGGCAAGAAGAAGGTCGTGCTTGAGCTGGGCGGCAACGCTGCGGTTATCATCGATCATGACGCAGATCTCGACGATGCCGTCGATCGCACCGTGTTCGGCGCTTTCTACCAATCGGGCCAGTCGTGCATCGGCGTGCAGCGAATCCTGGTCCACGATCAGGTCTATGATGCCTTCAAGAGCAAGCTCGTCGCCAAGACCAAGACGCTCATCGCTGGCAATCCGCATGACGAGAAGACCTTTGTCGGCCCGATGATCGACGTCAAAGAAGCTGCGCGACTCGACGGCTGGGTGCAGGAAGCCCTCGAAAAGGGGGCGAATCTGCTCTGTGGCGGCAAGCGCGAGGGCGCGATGCTGGAAGCGACGCTGCTCGACAATGTCGACCCAAAGACCAAACTCAACATTGAGGAGGCTTTCGGTCCGGTCGCCTTCCTGATTCGTTTCAGCGAATGGGACGAAGCGATCAGGATCGTGAACGACTCGAAGTTCGGTATCCATGCCGGTGTCTTCACGCGCGACATATTTAAGGTTCTCGATGCGTGGGATCACCTGGATGTCGGCGGCGTCGTCGTCAACGACGTGCCCAGCTACCGGGTCGACAACATGCCCTATGGCGGCGTGAAGGACTCCGGCATTGGTCGTGAGGGCGTCAAGTTCGCGATGGAAGACATGACGGAAATCCGCAATCTTGTGATTCGGCGTCGCAACACCTGATAAGCGATTGCACTTGCGCCGTTAAAGAGAGATACACGTATCCACCGTAACAGCGCAGGGGAAAGCGTGGCGTTATGGCATCGGATCGGCAGTTAGGGAGCGCCGAATTGGGGGGTAAAGTCTCAGGCAGGCTGTCCTTGATGTGCGGAGCAGTGGGCTCCGCAATATTGGGCTGCCTCATCCTTCTTTTCGCACTGGCGAGCGGTGCCGAACGCGCAACAGCTTCGTCGGGGTCAGCACCATCGCCCAACAGCCATGTTGGTGTCGCGTCCTGCGCAGGATCTACCTGCCATGGCCGAACCGAACCCACTGGCAAGGTCGTCCGGCAGGACGAGATTCTACACTGGCAGGACGAGTCGAGCCGTACTGGTGCGCATAGTCGAGCCTATGCCGCCCTTGCAGGCGCCCGCGGCCAGGCGATTGCCGCCAAACTCGGAATTGGTTCGGCAACCAGTGCAGATGAATGCCTTGGTTGCCACTCAGATCCGGCATATGCGGGCAAAGGGGAGCGCTGGCATGCGCAGGATGGCGTCGGTTGCGAAGGCTGCCACGGCGGCTCTGGCGGAAATAGCGGCTGGCTGACCACCCATTATGCGGTCGGCCAGACTCATGCTTCGAACCTCTCTCGCGGCATGTATCCGCTCGATCGGCCCCGGGCCCGTGCGGAAAAATGCCTCGATTGCCACTTCGGCAGCGACAAGCCCGGTCAGTTCGTTTCGCACCGAATTATGGCCGCAGGCCATCCGCGTGTCTCGTTCGAACTCGACCTTTTCTCAGCGCTCCAGCAGCACCATGACGAGGATGCCGATTACATCCAGCGCAAGGGCCGCACCAACAATGTCCAGATGTGGGCAATGGGTCAGGCAGCTGCGGTCGCGCGCGCTACAACGCTGTTTACTGAAGGCCGCCTTGGCAATCAGGGTATGTTCCCGGAGATTTATTTCTTCGATTGCCACAGCTGCCACCGGCAAATCATCGACGGACCGAACGGAAAGGCCAACTGGGTCGCGAATCCCGGTCGGCCAATTCCAGCCGGAATGCCTCCCTTCAACGACGAAAATATGATTATGCTCGCTGCGGCCGCCAAGGTTGCTGCTCCGGGCATGGCCGCCAAGTTCGACGCTGATTCGAAAGCCTTTCATGCGGCTATCGCCAAGGATAGGCCAACGGCCATCGCAGCAGCCCGCCGGCTTGGCAGCTCGGCGAATGCGCTCGCTGATGCACTGGGCGGAAACTCGATTGGACGCGCAGAGACCTTTGCGATCATCGACAGCATCGCAAGCAATGCGATTTCTCCGCGCCTGACCGATTATCAGGGTTCGGCGCAGGCCGTGATGGCGATTGACACGTTGCTAAACGCCCTCGTTCGCCAGGGTTATGTGTCTGCAGATGGTGCGGAACGGGCGCGCGGTTCGATCGACCGGGCGTACAAGGCGGTGGGCAACAGCAATGCCTATCGTCCGGCAGAATTCCGGGCGGCGCTGGGACAGGCAGCGGCGTCGATAAGGGCTCTCAAATGAACTTTGTTACGCGTGCTGTAGCGGTTCTCACCTCAGCCGCTTTCCTGCTTGCATCGTGCGGCGGTGGCGGTGGCAGCAGTGATCCCGGCAATCCCCCTACCACGCAGCCGCCGCCAGTATTCGCGGTGCCGTCACAGCAGTCTCTGACGACGGCTGACGTCCAGAAAATCCTGTCTCAAGGGATCGAGGAGGCTGTAGCACGCGGCAAACCCGGCATATTCGCCGTCACCGATCGTGTTGGAAACGTCCTCGCAGTGTTCCAGATGAACGGAACACCTACAACACTGACAATCCGGACCACCAACCGTACCGTGGTTCCAACCGACGTCGAGGGTCTCGTCGTCGCCGGTTCGTCGGCCGCCAATCCTCTGGCCGCAGCAGCAATCGCCAAGGCGATCACCGGTGCCTATCTCTCATCTTCGGGCAACGCTTTCTCAACCCGGACTGCCAGTTTCATTGTCCAGGAGCATTACCCGGCCGGCCAGAATATGCTGCCAGGCGGTCCGCTGTTCGGTGTGCAGTTCAGCCAGCTGCCCTGTTCGGATTTCAGCCAGCGTTATATCGCAGGCGGTGGCTCGGCCGCCTTCATCGGACCGAAGCGCTCCCCGCTTGGGCTCGGCGCCGATCCCGGCGGCTTTCCGATCTACAAAAACGGCGTCGTCGTTGGCGGATTCGGCGTGATGTCGGACGGGCTCTACGGATTTGATGCCAATATCGACGATTTCGACAACGACGACGACGAATATATCGCTACCGCCGCTCTCACCGGCTTCGAAGCGCCCGATGCGATCCGCGCGAAC
>CANJRZ010000080.1 GCA_947476735.1 Sphingomonadaceae bacterium
CTACGCCAAGACCCGCACCAAAATGACCACCCGTCACCGATACCGCCGATACCATCTCCGCCCGCAGCTCATCCGCCAGCTGACGCAGTTGCCCGGGCTTCAATCCACGCAATTCCGCCGGTGAACTCACCGTGTCGAGCAAGGGGGTAAGGCTGGTCATGCCCAATCGCACCACAGCGCATCTCCTTTGTCGAGCCCATATATCACCCCGACCTGCCCCGAAGCTGAACGCTTCCGGCGTGGCGAGATATTCATTGTGCCGCGCGGGTCGAAATTGACAGCTTGCTGAAAAGGATGACATTTCAAGACCGTGAGTCTCCGGGCCCACGATTGGGGATGGTTTACACATCAGATGCGACGTTGAGCGACAAATTGACGCCACAAGCCGGCCGGCTTCCGCCCGTGCCGCCAGCCAGGGTGCGGGCCAAGCGGATGCCAAGGGCGGAGCGGCGCGCCCAACTGCTTAGTACGGCTCGCGAGATCATCCAGAGTGGCGGGATCAGGGCGTTGACCATGTCGGCGCTGGCCGAGCGGTCCGGCGCATCCAAGCCGGTCGTCTACGAGCATTTCGATAACAGCGAGTCGGTAGCGATCGAACTGCTCAACGAGTTCTACAAAAATATCATCGAGCTTTCGCTCAAGCGGTTGGTCAATCCGGAAACGATCTTCGATTATTTCGACATCATCGTCGATCTCATGTTCGACTATTATTATCAGGAACGGACGCTCGTCCGCATGATCACCAACGGCTTTTCCGCCAACAGTGAGGTGAATGCCTATTATCTGGAACAGCAGGAACATTCGCACGCGGTCTACAAGGAGTTACTCCTCCAGCAGGGTATTCTGCCAAGGATCGCGCATGTCGCTGCTTATGCTCTGCAGGAAATGATCGAATCGACCGTCCAGGAATTCGCCGGGGCCGACACCCAGGTCGAGCGGGATACCCTCAAGCGGATGGTTGGCGGTATGGTTCATGGCCTCGTTGCCGAGCAGGGCACTACACCGCTGCTGCCTCGCCAGCTCCTCGACACTATTTCCACTGCCGGCGAAGCCCATCGGCATCCCCGCCGACCGGCGAAGGCCTAAGCCTGATACAAATCTAACGGTGCGGCGCCCGGGCCCGAAGCTGCGGTTGTTAGCCGGCTTGACTCTATGTGACATGCAAAGCATCCTACTCGAACGTAGCAGTAGAAATATCGCGGTGGGGCCTTCGCAAGGCGGACGCCAACGGTGTTCGCTGCAAAGGAGGAGGATGGCGATGGGCCCGCTGCATCAGGCATGTCCACTGCACGTCGCGTGCCGCGCATGCGCGAACAATCATCAATCAACTTGAAAGTCGTTGCCAGGGGCATGGGGGCCAGTTCGCTCAATGCCTCGGCGTGTTTGAGAGATAGAACAGAACGGATAAATCTAGGTCAGGTCGAACCAGTAGCTTCTGCGTAGTCAAATTAGGACAGGCGGCACCTGAGGGAATTCAGGGCGCCCGATGGAGGAGGATGCGATGCCAGGACACACTAGGCAGAAATTTCATGTTTCGGTGGCGATGCCGCTCGTTCTCCTCACGGCGTCGCCCGTGCTGGGGCAGTCCGCGCCCGCAACAGCGCCTCAGGCAGCGGCCGAGGCGTCAGTCAGCGACGAGATCATCGTCACGGCACAGCGTCGTTCTGAGCGCCTTTTGGACGTGCCGATCGCCGTCACCGCATTGAGCGCCGACACGCTTGCCAAGGCCGGTGTTGGCAATCTGCGTGACCTCGAGCGGGTCGCCCCCGCGCTCCAGCTTCCCATGTATGGCGGCTTCCTGCGGCCATCGATCCGCGGCATCTCGTCGGGGCTCTCGACGCTCGGCGACAGTTCGAACGTCGCTGTCTATGTCGATGGTGTCTATCAGCCGACCCAGACTGCGGCGATCGTCGATCTGCCCGATGTGTCGAATGTCCAGGTGCTCAAGGGCCCACAGGGCTCACTCTACGGTCAGAACGCTACGGGCGGCGCGATCATCATCGATACGATCGCCCCCCGTTTCGACTTTGGCGGACGTATCTCCGCCGGTTACGGCAATTATGACAACAAGACCGTGAACGGCCACATCACCGGACCGCTTGGCGACAATGTCGCGGTGCTGTTGTCCGGTACCTGGACGGACCGCGGTGGCTATAATCGCGATCTGCTGCGTGGTGGCCACGACAAGGGGCTCCGGTCGAAGCAGATCCGCGGCAAGATTCTGATCAACGCCACCGAGGACATTTCCTTCACGCTGGCTGGCTACTGGTCGGAGCGGAACGACTCCGGCGTCTATACGGGCGCTCCGTTCAACGGCAATTCGCTCGGCAACAGGCTGACGAACATATTCTTCCCCGGCACGCCGGTCGCCTCCAAGCCGCATACCTTTGCGACCAGTTTCCCGCCCGACCTGCTCAGCAAGAGCCATGGGTTCAGTCTGCTCGGCAAGATCGGGATCGGCGATTTCGGCACGCTCAATACGGTTACGGCCTATCAGAAGGCGAAGGTGACTGACATCGTCGATGTCGACGAAGCGCCGGTCAATTTCGCCGAGGTCCGGCCGCTCGTCATTCCCGAGCGCGCCTATATCCAGGAGTTGAATTTCGTCTCCGAGCGGTTCGGACGCTTCACCTTCTCGACCGGCGCTTTCTTCATGGATCGGCAGCAGGACTTCGATCCGTCGGAGTTCGGCCTCTATTTCGCGCCCTATCAGAATTTCACCGGCTCGCCGTCTCCTGGCTTCCAGTTGCTGAGCTATTCGCGCAGCAAGAAGAAGAGCTATGCTGGCTATTTCGAGGCGACCTACGACCTCACCGACCAGTTCACCCTCACTGCCGCCGGCCGCTATGCCTATGAAAAGGTGAAGGTGTTCAACAATGGGAATCTGAAGACCAAGACGCTGTTTCCCGATCCGCGTGGTTCGCAATCCTTCAAGAAGTTTACGCCGCGCGTGGTCCTTCGCTACAAACCGAGCGACGATCACATGCTCTATGCAAGCTATTCCAAGGGCTTCAAGAGCGGCTTCGTCAGCCCTGGGAATATCGGCAAATGCCCAGGTGGGCCCGCCGATGCGTCCTGCCTGGAAACTCCGGTCAAGCCCGAGACGGTCGATGCCTTCGAGGTCGGCTACAAGGGACGCCTCGCCGATGGTGTGCGAGTGACTCTGGCCGCTTTCCACTACAAGTATAAGCAGATTCAGGTGTTCATCTATCAGGCTCCCACCGGCTTCTATCAGAATGCCGCGGCTGGCCGGCTCAACGGCTTCGACTTTGATCTCGAATGGCGCGCGACACCGGACCTGCACTTCACCCTGGGCGGAAGCTATGTCGACAGCAAATATACGTCCTTCCCGGCTGCCTCGGTCTATACAGTAACGCCCGCCTCCGGATGCGCCGTTGGCTTCCCCTGCGGCAATACCCAGAGTGCACAGGACGTGAGCGGCTTCCAGCTCGAGCGGGCTCCGAAGTTCGCGGCCACCGCGTCGGTCGACTATGGCTATGACCTGTCGGTGGGTCGAATGGGACTCAACCTCAGCGGGAACTATAATTCGGGCTTCCCGTTCGATGTGAACGGCCATTTCCGGCAGAAGAAATACCTTCTCCTCAATGCCGAGATGTCGCTCGAGCTGAAGGCGGTTTCGGGGCTGCGGCTGTCGGTCTGGGGCAGCAACCTGACCAACCATGATTATTTGCAGAGCACATTGCCGACCGGCTTCTCGGATTCCACCTCATGGTCGGCGCCGCGTACCTATGGTGTCCGTGCGGAATATCGGTTCTGACCTGAAGGCCGGCGGCGGATCGAGCTGCCGTCGGCTCATCGGTCACGGAGTAAATATCGATGGGTCAGCGGCCGCGAAGATCAAAAACCTACTGTAACGTTTGTGTAGGGTAGAGTCAGGCGCGCAGCTTGGTGGAGGGCGTTGACCTCTGCATGACATCCGGCGAGATACACAATCCGCCGAGGTTGAGAAATGGGTCGGCGAACATTCGGAGGAGTGGAAATGGCGATCGTGAACGAAGGCAATCTTGGAATTGAGCCGAAGGTTCTGACCGAGATTTACCGCCAGATGTCGCGGATCCGTGCGGTGGACAAGGCGGTTCAGGCTGGCCTTTCGGCGGGCAAATTCATGTTCAGCTACTGGCCGATGACGGGTCAGGAGGCGATCCCGGCGACAATCGCGCAGCTGACCAGTTCGCGCGATTACATGATCACCACCTATCGCGGCATTCACGACCAGGTCGCCAAGGGCGTCGGGCTCGACGGGCTGTTCGCCGAAATGCTGGGCCGCGAGGACGGGATCAACAAGGGCAAGGGCGGCAGTCCGCATATTTCGGATCCGTCGTCGGGTTCGATGCTGACGACCGCGATCGTGGGTGCGGGCGCGCCGATCGCCAATGGTCTCGCTTATGCGGCCAAGTCGCGCGGCGAGGACCGGGTGACGATCGTCAACTTCGGCGACGGTGCGACGAGCATCGGTGCGATCCACGAAGCGATGAACCTTGCGGGGGTTTGGAAGCTGCCTGTGATCTTCCTGTGCCAGAACAACCAGATCGGAGAATATACCGCGATCCCTGATTATACCGCGTCGAAGGACTTTGCGTCGCGTGCAGCGGGCTATGGCTTCAAAGGGGTGAAGATCGACGCAACCGACGTCGCTGGCTTCTACCGCGAGATGAAGGCGGTGATCGAGGAAGTCCGTGCGGGCAACGGCCCGATCTTCGTCGAGGCGTCGACCTTTCGGCTGGGGCCGCATGCCGGGGTCGGCGACAACAAGAATGTCGCAGCGGACGTTCTGGCGGCGGCGAAGGAAGCCTGGGCGCTGCAGCGGACGCGCACTCTTCTGGCCGAGGCCGGGGTGTGCACTGCGGCCGAGCTGGACGCGATGGATTCGGCGGCGCAGGCCGAGGTGGATGCGGCGCTGGCCATGGCGAGCGCCAGCCGGGTCACGCCCGCGACCGAGACGCTGATCGATGTCTATGCCGATGTGGATACGGTCCCCAGGCGCGGCCATTATCCGATGCGTGCCGATGAGATCGTGCCGGTCGGCGAACCGCGGCAGATGATGATGTTCGAGGCGGTGGCCGAGGCGCAGGACATTGCCTTTGCCAGGGATGAGGGCGTGTTCCTGCTGGGCGAGGATGTCGGCGAGCCGCATGGCGGGGTGTTCGGCACCAACCGGGGTCTGCAGACAAAATATGGCGACCGGGTGCGGCCGACCCCGATCGCGGAGACCGCGATCATCGGCGCGGGAATCGGTGCGGCTTTGGTGGGCATGAAGCCGATTGCCGAGATCATGTTCGTCGACTTCGCGGGGGTGTGCCTCGATCAGATCGCCAATCATGCGGCCAAGCAGCGCTACATGTCGGGCGCGCAGACCCATGTGCCGCTGACGATCCGGATGATGATCGGCGGCGGCATGGGGGGCTTCGGTGCGCAGCATTCGCAGTCGCTCGAAGCCTGGCTGACCCATGTTCCGGGACTAAAGGTGGCGATCCCGAGCAATCCTTATGACGCGAAGGGCTTGCTGCTCAGCTGCATCTTCGATCCTGATCCATGCATCCATCTCGAGACGCTGATGGGCTTGCGGGGGACCAAGGGTGATGTGCCGGCGGGAGATTATCGTATCCCGCTGGGCGTGGCAAAGGTGCGGCGCGAAGGGACTGACATCAGCCTGATCAGCTATGGCTGGCAGGTTCAGCAGTGCCTGAACGCGGCCGATGAGCTGGCCAAGGAGGGCATCAGCGCCGAGGTAATCGATCTGCGGACATTGGTGCCGCTCGATTATCACCGGGTGCTCCGGTCGGTGAAGAAGACGCGGCGCGCGCTGGTCGTCCATGCCGCGGTCGAGTTTTGCGGCTTCGGCGCAGAGCTTGCGAGCACGATCAACGAGGAGCTGTTCTCGACACTGAAGGGTCCCGCGATCCGGCTCGGCGCCGAATATGCGCCGATTGCCTATGCGCGGGACATCGAGATGAACCAGGTGCCTAATGCGGGGTCGATCGCGGCGCGGGTACGCGCGGCGATGCAGCAGTACAAGTGAGGACAAGAACTCCATGGCGATGACTTTGACGATCCCGAAGCTTGAGATGTCGATGGTCGAGGGGACGCTGGCCGAATGGGTGGCGGCCGATAGTTCGACGGTCAGCGAGGGTCAGGTGATCTACATCCTCGAGACCGACAAGACGGCGCGCGACATAGAGGCTCCCATGGCGGGGACATTGATCCACAAGGCCGCCGCGGGTGAAACCTACGAAGTCGGCTTCGAAATCGGGGAAATCGTCTGAACTGAGTCTGGCGAAATAAGCAGACAGGAGAGGTCCATGGGCAAGAAAGCGAAGCGCGCATTGAGGGAAGTCCCGTTCAAGGTGACCAACCCAGAGAGAATTCCGGCGAAACGCTATTATGACGAGGGCTTCTTCGAGCTGGAGAAAGAGCATCTCTGGCCACATGTCTGGCAGATGGCGTGCCGTCTGGAGGAGATTCCTGAGGTCGGTGACTGGGTCGAATATAAGAATCTCGACAAGTCCGTAATCGTCGTCAACAGCAAGAAAGGCATCAGGGCCTTCCACAACGCCTGTCGGCATCGCGGCGTTCAACTCGCGAGCGGGCATGGCAGCTGCAAGACCCAGGGTTTCATCTGCCCCTTCCACGGCTGGCGCTGGAATAGCGAGGGCGAGAACACCTTCGTGTTCGGTCGTCAGATATTCAGTGAGGAAAATCTCGACCAGGCCGAGCTCAACCTGGTGCCATGCCGGGTCGAGCTGTGGGGCGGCTGCGCTTTTATCAACCATGACAATGACGCGCCGCCGCTGATCGACTGCATCAAGCCGGCCACCGAATGCCTCGATCCGCGCAATGTCGACAAGCTCAAGGTCGAATGGTGGGTCTCCTCGGTGCTGCCGACCAATTGGAAGCTGGCCATGGAAGCCTTCATGGAAGGCTATCATGTGATGCGGACCCACCCGCAGCTGCATTCGATCCCGTTGCCCGGGATGAGCAGCCGCTATGGTCCCGATGCGGGCAATACCTTCCCGCCGACGCGGGCCTTCAACAAGAGCACCGACATCGTCGATGTCTCGATCAAATATATGGAAGTGCTGAGCGACGGCATGGGCGGCATGGTCCACGCCAACGACATCGCGGTTGCCGAAAGCATGCGTGATATCGAGCTTCCGGAGGATCCGAAAGAGGCCTTCAACCAGTTCTTCTTCAAGTTGAACCACGAAATCACGACCCGCGCGCGGGCCAAGGGCATCGACATGCCCGATCTCAACGATCTTGCGATGAACAAGCCGGCTCCACCCGTCCAGTTCATGTTCCCGCATTATTTCCTGCTGCCGCAGTACGGAAACATGTCGTCCTACCGGATCCGTCCGTTGACGCCCGAGACCTGCCTGTTCGAACTCTGGTCGCTGGTGCTCTATCCCGAGGACGAAAAGCGCCCCCGGCCGGTAGCCCCGGTCCCGGGTCGGCATGACAATCCGGAATATCCCGAAATCCCAAAACAGGATTATTCGAACCTGCCGCTCCAGCAACTCGGCCTGCACGCAACGGGCTTCGAATATATGCGGCTGTCGAAAGACATCGAGGGGATGATCAGCAATTATCAGCGCACCGTCGACGGCTTTCTCGAAGGCCGCAGCAACGAGGAACTGGTCAAGGCGCAGCAAATCTCGAGCAGCGGACTCGACGTGCCGATCCAGGATATTGGTTTCTGACCTCGCGCACAGCATCTGCGAAGAAGGCCGGAAATTTCCTGCCGTTGTAGCGGGCATGGGAAGTAGGAAAATAGTGGGATGACGGTATGGGCGCGAAACCCAACCGAACGCTACCAGGGAGGGGGGCAGCCATGAGCAACTTCGACGAAACCTTCGACTGGGTAGTGGCGGGCAGTGGTGGCGGCTCAATGTGTTCGGGGCTCGCGATGCGCGCGGCAGGCAAGTCGGTGCTGATTCTCGAAAAGACCCCGCTGGTCGGTGGCACGACGGCGAAATCGGGCGGAGTGATGTGGGTTCCGAACAACCGCTTCATGAAGCGGGACGGGATACCGGACAGTATGGAGCAGGCGACAGCCTATCTCGATTCGGTTGTTGGCGATCATAACGACACACCGGGCGCCACCCGCGAGCGTCGCTTGGCCTATCTCACCAATGCCCCTAAAATGGTCGACTTCCTCGTCGACCAGGGGATCAGGTTCACCCGCATTTCCCATTATCCCGATTATTATAACGATCGTCCGGGTGGCTCGCTGCACGGGCGCACCGTGGTCGCGCAGCTCTTCAATGTGAACGAGCTGGGGGCGGAGCGCGAACGGTTGCGGCCCAATTTCCTGCCGCTCCCCGCGATGCTCGAGGAGGCGATGGAGCTCTCCTATCTGAAGCAATCGTGGAAGAGCAAAGCGATCGCCCTCAAGGTCGGCTTGCGCGGCATCCTCGCCAAATTGACCGGCAAGCACTGGGTTACCGCCGGCGCCGCACTGCAGGGTCGGATGTTCCAGGCCGCGCTCAAGGCGGGGATCGACATCCGGACCGACTCGCCGGTCAAGGAACTGATCCTGGAGGATGGCCGGATCACCGGTGTCCTGACCGAGAAGAATGGCAAGCCCTGGCGCATTGGCGCGGGGCTCGGCGTGCTCGTCAATGCCGGCGGATTCGCACAGAACCAGCGGATGCGTGACACCTATATTCCCGGCACGAAGACCGAATGGACCGGCGTTCCCGAGGGTGACACCGGCGAAATGATCGAGGAGATGATGCGCCACGGCGCTGCGATCGCGCAGATGGGTGAGATGGTCGGCAATCAGCGTACGACACCCCCCGGCTATCCGCCGGGCAGCATGGGGGCTGGCACGCAAAAGATCACCGCCTCGCCGCACGCCATCATGGTCGACCAGACGGGCGTTCGCTACATGACCGAGGCAGGCTCCTACATGGCCTTCTGCAAGGAAATGCTCGAGCGCGACAAGACGGTGCCCGCCAATCCAAGCTGGGCGATTTTCGATGCGCGTACGCTCAAGAATTATATGTTCCTCGGGACGATGCCGGGTACCAAGAAGCCGCAGGCCTGGTATGATTCAGGTTTCCTGCGCCGAGCCGATACGATCGAGGAACTGGGCAAGATTCTCGGGATGGACCCGGCGGTCCTCAAGGGGACGGTTGATCGATTCAACGGCTTTGTCGCCAACGGCAAGGACGAGGATTTCGGGCGCGGCAACAATGAATATGACGCCTGGCTCGGCGATAAATATCACAAGCCCTCGGCCAGCCTCGGGACGATTGAGGAAGGTCCTTTCCACGCCATTCCGGTCTATCCGGGCGACGTCGGCACCTATGGCGGCGTGGTCACCGATGTGAACGCGCGGGTGCTGCGTTCGGACGGCCATCCGATCCCCGGTCTCTACGCCACCGGCGTGTCCACGGCGTCGGTGATGGGCGGCGTCTATCCGGGCGCGGGATCGAGTGTTGGTCCGTCCTTCACCTGGGGCTATGTCGCCGCCAATCACGCGCTTTCGCGCTCGGCATGACCTGCTGCGCTGGAGCAGTTTGACGCGCATCAATTCCCTGTATCGCTCATTCTGTACAGGTCTGTTTCGGCCGATGGTTCGGTGCAGATCGCGGGAGTGGAGATGGCAGAATCTGATGTGCAGGTGGCGGTGACGCCCTATGATCTGGTGGGCCGCGCCGACGTCGTCCGGCGGATCGTCGACCGTTTTTACGATCTGATGGACGAGGAGGGGTTTGCCGAGTTGCGCGCGCTCCACGCGCCCGATCTCGCGCCCATGCGGGATTCGCTCACTGGCTTCCTGATCGCCTGGCTTGGCGGGCCGCGCGATTGGTTCACCCGGAATCCCGGCAAATGCGTAATGTCCTTGCACAGCAAGATTGCCGTCACGCAGCAGACCGCTCGCCAATGGTGCGATGCGATGCGGCTGGCGATTGCCGAATTTGTGCCCGATCAGGATTTCGGTGCCAAGATGGCGGACGCGCTCGAAGGCATGGCGCGAGGCATGGTCCGCGGCTGACCGTTTCGCCATGACTGATCGCTTCGACTGAACCGCAGGCAGGCATCCTCGCCGGCTTCTCGGGGCAGCTGTTCTCCCTGTCCTGCTCTCGCCCGAAGGGGAGAGCAGGCTCAGTTCATTTCGTCGCCATGAACCGCTTGAGCGCGGCCCTGCTGGCCAGGGTTGCCGCTTCGCCGATCGCGCAGTTTCCGGCGAGCTCGAAGCCATGGATTCCGCCCGGATAGACATGCAGCTCAACCGGGACCCCCGCCCGTGCCAGCCGCCGCGCATATTCCATATTCTCCTCGACGAAGAGATCGAGCGCACCGGTGTGAATATAGGTCGGTGGCAGCCCTGTGAGGTCGGTTGCGCGGGCCGCCGCCGCATAGGGCGAGACATCGTCCCCGCCCGGCTCTCTGCCAAGCAGCGCCCGCCAGCCAAAGCGGTTGTTCTCCGCCGGCCAGACGAATTCGCCCGCATAAGGATGCGGTTCGGAGGTGGTGCCGGTACGATCGTCGAGCATCGGATAGATGAGGTGCTGGAAGCTCAGCGGATATTCGCCGCGGTCGCGGGCGAGCAGCGCAAGCGCCGCCGCGAAGCCGCCACCGGCGCTTTCACCCATCACTCCGACGCGGCTGGTGTCGAATCCCTGCTCTGCGGCGTTGGCGAAGGTCCAGGCGAGGCCGGCATAGGCGTCCTCGATCGCGCCGGGGAAAACCGTCTCGGGCGCGAGGCGATATGCGACCGAGACGATCGCGCAGCCGACATCGGCTGCGATCGACCGCAACATACCCTCGAATTGCTCGACATAGCCGACAATGTAGCCGCCGCCATGGACATGGTAGATCAGCGGCAGTGGCCCGGGAACGCCTTCTGGCCGGAAGATGAAGAGGTCGATATCGGGCGCGCCGGCAGGTCCTGGCACAGACCGCTTCTCGACGCTGACGCCGTCATTTTCGGCGATCGGCAAAGGCATCCGGTTGGCGCGCCGCTCGGCGAGATTCTCGTCGGTAACGACAATGGTCGGCAATGCATCGAGCAGCGGGAGGAGCTCGGGATCGACCAGGTGACGGCTCTTGCTCATGCCATTTCCCCCCCCTCAGCCGCGCGGCGCCATGAAGCGCGTAAGCGCAGCGATGGTGTCGCGATAAGCCTGCTGCGCGACATGCGACTCTGCTGCCACCTCGAAGCCGTGGAACGCGCCGGGATAGATATGCAATTCCGTCGGCACGCCTGCGCGGATCAGGCGGCGGGCATATTCGATATCCTCTTCGAGGAAGAGATCGAGCGCACCGGCGTAAATGAAACTCGGTGGCAGGCCACCCAGGTCCGCGGCGCGCGCGGGCGAGGCGTATGGCGACACGTCGTCGCTGCCCGGCGCCTTGCCGAGCAGCGAAGCCCAGCCGAATCTGTTGCCCTCGACCGGCCAGATGAACTCGCCGACATAGTTATGCGGGTCGGAGCTGGTGCCGGTTCGGTCGTCGAGCATCGGATAGATCAGATGCTGGAAGGCCAGCTTATATTCGCCCCGGTCGCGAGCGAGCAGGGCGAGCGCCGCTGCCAGGCCGCCGCCGGCGCTCTCCCCCTTCACACCGATCCGGCTGGTGTCGAAACCTTCTTTCTCGGCATTCTCGAACACCCATTTGAGTCCGGCATAGCAATCCTCGACCGGCCCGGGATGGGGGCTTTCGGGTGCGAGGCGATATTCGACGGTCACCAGAGCGCACTGGAGCGTCGGCACGAGGTGCCGGTTGAGTGGCTCATAATCCTTGGCGCTGCCGAGCACATAACCGCCCCCATGGACGTGATATATGACCGGAAGCGGACCATTGGCACCAGCCGGTTTCATAATCCGGAGCTCGATGTCGGGCGCTCCCGCGGGTCCCGGTACCGCCTTCACTTCATGGATGACGCCGTCATCGCCTGGCTCGGGAAAGGGCATCTCCATCGCCCTAACCTCGAGATAATTATGCTCGCCGACGGGTGGCAGCGTGATGATTTTGAGCAGGGCTTCGAGCTCGGGGTCAACGAGATGGCGACTTTTCATGCAGGTCCTCTCCAGATGTTAGCGACGAGCGGAGGTGCAGACCTCTCTCCCGTATCCTGCGTCAAAGCTGGAATATTTTGCCCGGATTGAACAGGTCTTTCGGATCGATCGCGCGCTTGATGAGGCGCATCAGGTCAACCGCGTCGCCAAGCTCGTCGACGAGATGCCGTTGCTTGCCCATGCCGATACCATGTTCGCCGGTGCAGGTGCCATCCATGCCAAGCGCGCGATGGACGAGCCGGTCGTTGATCGCCTCGACCTCCTCCATCTCCTGCGGAGCATTGGGATCGATCGAGAAGATGACATGGAAATTGCCGTCGCCGACATGGCCGAGGATCGTCGCCGGCACCGTTGATGTTGCCAGGTCCTCCTTGGTCTCGAGGATGCATTGGGCGAGCCGGCTGATCGGCACACAGACATCGGTGGTCCAGCCCACAGCCCCGGCGCGCTGGCCGACGGCGGCATAATAGGCTTCGTGCCGTGCTTTCCACAGGCGCGAGCGTTCTTCGGGAAGATTGGACCAGAGAAAATCGCCGCCGCCGTTTATTCCGGCAAGCGTGCGGACCGTTTCCACCTGTTCCTGAACATAGCGCTCGGAGCCATGAAACTCGAATAAAAGCGTTGTTTTCTCGGGATAATTAAGGTGCGAATAGGTGTTTGATGCCCGCATCTGGGCGTCGTCGAGAAGCTCGATCCGCGCGACGGGGACGGCGAGCTGGATCGCCTGGACGACGGTGTCAACCGCGCCTTTCAATGTCTTGAACGAACAGACCGCTGAGGAGATCGCTTCGGGGATGCCATGCAGGCGCAGGGTGATCTCGGTGATGATACCGAGCGTGCCCTCGGCGCCGATCATCAGCCGGGTCAGGTCATAACCTGCCGCCGACTTGCGGGCTCGGCGCGCGGTGCGAATGATCTTGCCTTCGGGTGTCACCACCCTGAGCGAAAGAATGGCGTCGCGCATCGTCCCGTAACGCACCGCGTTGGTGCCGGAAGCGCGGGTCGAAGCCATGCCGCCGATGGTCGCATTGGCGCCGGGATCGATCGGGAAGAACAGTCCCTGGTCGCGCAGATGGTCGTTGAGCTGCTCGCGCCGGACCCCGGCCTGGACGGTGCAGTCAAGATCCTCGTGGTGGACTTCGAGGATAGCGTTCATCTCGCTGAGATCGATCGTCAGTCCGCCACGGATCGGAGTGATATTGCCTTCGAGCGAAGTGCCGGCTCCGAACGGGATGATCGGCACTTCATGGGCGATACATAGTCGGACGAGCGCCGCCACTTCTGCAGTTGAATGGGCAAAGGCCACTGCATCGGGAAAGACCGGATCGAAATGAGTCTCACTGGAACCATGCTGGAGCAGGATCGCCTTCCCGGTGTGGAGCCGAACGCCCACAGCCGCGCGGACTTCGTCGAGGAAACCCGGCGGCAGCGGTTTTCGTTGGTGTGGCGTTTGCTGAGTGGTCATCTGCGCGGGCCGATATGAAGGTCCGCAGCATAGCGACAGTATCAGGCAATGACAGCCACATAGCGGCGGCGGAACCTAGCGCAGTCTTCTGCGTCGAGCGACTGCGAGACGGTTGCCGTTTCGTCCGCGACTTGAAAATCCGATGGGGCATTTC
>CANJRZ010000081.1 GCA_947476735.1 Sphingomonadaceae bacterium
ACCGCCGCCTGTTCGCCGACACCCGCGAGATCGGCGGCATGCCGGACGGAACGACCGTCGATGCCGACGGGCTCGTCTGGATGGCACTCTACACCGGCGGAAAGGTTGTCGCCTGGCGCCCTGACGGCAAGGTCGAACGGATTATCGATATGCCGGTCAGCCAGCCCGCCAGCGTGATGTTCGGCGGCCCGAACCTCGATCTGCTCTATGTGGTCACGATCGATCCGTCGGCATTCAGTCAACCTGCCGAGGACGGCGCCGGCTGCACCTTCCTGATCGAAGGACTCGGTGTACGCGGCGTGCCGGAGATACGTTATCGTGGCTGACGCTCAGTCTCCGCCACGATAACGAGTACGGAACTCATTGGCGAAACCAGAGAGTGTCCCGAGCTCGATGGCATTACGAAGATCCGCCATCAAATCCTGATAAAAACGCAAATTATGTTCCGTCATGAGCATCGCGCCGAGGATTTCGCCGGCGCGGATCAGATGGTGGACATAGGCGCGACTGAATTGGGCGCAGACCGGGCAGACACAGCTTTCGTCAAGCGGCCTTTCATCCTCGCCGAACTTCGCATTGCGCAGGTTGATCGGGCCGGCGCGGGTGAAGGCCTGGCCGTTGCGGCCCGATCGGGTGGGCAGCACGCAATCGAACATGTCGATGCCGCGCTCGACCGCACCGACGATGTCGTCGGGTTTGCCGACGCCCATCAGGTAACGCGGCTTCTCGGCGTCGAGCTGGCCGGGCGCAAAATCGAGCGTAGCGAACATCGCCTCCTGGCCCTCGCCCACCGCAAGCCCGCCAACCGCATAGCCATCGAACCCGATATCGAGCAGCGCCTCGGCTGAAGCCTTGCGCAGCGCCTCGTCCAGCGCACCTTGCTGAATCCCGAAGATCGCGGCGCGCTCGGCATGCTCGCCGCCCGCGTCGAAAGCCGCGTGCGACCGCTTCGCCCAGCGCATCGAGCGCTCCATCGCAGCGCGCTGCTGCTGTTCGGTGGTCGTTGTCGGCACCAGTTCGTCGAACGCCATCACGATGTCCGATCCCAGCAGCCGCTGGATTTCTATCGAGCGCTCGGGGCTGAGCATATGCGCAGAGCCGTCGAGGTGGCTCCTGAACGAGACGCCCTCCTCGCTGCGCTTGGTCAATGCCGACAGGCTCATCACCTGATAGCCCCCGCTGTCGGTCAGGATCGGGCGGTCCCAGCGCATGAACCGGTGGAGGCCGCCGAGGCGCGCGACCCGCTCGGCACCGGGGCGGAGCATCAGATGATAGGTATTGCCGAGGATGATGTCGGCGCCGGTCGCGCGGACGTCGGCGGGCTTCATCGCCTTGACGGTGGCCGCCGTGCCGACTGGCATGAAGACTGGCGTCCGGATCTCACCGCGTTTCATTGCGATCGTCCCGGTACGCGCCTTGCCATCTGTGGCATGGATCGTGAACTGGAAGCGAGGCTGGTTCATGGCCGAGCGCCATAACCATGCGCCGATCGGCTGCCAAGGCTTGCGCCGACGCCGCGCCTATTGCAGGGCAAGCCATGCACTTTGGCCCGGAAACCTATGCGATCCTGACGGTCGTAGCCTTCATAGCCGGTTTCATCGACGCGATCGCCGGCGGCGGTGGGCTGCTGACGGTACCCGCGATGCTGTCGGCCGGCGTCCCGCCGATTGCAACGCTCGCCACCAACAAGCTCCAGTCTAGCTTCAGTTCGGGCACCGCGACCTTTAGCTTCAGCCGCAAGGGCATGATCGACTGGCGCGGCAGCTGGCCACAGGTTGTGGTGATCCTGATCCTCTCAGCCGGTGGAGCGGTGGTCGTAAAATCTATCAAGGCCGATGCGCTGAATCTGGTCGTGCCCGTGCTGCTGATTGCAGTAGCCGCCTATGTGTTGCTCAGCCCGCGCATGACCGATGAGGATGCGCATCAGCGGATCGGCAAGGCCGGCTACTTGCCGGTCGGAGGCGCGATCGGTTTCTACGACGGCTTTTTCGGGCCCGGGACCGGAAGCTTCTTCGCGACCAGCCTCGTCTCGTTGCGCGGCTACGGCCTCATCCGCGCCACAGCGCACACCAAGGCGTTCAATTTCGCCAGTAACCTCGGCAGCCTGGTTGTCTTCCTGGTCGGCGGCAACGCGCTGATCCTGCTTGGTCTGTGCATGGCGATCGGCTCAGCCTCGGGCGCCTGGACCGGATCCCACACCGCGATGCGCTTCGGCGCCCGGGTGATCCGGCCGTTGCTGGTGACGATTTCGCTGGCCCTCACGGCAAAACTGCTCTGGAACGCGCTCGGCTGAAACACCGATTTGTTGTGGATAAGTGACACGCGCCGGGCGCGCCCACACAACATTATGCCCACCCCTAACTTGTTTTTCGGCGCAGCAGGCATAGATCAAGCCTACCAGTCCAGGAGAGAAGACGTTGGACGAGAGCGCTACCCCGAGATCCGAACCGAAAAAACGGCGAGTTCCGCTGGTTCCCAAGATCAGCAAGAAGACCGCAGTGGTCGGTGCCGCGATCGGTATCGGATCTGCCGCGATCGTAGCTGCGATGCTGTACGCCAACCGCAACAACAAGAGCTAGGCTGGCCGGCACGGCGCCCATCGGGACGCTGGCGCCATGCGCATTTTCAGGATCCGTTATGAAGGCGCCACACAGGGCGAGGTAGCCAGGCGCCGGGAGGCAACTGGCGTAGAACGTCCAGCCCATGCTCGGGCTGAGCCGCTTCGTCATCCGCCGATCCGACTGTGATCCGGGAACTTGCCGGCACGGCGCCGGCTGCAACGCCATTGTCCCACGTCGCGCCTATGGCTAGCCTGACTGTTCAGGAACTAGAGGAGAAACAAGCGATGGCGACCCCGACCGAAACCGTTGAAGGCTTTCTGAAGGCCTGCGCGACCAGCAAGGAAGGTATGGCACAGGCCTTCCGCGACTATTTCACGCCCGACGCGATCTGGGAAAATGTCGGCCTGATGACCACGACCGGGCCGGAAGAGGCGATCGCGCTGATGGGCAATTTCGAGGCCCAGCTCGGTTGCGTGACTATGGTGGTCGACAACCTCGCCATCGCCGCACAAGGAAACAAGGTGCTTACCGAGCGGGTCGACCACCTGCTCAGGGCCGATGGCAGCGAAGCCATGGCGGCGCGGGTAATGGGTATTTTCGAGGTCGAAAACGGCAAAATCGTCGCCTGGCGCGATTATTTCGACACTGCGGGCATGATGGCCGGCGGCCAGAGCTGAGGTTCAGCTGTCCCTACACCGTCAGAACGACCTTGCCGATATGATCCTCGTCCATCCGCCGATGCGCATCGGCGGCCTGGACGAGGGGGAAGGTTGAATCGATCACCGGCTTGAGTCTTCCTTCCTCGACATGCGGCCAGACCATCTGCGCCACCTCGCTGGTCAACAGCTCCTTGAATTCCACGCTGCGCGGCCGGAGTGTCGATCCGGTCAGCGTCAATCGCTTCTGCATGATCTTGAAGATCGGGATCTCGGCCTTGGCCCCACCGAGAATCGCGATGGAAACATGGCGACCATCGTCAGCGAGACAATCGAGATTACGCGGCAAATAGCTGCCGCCCACCATGTCGAGCACTGCATCGACGCCTGCCCCGCCGGTAATCCGCGTGACCTCGGCGACGAAGTCCTGCGTCCGATAGTTGATCGCGTGGCTCGCGCCGAGCTTGAGCGCCGCAGCGCATTTGTCGTCTGATCCCGCCGTCACAATCGTTTCAAGCTCGAAGATCCGGCCGAGCAGAATCGCCATCGTCCCGATCCCGCTGGTCCCGCCGTGGATCAGCACCCTGTCGCCGTCGGCGACATAGGCGCGCTCAAACAGATTGTGCCAGACGGTCAGCAATGTCTCCGGTATGGCCGCAGCCTCGACCATGGAGAGCGTGTTTGGCACGGGCAGGCAAAGCCCGGCATCGGCGACCGCATATTCGGCATAACCTCCGCCCGCAACCAGTGCGCACATCGGCTGACCGAGCAGTTCGGGTAGAGTCCCCTCGCCCAGCGCCACGACTTCACCTGCCAGCTCGAGCCCCAATATGCTCGGCGCGCCCGGCGGCGGCGGATAACCGCCTTCGCGTTGGGCGACATCGGGACGATTGACCCCTGCAGCGGCAACGCGAATCAGCAATTGCCCCGGTCCGGGTTTGGGCACAGCCCGCCGCACCGGCGCCAATATCTCCGGTCCGCCCTTCCCTTCCGGGTCGATCGCCGTCATCCATTCCGGAATTTCGGCCATTGAAGCCCCCCTTTTGACGCCGATCCTCATGTCCCGGACGAAGGGTTTATTGACATGCGGCTCGTCAGGGTCAACGTTATGCTTATGGAGCCCGACGATCTTTTCGCCAAGCGCCCCGACGATCCGGTGAAAATGCTCACCCGGCAGGATATCGACCATCTGTCGGTCGACGAGCTGGAAGAGCGGATCGCGCTCATCCAGGCCGAGATAGAACGGTGCCGTATAAAACTTCAAAAAGCCGTTAACCATCGCGCAACTGCCGAAAGCCTATTCAAGCGATGACGGTGCACAGTCGGGTTCGCAACGCTGGTCATGGCAAAAGGGACATCTTGATGATCGTCGCTACGCACCCGACATATACGATACCGGCGGGGTTTGGCCCCTGCTGTCCGGAGTAAAGAGACAATGCCTTCATTTGCCCGCGAACTCGAACAGACGCTGCACAACGCGCTGAGCGCCGCCAGCAGCAGGCGCCACGAATATGCGACGCTTGAGCATCTGCTGCTCGCGCTCATCGCTGACGAACATGCGTCCAAGGTCATGACCGCGTGCGGGGTCGACCTCACCGAGCTTCGCAATGCGGTTACCAATTATCTCGACACCGAGCTCGATGCGCTCAAGGTCGAAGGGGAAACCGATCCGTCGCCGACCAGCGGGTTCCAGCGCGTCGTCCAGCGCGCGATTCTGCATGTGCAGTCTTCGGGCCGCGAAGAGGTGACCGGCGCAAATGTCCTCGTCGCTCTGTTCAGCGAGCGCGAAAGCTACGCCGTCTTCTTCCTGCAGCAGCAGGACATGAGCCGCCTCGACGCGGTCAGCTTCATCAGTCACGGTGTCGGCAAAGCCGGCCAACCCACGGAGCAACGCGAAGTGAAGGGGGCCGAGGAAGAGAAGAGCCAGGCAAAGCCGGATGGCAAGAAGGGCGAGAGCGCGCTCAAGCAATTCTGCGTCAACCTCAACGAAAAGGCCAAATCGGGGAAGGTCGATCCGCTGATCGGTCGCGGCCCGGAGGTCGACCGTACCGTTCAGATCCTCTGCCGCCGCTCGAAAAACAACCCGCTCTATGTGGGCGATCCCGGCGTCGGCAAGACTGCCATCGCGGAGGGCCTGGCCCGCAAGATCGTCGAGGGAGATGTTCCTGAGGTCTTGTTGCCCGCCGTTATCTACTCGCTCGACATGGGCTCGCTGCTCGCCGGAACGCGCTATCGCGGCGATTTCGAGGAGCGTCTCAAGCAGGTCGTCACAGAGCTTGAGAAGCTGCCCCATGCGGTGCTCTTCATCGATGAGATCCACACGGTGATCGGCGCCGGCGCTACTTCCGGCGGCGCGATGGATGCATCGAACCTGCTCAAGCCGGCGCTGTCGAGCGGTGCGATCCGCTGCATCGGCTCGACGACCTACAAGGAGTTCCGTAACCACTTCGAAAAGGATCGTGCGCTGCTGCGCCGGTTCCAGAAGATCGACGTGAACGAGCCGACGATCGAAGATACGATCAAGATCATCACGGGCCTGCGTTCGGCCTTCGAGGAGCATCACAACGTCAAATACACGCCCGACGCCATCAAGGCGGCGGTGGAACTGTCGTCGCGCTATATCAACGATCGCAAGCAGCCCGATAAGGCGATCGACGTAATCGATGAGGTCGGCGCGTCGCAGATGCTGGTGCCGCCTGCCAAGCGCAAGAAGATCATCACGCCGAAGGAGATCGAGGCTGTCATCGCGACGATGGCGCGCATTCCTCCGAAGTCGGTCTCGACCGATGACAAGAAGGCGCTCGGCACGCTCGAGACCGATCTCAAGCGGGTCGTCTTCGGCCAGGACAAGGCGATCGCGACGCTGGCGTCGGCGATCAAGCTCAGCCGCGCCGGTTTGCGCGATCCCGACAAGCCGATCGGCAACTACCTCTTCTCCGGCCCCACCGGTGTCGGCAAGACCGAGGTAGCACGCCAGCTCGCCTCGATCCTGGGCATTCCGCTCCAACGGTTCGACATGTCCGAATATATGGAACGCCATTCGGTCAGCCGCCTGATCGGCGCACCTCCCGGCTATGTCGGCTATGACCAGGGTGGTCTGCTGACCGACGCAGTCGACCAGCAGCCGCATTGCGTGCTGCTGCTCGACGAGATCGAGAAGGCGCATCCCGACCTGTTCAATATCCTCCTGCAGGTGATGGACCATGGCAAGCTGACCGACCATCACGGCAAGTCGGTCGATTTCCGCAACACCATCCTGATCATGACCACCAACGCCGGCGCGTCCGACATGGCGCGCGAGTCGGTGGGCTTCGGCAACCTCACCCGCGAAGGCGAGGACGAGGAAGCGGTCAAGAAGATGTTCACGCCGGAATTCCGCAACCGCCTCGATGCGATCGTGCCGTTCGGCTATCTGCCGACGGAAGTCGTCGCTCGCGTGGTCGAGAAGTTCATCCTCCAGCTTGAGCTGCAGCTGGCCGATCGTGACGTCCATATAAGCCTCGATGACGAAGCCAAGAACTGGCTGACCGCCAAGGGCTATGACAAGCTCTACGGTGCGCGCCCGATGGGCCGCCTGATTCAGGAGAAGATCAAGCAACCGCTGGCTGAGGAGTTGCTGTTCGGGAAGCTTGTCCATGGCGGCGAGGTCAAGGTGAAGCTCAAGGACGACGCACTTACCTTTGAGATCGTCCCCGCGGCGCCCAAGCGGCCCAAGAAGGGCGGCGGTACCAGGACCAAGGTCAAGGCCGAAGACTGATCACCAGCCCGATCTGACAAGCGGCCCGTCTCGAAAGAGGCGGGCCTTTTGTTTTGGACGGGGTTGCGATCCTACGGCGCTCGGCTTAGCCAAGCGGAATGACTTAATCATCCTCGCCGATATGGGGAGGGGGACCGTCCGCGCAGCGGATGGTGGAGGGGGCGATCGTCATAGGTTGTGCGTGCCGCAGCCCCCCTCCACCGCCTCGCGGTCCCCCTTCCCGTACCGGGGAGGAACCATAAGGAGAGGATCACATGGCCGAACTACGCTTCGACGGCCGTACGGCTGTCGTGACCGGCGCCGGCGGCAACCCGAGCCTTGGCCGTGCCCATGCGATGCTGCTGGCCGCGCGCGGAGCCAGGGTCGTCATCAACGATATCGGACGCGATCCCGAATCCTCCCATTATCCGGATCGCGCCTCGGCCGACCGGGTCGTCGACGAGATCCGCGCACTGGGCGGCACCGCCGTCGCCGACACCAACAACATCGCCAGTGAGGCGGGCGCCAACGCACTGATCCAGACCGCGATTGATGCCTTCGGCTCGGTGGATATTCTCGTCAACAATGCCGGTCTGTCGCTTGCAGCCCTTGTCGAGGATATGAGCGCACATGATCATGAGCGGCATATGCAGATCAACCTGACCGGATCGCTGCTCACCTGCCGCGCCGCCTGGCCGCATATGCGCACCAGGGGTTACGGGCGGATCATCAATACCGCCTCGGGATCCTTCGCCGGCTACGCCTATCTGGTGGCCTATGGCGCCAGCAAAGGCGGAGTGTTCTCGCTTTCCCGCGCTTTGGCGGCGGAAGGCGCGGCGCACGGGATCAAGGTCAACACGATCAACCCCGGGGGCTTCACACGAATGGTCACCGCACAGCAGTTCGACGACTCGCCTATCGTCGAGCAGGCGCGCGAGCACTTTCCTGCCGAGCTCGCGTCGCCGATCGTCGGCTTCCTCGCCCATGAAAGCTGCCCGGTCACCGGCGAATGTTTCGAGTCCGTCGGCGGACTCGTCCGCCGTGTTGTCATCGCCCACAATGAGGGCATCCTCGATCGCGGCATCGACATGGAGATGATCCGGGACCGCTGGGCCGAGATCATGGACAGCGCCGCTCCTACCATCATCCCGATCGGCGATATCGACACCAGCACCTGGAACTTCCGGCCCTACAAGCCCTCATGAAGCGGATCCTCATCTCCGGTTCGAGCATAGGGGGCCCTGCGCTTGCATATTGGCTACAGCGTGAAGGGTTCTCGGTAACGCTGCTCGAACGGGGCCGGACACAGCGGCAGGGTGGTCAGGCGGTCGACGTGCGCGGTCCGGCGATCGAGGTTCTGGACCGGATGGGCATCCTCGACGAGGTCCGTCGCCACAAGACCGATATGACAGGCATGTCCGCGATCGCAGCCGATGGCAGCGAATTGTGGCGCTCGGAGACGATGACCTATTCCGGCGGCAGCTTCGAGAGCGACGACATCGAGATCATGCGCGATGACCTCGCGCGACTGCTGCTGGAAGCAGTTCCGCCGGAAACCGAGCTGATCTACGCCGACAGCGTCACCGCACTGCGTGACGATGGAGACAGCGTCCTGGTCGAGTTCGAAAAAGGAACGCCGCGCCAGTTCGATTTCGTCGTGGGCGCAGACGGAATTCATTCCAACATCCGCCACCTCGCGTTCGGCGACAAAAGTCAGTTCGTCCGTTCGCTCGAGGTCGGCCTGTCGGTTCATAGCGCCCCTAACATTCTGGGCCTCTCACGGTGGCAGGTCACCCATGAAATCGATGGCCGCAACTGCCTGATCTACACTGTCCGCAACGACCGCGAGTTGCGTATCTGTTTCATTTTTCCGGCAACGATTGCAGACGAAAATGTGGGAAATCTCGAAGCCCAGATGCAGCTCGTCGCACGCGAGGCCAGCCATCTTGGTTGGGAAGCGCCGCGACTGATCGAAACGATCTGGACGGCGCCGGATTTCTATTTCGGCGTGATGGCGCAGATCGTCATGCCAAGCTGGAGCAAGGGTCGCGTCACGCTGGTGGGCGATGCGGGTTACTGTCCCTCCCCGTTTACCGGGCAAGGCAGCAGCCTGGCGATCATTGGCGCCTATATTCTGGCGCGTGAATTAGGTCGGCACCACTCCGATCACGCGGTCGCATTCGCTGCCTATGAACGCAGAATGCGGCCATTCGTCGAGAAGAATCAGGCGATCGGACCAGTCGCCCGAGACCTCGACTTTGCCGATCCCGCCTCGCAGGAAATTCTGCTGAATATGCTCAACGAAGCTAAGGTCGCAATTGCCATAGATGCTGATTTCGAACCGCAAATATAAATAATCGTTCGATAAATCATTTGCCGGTCGACCTCCTAAAATCCCACTATTCCGCCATTTTTCGGCTTCGTGACGACAGTGCGTCATGTTATGCTGCACTGCGGCAAGAATTAGTCGTTACGCGTTAACCATATATCCAAGGTTGAGGTGCAGAAGGGCACGACGGACCCGCTGTCGCGGGCATTCCGGGGGATGCGATGCGCTACGAACTGATCGTTATTGGCAGCGGGCCGGCCGGGCGCCGTGCCGCAATTCAGGCCGCGAAACTGGGGCGCTCGGTTCTGGTTGTCGAAAACCGCTATCGAGTGGGCGGGGTGTCGGTCCATACCGGGACCATCCCTTCCAAGACATTGCGCGAGACGGTGCTCAACCTCACCGGCTGGCGAGAGCGTGGTTTCTACGGGCGCGCCTATCGCGTCAAGAAAGACATTGAGGGCAAGGATCTCAACGGCCGCCTGCGCATGACGCTGGAGCATGAGATTGACGTGCTCGAGCACCAGTTCACCCGCAACGGGGTGCGGACCATGGAAGGTGCTGCCCGGTTCCGCGGCCCGCACGAGATCGAGATCACCTGCCCGCGTGGCGACATGCAGGTCATTGAAGCCGAGCGCGTGCTGATCGCCGTCGGCACCATCCCCTATCGCCCTTCCTCGATACCGTTCAACGGCACGACCATCCTCGACAGCGACGATCTGATCGGCGAACCGAGAGTACCGCGCAGCCTCACCGTGATCGGCGCTGGGGTGATCGGCATTGAATATGCCACCATCTTTTCCGCGCTCGATGTGCCGGTCACGCTGATCGAGCCGCGTGACACCTTTCTCGACTTCGTGGATCGCGAGATCATCGACGATTTCGTTCACCAGTTGCGTGATCGCGGCATGTCGATCCGACTTGGTGCCAAAGTCGACCGCGTCGAGGTCGACGGCCAGGGTTGGGCTATTTCGATCCTTGAGGACGGTCGCCGCATCCGATCGGAAATGCTGCTTTATGCCGCTGGCCGGATTGGAGCGACCGCAGCGCTCGGACTCGACAAATGCGGGCTGCAGGCGGACAGCCGCGGACGGCTCAAAGTCGATCCGGAAACACTGCAGACCGACGTGGCCCATATCTATGCGGCCGGCGACGTCATCGGTTTTCCGAGCCTCGCCTCGACCTCCATGGAACAGGGCCGGATTGCCGCCTGCCACGCCTTTGGCGCGCCGATGCCGCCATCGCCGACCTATTTCCCCTATGGCATCTACGCCGTCCCGGAAATCTCCACCGTCGGCCTGTCCGAGCAGGAGGTCCGGGAGAAGGGCATTCCCTATGAATGCGGCGTCGCCCGCTTCCGGGAGACCTCACGCGGTCACATCATGGGCATGCAGGCCGGCATGATGAAAATGATCTTTGCGCTCGAGGATCGCCGCTTGCTCGGCGTCCATATCATTGGCGAAAGCGCCACCGAACTGATCCATATCGGTCAGGCGGTCCTCAACCTCGGCGGTACGATCGACTATTTTGTCGAGAACACCTTCAACTATCCGACGCTCGCCGAAGCGTACAAGATCGCCGCACTCGACGCATGGAATCGCATGCCACGGTGCGACACCACGCAGTCCGCGCTCGACCGCGCCCTGCCGGAATTGCAACGGATCCAGGCACAGGGACCAAAAGCCGCCTGAATCCGCTTCCAGGCTCGCCGAAATGACGAGAACAGGCGAAGATACCGTGAAACAAGCGTAACCCCCATTGATACCGGGGGCCGCGATCCTCATGTTGCTCGCACGCATCGAGTTAGGATCTTCGCACCCGCATGACATCCCCAATCATCGACGCCGTCGCGCTCCGCTTCGCGCTCGGCAAAGGATCTACGCGGTTCGACATCCTCAAGGGCATCGATTTGTCCATCGGCGCCGGAGAGACCGTAGCGCTGCTCGGGCCTTCCGGCTCAGGTAAATCCTCTCTGATGGCTATTCTGTCAGGGCTTGAGCGCGCGGACTCCGGACGGATCATGATCGCCGGGCTTGATTTCAGCCGGCTCGGAGAGGACGCACTGGCCGCCGCCCGGCGCGGCCGTATCGGGATCATCCTCCAGGCATTCCACCTCCTGCCGACCATGACGGCGCTCGAAAATGTCGCCGTGCCACTCGAACTGGCTGGCGAACGCGATGCCGTCGAGCGCGCTCGTGCCGAACTCGAGGCCGTCGGCCTCGGCCATCGGTTAGGCCATTATCCGGCTCAGCTTTCCGGCGGCGAGCAGCAACGGGTGGCGATAGCACGAGCTACCGCGCCCCGCCCCGCCATCATCTTTGCTGATGAGCCAACCGGCAATCTCGATGCCGTAACCGGGGCCGGAATCATGGAACTGCTGTTTGGCCGGCAGCATGAAACCGGCGCCACCCTTCTGGTTATCACGCATGATGCCGATCTCGCCCGACGCTGTGCCAGGATCGTCGAGATGCGCGATGGCCTGATCGTCTCGGACAAGCCCAGCCTGTGATGATGGCCTGGAAGCTGGCTATGCGCGACCTGCGGGGGGGCCTGCGCGGCCTGCGCCTGCTGATCATCTGCCTGTTTCTCGGCGTCGCCGAACTGGCTGGCGTAGGGAGTCTGGGCCAGGCAATCCAGGCCGAGCTCACCACCCGTGGTCAGGAGATACTGGGCGGCGACATCCAGCTCAGCGTCGCCCAGCGCGATGCCACGCCGGGGGAGCGCACCGAATTCGCTGATATCGGCGTCGTTTCCCGCTCGATCCGCATACGCGCCATGGCATCCCGACTTGATGCCGACGCATCCGTTCTCGCCGAAGTAAAGAGCATCGATGAAAAATGGCCCCTTTACGGCCAACTCCAGCTCGCGCCGGGCGCCCTGGCCAGTCGGCCATCAGGCCTCGACGTCGCTATCGCCCCGGCGCTCTCAGAACGCCTCGAACTGCGCATCGGCGATAAGATCCGGATCGGAAACACACAGTTGCGTGTGATCGGATTGATTGATCAGGAGCCCGACCGGGTTGGCGAAGGCTTCACGCTGGGACCAAGCATACTCGTCTCCGAGCAGGCACTGGCGGCTACCGGCCTCATCCAGCCCGGAAGTCTCTTCGTGTCGCGTTACCGCATCCAGATCGGTCAGCAACAGGATGCCCACGTTCTGGCCGACAAGCTCCAGACCCGGTTCGCCAATGCAAACTGGGAGGTGAGCGACCGCACCAACGCGGCTCGCGGATTGCGGCGCTTCGTCGATCAGCTCGAACAATTCCTGATCCTGGTAGGCCTGATCGCGCTGATCGTCGCCGGCATCGGCGTCGGCAATGGCGTCGCTTCCTGGCTCGAGCAGCGCCGCCCGGGCATCGCGACGCTCAAGATCCTCGGTGCGTCGTCAACGACGATCTTGCGTGTCTATATCATTCAGATTGCGCTGGTCGCCGGTCTGGCGATCCTGGGAGGCATGGCCGTGGGGGCCATGGTGCCTGCGGCGGTGGGATGGGTAGCGGGGAATGCATTGCCGGTCGAACCGAAGTTCGCACTCTATCCCCTGCCGCTGCTGCTGAGCGGCGCCTACGGGTTGCTCGCGGTCCTACTGTTCAGCATCGCGCCATTGGCCCGGGCGGCGGACGTCAGCCCTGCAGCGATATTCCGGGCACGGGTCGATCCGTTCGGCTGGCCTCGACGCCGGGTCCTGCTGGCCATGGGCGGCGCAGTGTGCGGAATAGCTGCGATAGCAACTGCCAGCGCTCGACAGCCCTTGCTGAGCGCCGGTTTCCTCCTCGCTACGGCCGCGACCTTCGCGCTGCTGTGGGCACTCGGCAGCCTGGTCCGTCGCGTTGCGCGTGCTCTCCCACATAGCCGCCATCCCCTGTTACGCCTCGCCATTGCCAATCTTCACCGTCCCGCTGCGCAAACCGACCGGTTAGTCGTCGCGCTGGGACTGGGCCTCACCCTGTTTGTTATGCTGGCCGTTCTTCAGACCAACCTCGCCAATCAGATTGAACGGACTATTCCCGCCCGAGCGCCAACGTTTTTCGCCCTCGACATACCCGTCGACGGCCTCGACCGTTTCAGGGGAATTGTCCGCCAGCACGCGCCGGAGGCGCGAATCGATTCTGTTCCTTCGCTGCGCGGTACGGTGATTGCGGTGCGCGGCGTAAATGTCACCGACATGAAATCGATTCCGAAAGGGGCCTGGATCCTGAACGGCGATCGCGCGCTGACCTATCTCGCGGATCTCCCGGTCGGA
>CANJRZ010000082.1 GCA_947476735.1 Sphingomonadaceae bacterium
AGAAAATCATAGCCGATATCGAGGGCGCGGTGGAGCAGCCGTTCGGCATCGGCATCCTCCGGCTTGAATCCATAAGCATGGCTCAGGCTCATGCAGCCGAACCCCAGCGGGTTGACCATGTGCTTGCCGACCTTGCGCCTGGAAATCATGCTTTTCTCCTGAATCTCTTCGTCACCCCGGCGGAGGCCGGCGTCTCGGGCGTCTCTTGCCACACTCTAGTCTCCCGACCTCCCGAGACGCCAGCCTTCGCTGACAAGAAGCGGTCGATGGCGAGGCTTGGCAAAAGGGTCCGCCCGCGCGACAAGCCTCTAATGCACAGCCTGCCCATCTTCCTTGACCTGACGGGCCGCAAGGTCGCGCTTATCGGCGATGGTGAGACCGCCGACGCCCGGCGACGGCTGATCGAACGGGCGGGCGGTATCGTCGTCGGCGAAGAGGATGGCGAGGCGCGGATCGGCTTCGTCGCGATCGCGGGCGAGCTTCCGGCCCAGGCCGCCGCCAACCGGCTCAGGGGACGCGGCCTCCTCGTCAACGTCGCCGACCGCCCGGCGCTGTGCGATTTCACCCTGCCCGCGATCGTCGACCGCGATCCGGTGATCGTCGCCTTTGGCACCGGCGGGCGTTCGGCCGGGCTGGCCAAGACGCTGCGCCAGCGCCTCGAGGCGCTTTTACCCGCTGACCTCGGTCGACTCGCCGATGCGCTGTTCGTCGCGCGCAAGGCGATCCGCGCCCGCTGGTCGGAACCCGATGTGCGCCGCCGCGCGATCGATGCGGCGCTGTCTGAAGGAGGGCCCATTGATCCCCTCCGGTCAGGCTCAGCCGATGCCGTCGCCGCCTGGATCGAAGGCGCCGATCTGGCCGCCGTCGACCGTCTCGTCGCCATCCGCCTGCGCTCGGGCGATCCCGACGATCTCAGCCTCGCCGAGGCGCGGCTGCTCGGCCAGGCCGACCGCATCTTCCATCGCCCTGAGGTGCCGTCCGCCATTCTCGCCCGCGCCCGCGCCGACGCGGCCCGCACAGCATGCGTGACACCGCCCGCCGCACCCGGCCAGGGCCTTTCGATCGATCTGGGGTTTGCATGACGACGAACTGGACAATCGGCGATCATACCGGCGGGAATTTCTGCTGGATCCACCTCGACGGGCGCGACGAGGAATCGCTGCGCTGGATCGAGAATCCCGCCAACGAACTGCCCGAAACTGCGCGGTTCAACCTGACCGCAGCCGAAACCCGGCCGCGTTGCCAGCCGCTGGGCGACGGTGTGATCATCAACCTGCGCGGCCCCCGCGGCGTCGAGGAAAGTGACGGCGATACGCTGGTTTCTATCCGCATCTGGGCCGAGCGCGGCCGCGTCGTATCGCTCACCTTTCGCCAGCTTGAAGGCCTGCCACTGTTGCGCGAGCGGATGGAACAGGGCCTCTACCACGACCCCGGCGATCTGATCGCAGCGCTGTCGATCCGGATCGCGCATCAGCTTGATCCGGTCGTCGCCGATCTTGGCGACCAGGTCGACGATTGCGAACTGGCGCTGTCGGGCAGCGGCTATGTCGCGCGGCGCGAGATTGCCCGCGCCCGCTCGACCGCGATCAGCTATCGGCGCTTCGTCGTTCCGCAGCGTCAGGCGCTGGAGGCGATGGCCCAGCTCGAATATGACTGGATCGAGGATGACGACCGCATCCACCTGCGCGAGGCCGCCGACCGCTTCGCCCGCATGGCCGAGGAACTTGAGGCGGTCCGTGAACGATCGGCGCTGCTCCACGAGCAGATCACCGACCTTCGCGCCGAGAAAATCGACCGCCGCTCGCTGGTGATCGCTATCGTCGCGCTGATCTTCCTGCCGCTGACCTTCGTCACCGGGCTGTTCGGGATGAATGTCGACGGCATCCCCTTTGCCCACCACCCGGGCAGCTTCTGGGCGGTGACGGGGTTCAGCCTGTTCGTCGGACTCGGTGTGGCAAGCTATTTCGTGGTGGCGAAGTGGTTCAGGAGTTAGGGATGGGAGTGGGAGAAAGAATATCATGCTCTACTCAACCCTTGGTGACACCGGCCTGATCGTCTCGCGGCTCGCCTTCGGAGCGATGACCTTCGGACAGGGCAAGGGGCGAATGGCTGCGATCTTCAAGCTCGGCCAGAGCGAGGCCGATGCGATCGTCAGCGCGGCGATCGACGCCGGGGTCAACTTCTTCAACACCGCGGACGTCTATGCCGGCGGCGAGAGCGAGGTGATCCTCGGCAAGGCGCTGGCCGCGCGCCGCCGCGACATGATCATCGCGACCAAGGCCGGCAACCGCCTCGACGGCGGACTCAACAACTGGGGCCTTTCGCGCCGCCACCTGATCGCCTCATGCGAGGCGTCGCTCAAGCGGCTCGGCACCGAATATATCGACGTCTATCTGGCCCATCGCCAGGACCGGCTAACTCCGCTCGATGAGCAGCTCGCCGCCTTCGAAGAACTCGTCCGCTCGGGCAAGGTCCGCTATGTCGGCTTTTCGAACTGGCCTGCCTGGTATGCCGCCAAGGCCATCGCGCAACAGCAGGAACGCGGTCACAGCCCGTTCCGTGCTGCCGAAGTCTATTACTCGCTCGTCGGGCGCGAAATCGAGCAGGACCTCATCCCGATGGCGGCCGACGCGGGCACCGGCCTGATCATCTGGAGCCCGCTCGCAAGCGGCTATCTGACCGGAAAATATCCGGCCGACGGCACCCCGGGCGGCGGCCGGATGGACCAGCTCGACGTGCTGCCGATCGACCGGGCGCAGGGAGAAGCCGTACTGGATGTCATGCGGGACGTCGCGGCACGCCATGGAAGCGCAACGCTCGCGCAGGTCGCGCTCGCCTGGCTGCTTGCCAAACCGGTCACCTCTGTGATCATCGGCGCGACCTCGCTCGACCAGCTCCGCGACAATCTGTGTGCCGCCGATCTGCTGCTATCACCGGAAGACATGGCCGAGCTGGATGCCGTATCGGCAACCAAGGCAATCTACCCGAACTGGCTCTACAAGGGCGATATCTCCGACAAGATCGTCGAGACGGCTCTGGGGCGGCCGCCTTGCTCTTAACCCTTTCCTTCTCCCCCTCTCCCGCTTGCGGGAGTGGGGGAGAAGGGGGTGGAGAGAGGCATCAGTAATGCCGGCCCGGCACCAAATGTCCCCGGCCCACCGCGTCGGTATCGCCAATCAACTCGGCCCAGACACCGCCCGGCCTCCAGATCCGGTCCATCGCCGCGCGTGCCTCTGCCTCGGGCACACCGAGCGTCTCGCGGCGCCAGCGGTACAGGAAGGCCGAGACCCGCATATTGGCGATGCAGTGGACGTGCACGGTCTCGCCGGCAAAGCTGGCCATGGCCTCCGCAAACCGGGCATAGTCGGCCTCGGTCGGCGCATCGAACAGGACCGGGATATGGATATAGTCCATGCCCAACGCCGCAACGCTCGCCGCCTCGTCGGGCAGCGCCTTCTCATGATCGTGAAGGCCGAGATTGACGACATGGGCGACGCCCAGCGCGCGGATTGCGGCGAGATCCTCCTCGCTCGGCTGACCCGAGCTGGTCAGGCGAGAGTCGAAACGATGCCAGTTATAGATGTGCTCGGGATCGGTGATGCGCATGGCGGCATCCTCCTTTACGAAGTGATGCCCAGGCGAGCGGCCCATGGGGGATGCCCCAGTCCGCGCTCCCCGGTGGTTTCCCACCTTTCCTCGCCAGTCACACGGACGCTATGCCCATAGCAAAATCTCAGCGCGGGCGCTGCAGGAATTTGGGTACCGGCACGAACCATATGAAGGCGGGGATCAGGATCAGGATCAGCCCGGTGACGAGAAAGACCTTGTCGGTGGCCAGCGTGATCGCCTCCTGCTCGACCAGCCGGCCAATGATCATCCGGCTCTGCTCGAACGAGAAGCCGCTCGCGACGAGCGTGTCGACGGTCGTTGCGCCATGCACCTTGCCGACCAGCTCGGCACCGGCAACCCGCGCCTGATTGTCCCAGTAGGTGAGCGACAGCGAGGCGGCGAAGGCCAGACCCATGGTCCGCATGAAGGCGAACATTCCGGCCGCCGCGGGCTGTTCCTGCGGCTGTACGGAGGCGAACATCATCGTCACCACGGTGTTGAAGAAGAAGGGGATGGCGAAACCCATGAGCAGCTGCGGGATCAGCAGGGTCCAGAAATCGGCCTGGCTGGTCCATTCGGAGCGCAGCAGGGTCGCACCGCCGATCCAGAACAGCCCGCAGGTGACGATAAGGCGCGGATCGACCAGACGCATCAGCCGCGGCGGAAATTGGGTCATGGTCAGCGCGGCGATGCCGGAGACACAGGTCGCATAGCCTGCCTGGGTGGCGGAGTAGCCGAGCGAGGTCTGCAGCCACTGCGGGATGACGATGATCCCGGCATAATAGGAGCTGAAGCCGAGGGTGAAGCACAGCACCCCCATCGTATAGCCGCGATGGCGGAACACCCGCAGGTTGACGATCGGGTGTTCGGCGGTCAGTTCCCAGACGAGGAAGACGGCGAAACCTATACCGGCGATGATCGCCATCGTCAGCACGGTCGGGTCCGAAAACCAGTCATGCTCGCGGCCGGTGTCGAGGACGATCTGAAGCGCGCCGATCCAGGTCACGAGCAGCAGGAAGCCGAACCAGTCGATCGGCAACTTGACCCGCGCATTCTCGATCGGCCGGAGCAGGGTGAGCACCGAGAAGATGCAGAGCATCGCCACCGGCAGGTTGATCAGGAAGATCCAGTGCCAGCTCAGGCCATCGCTGATCAGCCCGCCGAACACCGGCCCGAGCACGGGGCCAAGCAATGTGGTCATCGACCAGAAGGCCTGGCCCTGGGCACGCTTTTCGATCGGATAGATGCGCATCAGCAGGGTCTGCGACAGCGCGATCAGCGGGCCGCCGCACAGCCCCTGGCCGATCCGCGCGATCACCAGCATCTCGATCGTCACCGAGGTCGAGCACAGGACCGAGAAGGTTGCGAACCCGATCAGCCCGGCGATGAAGGTCCGCACCCCGCCGAACCGTTGCGCCAGCCAGCCGGCGAGCGTCACCGTGATCGCGTCAGCCACCGCATAGGAGGTGATTGTCCAGGTCGCCTGGCTCGGCGAGACCCCGAGACTACCCGCGATATGGGGAATCGACACATTGGCGATGGTGGTGTCGAGCACCACCATGAAATTGGCCATCGACAGGGTCAGCGTGGCGAGCAGCAGGCGCCGGCCGGTCGGCGCTCCGGCGGGGACCGACATCAATGGCCTCCGCCGGGCGGGCCCGACAGCCGGGGCCGGGGCAGCAGCCAGACCAGCCCCGAGATCGCGATCGTGATGAGCCCGGTGAGCAGGAAGATCTTGTCGGTCGCCAGCGTGATCGCTTCCTTGTCGACGAGCTGGGCGATGATCGTCCGGCCCTGCTCAAAGGAGAAGCCGCGTTCGGTCAGCACCGCCTGGGTGGCTACACTGTTGACTTTGCCGGCCAGCTCGGCGCCTGCGACGCGGCTCTGATTGTCCCAATAGGCCAGCGACAGCGAGGTTCCGAAGGCCAGCCCCATGGTCCGCATGAACGCGAACAGGCCGGCCGCCGATGCAGCCTCGCGGGGCGGCATCGATGCGAAGCCGATCGAGATCAGCGTGGTGAAGAAGAAGGGGATGGCGAGCCCCATCACTGCCTGGGGATAGAAGAGCGTCCAGAAGTCGGCCTGGCTGGTCCAGTTGGTTCTGAGCAGGGTTCCGGCGCCGAGCCAGACCATCCCGCAGGTCACCACCACCCGCGCATCGACGAATTTGAGCACGCGCGGTGGAAATTGCGACATCAGGAAAGACGCGAATCCGGTGACGCAGGTGGCATAGCCGGCATAGGTGGCGGTGTAACCGAGCGACAGCTGCATCCATTGCGGGATGACGACAATACCCGCGTAGAAGCTGCCATAGCCGAGCGTGAAGCAGGCCGTTGCGATCGCGAAGCTCTTGTGGCGCAGGACGCGCAGATCGACGATCGGATGATCGTCGGTCAGTTCCCAGATGATGAAGACGACGAAACCGATCAACGCGACGATCCCCAGCGCGAGGATCGTCGGATCGGCGAACCAGTCGCGCTCGCGGCCGATGTCGAGAACGATCTGCATCGAACCGATCCACAGCACCATGAGCCCGAGACCTATCCCGTCGATCCGCACCTTGGCGGTCTCGTTCTCGGCGACACCGAGCAGCGTACGGCAGCCGATCAGCAGGGCGATCGCGAAGGGAATGTTGATCAGGAAGATCCAGTGCCAGCTGAGGCCGTCGCTGATCAGCCCGCCTGCCACCGGCCCCAGCACGGGCCCCAGCATGGTCGTCAGGGTCCAGTAGGACATGCCCTGCGCCAGTTTTTCGGGCGGGTAGATCCGCATCATCAGCGTCTGGCTGAGCGGGATCAGCGGGCCGCCGCACAGTCCCTGCCCGATCCGCGCGGCCACCAGCATGTCGAGCGTCACCGACAGCCCGCACAGGATCGAGAAGAAGGCGAAGCCGATCAGGCAGAAGGTGAAGGTGCGGACCCCGCCGAAACGCTGGGCGAGCCAGCCCGACAGCACCACCGTGATCGCGTCGGCCACCGCATAGGAGGTGATCGTCCAGGTCGCCTGGTTCGCCGAGACGCCGAGACTTCCGGCGATGTGGGGGATCGAGACATTGGCGATGGTGGTATCGAGCACCACCATGAAATTGGCGGTCGACAGCACCATCGCCGCCCACAGCAGGCGCGATCCTGAGAGCCTTTTACCCTCGCTCATCGGACTGTCACCGGCCGATCATCCCGTCCCTTGCCCCCAATGGCATATCCACTCGTCCCCGTGCGTCATTGCACGGCGCCGGGCACATTCGCCACTGGTCCATCGCGGACCGGCCGATATGATGCAAGCAGGCAACGCTCGGTAAAAAACTGCCTGTGGACTGCTTCTAGAGCATGTTCAGAGCACTGCGGTAAGAGCTATGCCGCCGGCGAAGTCATAAATCCTATGAGAGGGGCATGATATGAAGTCCGTTACGCGCCGCATCCTTTTCGCGACTCTTCCGATGGTGATGGCCACCCCGCTCTGGGCGCAGGCCGCCCCGCAAGCCGCCGACGAAGGCGCGGCAAGCAACGGGATGGAAGAAATCATCGTGACCGCCCGCCGCGTGTCGGAAAATATCCAGAAGGTGCCGATCTCGATCACGGCGATCGGCGGCGCGGCGCTCGAGAAGCGCTCCATCTTCAACGACACCGACCTGCAATCGGCGGTACCGGGCCTGATCATCCGGACGAGCGGCAGCGCGAACCAGTTCAGCTATTCGATCCGCGGCCAGAGCGTCGACACCTATACCAACTCGCCGCCAGCCGTCGTTGTCTACACCAACGACGTTCCGATCGCGAAATATGGTGCAAGCTCGTTCTACGATCTCAAGAACATCCAGGTCCTGAAGGGCCCGCAGGGTACGCTGTTCGGCCGCAACACGACCGGCGGCGCGATCCTCTACGAGACCGCCAAGCCCTCCGAGCAGTTCGACGGCTATGTCAAGGGCCGCTACGGCAATCATAAGGCGGCGTATCTGGAAGGCGCGGTCTCGCTTCCGGTCAGCGAAACGCTCGGCATTCGTCTTGCCGGCGCCTATACCCATGGCGGCGCCTATCAGAAGGACCTGCTCAACGACCGCTATCTCGGCAAGCAGGATATCAAGTCGTTCCGCGGCACCGTCAGCTGGCAACCGACCGACAGCATCAAGAACATCACCGTCGTCCAGCACAATGACGAAGGCGGCAACAACATCTCGAGCGTGATCTACTCGGCCTATACCTGCCCGCAACTCTTCAAGGGCAACGACGGCGTGACCCGCGACGTGGGCAACCTCGCCAGCGCCGGCAACATGTGCAGCTTCGTGCCGAGCAATCCGAATTTCCAGAAATATCTCGCCGCGAATCCGAAGCTTTTCCCGGGTGGCGTCTTCGCCTGGGCCGCGTTCCAGAAGCAGCTCGGCCCCTACAAGACGCACGTCACCGGCAGCAATTACCACAAATCGAAGAGCACTTTCGTCACCAACACGACGACCTGGGAGGTCTCGGACGACCTGACGGTGAAGAACATCTTCGGCTTCAACAATACCCGCTCCGACGACGGCTTCGACTATGACTATTTCCCCTATTTCCTGTTCGAGATTATCGGCACACCGAGTGCCGGGGGAACGCAACGGACGAACGAGAAGGGGTACATCACCGACACGCGGCAGATTTCGGAAGAGCTGCAGCTGCAGGGCAAGGCGTTCGACGGGAAGCTGAATTATGTCATCGGCGCCTATTATGCGCACCAGCGGGATATCCACCTGTCCAACCTGGCCTTTTCCTTCCTGACGCCGGCCGGGCTCGCGCCCCCAACCGCCTTCGCCTACCACGCCAAGAACAGGGATACGTCGAAGGCGGTGTTCGCGCAGGCGACCTACAAGGCGACCGATAAGCTCAGCGTCACCGGCGGCTTCCGCTACACGTGGGAGAGTCTCAAGCAGGACGAGCTTCCCCTCTCCGCCTACTTCCCCTTCGGCGGCGCTTCACCCGAACGGATGAAGGACAGCGATCCGAGCTGGCTGGTCAGCGTCGATTACCAGGTCGCCAGCAACGTGCTGCTCTATGTGACGCATCGCGGCAGCTGGCGGACCGGCGGCTATAACTGGAACGTCTTCCCGCTCAATCTGCCGGGCGACAAGGGCGGCAACGTGTTCGTGGCGGAAAAGACCAAGGACGTCGAAATCGGCTTGAAATATCAGGGCGACGACATCGGCGTGCCGGTAACCTTCAACGTCGCAGCCTACAGCCAGTGGACCAAGAACGTCCAGCGCGCCGCCTATGTCAACAACCCGCTCAACGGCACGGTGAACCTCTTCACCGTCAATGTGCCGAAGGCCAGGACCACCGGGTTCGAACTCGGCTCCTCGATCAGGCCGGTCGAATGGCTGACGCTGGGCGTGTCGGGCGCCTATACCAATGCGCGCTTCACCGATGGCCGCGTCAACGTCATCGGCGTCGCGGGCAATTTCGGCCCGTTCGCCGACGCACCGAAATGGACCGGCAACGCCTATTTCGACGTCACGAAGGAACTCAAGGGTGATACCGGCGAGCTGAGCTGGCATTTCGAGCTCTATGGCCAGACTAAGAACACCTTCTCGAACGTCGCGGCCACCGTCAATCCGGGCACGACCCTGCCGGGCTATGTGCTCGCCAACTCGCGCCTGGCGTGGGCGAACATCATGAGCAGCCGGGTCACGGCGGCCTTCTACATCCGCAACATGTTCAACAAGAAATATTATAGCGGCGGCAACGCTTCAGGCCCCGGCAGCGGGTCGAACACCGCCGTCCCGGGCGTGTCGCGCATGTTCGGCGGCGAACTGAGCTTCAAGTTCTAAGCTCGACAAGAATGTGAACCATGTGAAGCCACAGCCGGAAACGGCTGTGGCTTTCACTTTTCAGGACCGAAGCCTGCCGACGATCTCGGACCTGACAGGCCGGGCCTGACTGGCGCCGCGTTGCACGCGCGTTTCCGTCCCGCTCGCGCCGTCCGCGCAAGGATGAAACAGCCTCTATCATCGAGGACCGTTCGCAGCCTGAGCTTGTAAAGCCGGGCGTCCGCCATTCTGGCCGACAGCGCCTTATCGAGCGCCATCTTCGCTGCGGATCGCCGAACCGCAAAGGCCTTCGCGGAGCATATCCTATGATGCAACCATGCCACGCTCGGCTAAAAATTCCCGCTGCGTGCTTTTATCGCTTGTTATAAATCACCTCTGTCGCGCTAAGGCGAACACATTGAGAAGAATGTCTTTAGAGAGGGGTATCATCATGAAGGCTTTGAAGAGTCGGATCCTGTTCGCGGCATTGCCGATGATCATGGCCACGCCGCTCTGGGCGCAGGCCGCACCGCAGGCCGCTGCCGAGGGTGCCGAGGCGACCAGCGACGAGATCATCGTCACCGCCCGCCGCCGTGATGAAAGCCTGTCCAAGGTGCCGATCGCGATCACCGCAATCCGCGGCGAGGATCTCGCCAAGCGCGCCATCTATAACGAGAACGATCTGCAGTCAGCGGTTCCCGGCCTCGTCATCCGCCAGAATGGCGGCGTCCACGCATTCAACTATGCGATCCGCGGCCAGAGCGTCGACACCTTCACCAACTCGCCGCCGTCGGTTCTGCCTTATGTCAACGACGTCCAGATCGTCACCCACTCGGCATCGACCTTCTACGACATGGCCGGCATCCAGGTGCTGAAGGGTCCGCAGGGCACGCTGTTCGGCCGCAACGCGACCGGCGGCGCCGTGCTTTACCAGACCGCCAAGGCATCCGACGAGTTCGGCGGCTATATCCAGGGCCGTTATGGCAATTATCAATCCCGCCATGTCGAGGGTGCGATCAACGCCCCGCTCGGCGAGATGGCGGCGCTGCGCATCGCCGCGAGCTACACCGGCGGCGGCGCCTTCGTGCGCGACTTCTTCACCCGCCAGCAATATGGCGGCATCAACCAGAAATCGGTCCGTCCCACGCTCAAGCTGCAGCTGAGTGACGCTTTCACCAACGTGACGGTCGCCCAGTACACCCACGAAACCGGCACCAACACGCCCTATGAGCTGTGGTCGACCAATCGCTGCGGCACCAGTGCGCAGGGCCTCGTCGATGCCGGATCGTGCGCGTTGAATCCGGCGCTCAATCCCGCCTTCGCCGCACAGCAAAAGGCGTTCCCGCAGATGTTCCAGGGAACCGTCGAGCAGGCGATTACGAAGCAGCGCCAGCTCGGCCCGTGGGAAGTGCTGACCAGCTATCCGCCGTTCCACCGCGCGACCAGCTATTATGCGATCAACACCTCGACCTACGAGCTGTCGCCCGAACTGACCCTGAAGAACATCTTCGGCTACAACAATACCAAGGCCAATGACGGCTACGACTATGACGGTTCGCCGTTCCACTTCTTCGAAAACCAGGGCGTCCTGACCGCCAATGGCCGTTCGGTGACCCCGACCGCCTTCACGACGAAGCAGCCGGGCTTCCGCCTGCACACGACGCAGGTTTCGGACGAATTCCAGGTCCAGGGCAAGGCGTTCGACAACCGGCTCGACTATGTGCTGGGCGTCTATTTCCTCGACCAGAAGTTCCAGGTCTCGTCGAACCTGTCGTTCGGCAACTTCCTGCCGGCCGCGGCGCCGTTCAACTTCACCTATACGGCGGCGATCAAGACCACCTCGATCGCCGCCTTCGGCCAGCTGTCCTACAAGCTGACCGACCAGCTCAACCTGACCGGCGGCATCCGCTTCACGCGCGACAAGACCCGCGCCGTCCAGCTCCCCGGTTCGCTGTGGCTGCTGTTCGCGCCGGCCAACACGCCCGAGAAGCAGAAGGCGAGCAAGCCGAGCTGGACGATCAGCCTCGACTATAAGCTGACCCCCGAACTGCTGATCTATGCGGCACAGCGTGGCAGCTGGCGCGCAGGCGGCTATAACTATTCGGTGTTCCCGGCCAACGTGACCGCGGCCTCCGGCGGCAACCGCTTCCTGCCCGAGACCACCTATGACGCCGAAGTCGGCATGAAATATTCGGGCGACAGCATCGGCGTGCCGATGACGCTGAACGTCGATGTCTTCAGCCAGTGGGTGAAGAACATCCAGCGTGCCGCCTATATCCTGACCCCGGCCGGCGTGTCGCTGCTGACCGTCAACGTGCCGCGGGCGCGGATCCAGGGCTTCGAGGCCGACTTCTCGCTGCGTCCGACGCAGTGGATCCAGTTCGGTGCCTCGTTCAACTATACCAAAGCCAAATATACCAATGGCCTGGTCAGCGTGCTCGGCAGCTCGGTCCGTTATGGTCCGTTCGCCGACGTGCCCAAGGTCAGCGGAACCGTCTTCGCCGAGGCCGGCACACCGCTGGGTGAGGGCATGGGAGCGCTGCGTTTCCGCATCGACGCCTATGGCCAGACCGACATGCAGTTCTCGAACGTCCAGGCGACCGCGAACCCGAACACGACGCTCCCGGGCTACACTCTCGTCAACGGGCGTATCAGCTGGGAAAATGTCATGGACAGCAAGATCAACGCCGCGCTGTTCGTTCGTAACGCATTCAAGAAGAAGTATTTTGCCGGCGGCAACCCGAGCTCCTCGGGCGGCGCGCTCAACACCGTCAACCCGGGCATGCCCCGGATGTACGGCATGGAAGTGCGCTACGCCTTCTAAGCTGTCTCATTTCTACCCAACTACGGACCCTCTCCCGCCCGTGCGGGAGGGGGTCTTTTCTTGAGCACCCGCGCATCGCGGGCCGGCGCGCGAACCCGACGCCGTTCAGTGCCGCTCCCCGAACAGCGCGGTGCCGACCCGGACATGGGTCGCCCCGAGCATCACCGCCGTCTCGAAATCGGATGACATACCCATGCTCAGACCCGCGAGCCCGTGGCGCCGCGCCAGCTTCGCGAGCAGCGCGAAATAGGGTGCCGGCTCGGTTTCGGCCGGCGGTACCGCCATCAGCCCGATCACCGGCAGCCCGGCATCGCGCGCCTGCGCCAGCAGGGCCGGCAGATCGTCGATCGCGCAGCCGCCCTTTTGCGCTTCCTCGCCGATATTGACCTGGACGAAACAATCGGGCCGGCGCCCGGCGCCGTCCATCGCCCTCGCCAGCGCGTCGATCAGCGAGGGCCGGTCGATCGAATGGATCAGGTCGAACAAAGCCACCGCTTCCTTCGCCTTGTTGGACTGGAGCTGACCGACGAGGTGGAGCCTGAGCGCCCGGCCTTCTCGCAGCGCCGGCCATTTCCCCTCGGCCTCCTGCACGCGATTCTCACCGAAGCTGGCCTGTCCGGCGCCGATCAACGGCGCGATCTCTTCGGCACTCCTGGTCTTGGAGATCGCGATCAGCTCGACCTCCCCGGCTTTGCGACCGGCAAGCGAGGCGGCATGGGCGATGCGGGCCCTGATATCGGTCAGCAGGGCTGAAGGCGGGCGGGCTGCGGCGGCACTGTCGAAATCGGACATGCGTCCCGCTATAGGGTGGGTGATGAGCCCCCGCCACCCCGAGCTTCCCCGTCTGTGGATGATGACCGACGAGCGCCAGGGCGATCAGCTGTGGCGCGCTCTGGCACGGCTGCCGACAGGCGCGGGCGTCATCTTCCGCCACAAGGCGACCGCCCCGGCCGAACGCCGCCGGCTGTTCGAGCGGGTCCGCCGCATCGCCCGCGCACGCGGTCTGGTCCTGTTGCTGGCCGGCGAAGACGGCGAGGCTCGCGCATGGACCGCCGACGGCGCGCATCACAGGCGCGCCCATGCCCCCCGCTACGGCACGGCCCCGGCCCATGATCTGCGCGAGATACGCGCCGCCGAACGCTCGGGGGCGGCAGCGATCCTGCTCTCGCCGCTCCATGCCACGCGATCACATCCGAACGCCGAAGGGCTTGGCCGGATGCGATTCGCCGCGCTGGCCCGCACCACCCGCCTGCCGGTGATCGCGCTCGGCGGCGTCGACCGGATGCGGGGACGGGCGGCGATGCGGGTCGGCGCCT
>CANJRZ010000083.1 GCA_947476735.1 Sphingomonadaceae bacterium
CCTCGGCGTAGGCGCCAGGTTTGCTGCCGTCGAAGACATAGTCTGTCGAGACATGGATCAACGGAATGCCGGTGTCGGCGAGCCAGCCGGGCGCCTCGCCATTAACGCGAAAGGCGGCGGCGGGTTCGTCTTCGGCCTTGTCGACGCCGGTATAGGCGGCGCAATTGATGATCGCGGAGAACGGAAAGGAACGCACATAAGCGAGCAGGCTTTCCGGCGATCCGATGTCGCAGGTCTCGCGGGTCGGACAATGAATCGTCATGTCCGCCGGCCAGCTCTGCCGGGCCAGCTCGAGGCCGATCTGCCCCTGCCCGCCGGTGACGAGGATATGCCGGGTCATGCCCTGGCCAGCCCCAGCCGCCCGGTGTCGTAGCGGCGATCGAGGATGTCCTGCCACCAGGCGCGATTGTCGAGATACCAGCGCACCGTCCGCTCGATTCCTTCCTCGAAGTTTACCTGCGGTTCCCAGCCGAGTTCGTCGCGGATCTTCGAGGCGTCGATCGCATAGCGATGGTCATGGCCGGGCCGATCGGCGACGAAACTGATCTGACGGGCGTAGGATTCGCGATCGGCGCGCGGCCGTAACCGATCGAGCGTGGCGCAGATCGCGTTCACGACGTCGATATTCCTGCGCTCGGCATTGCCGCCGACATTATAGGTCTCGCCCGGCTCGCCGCGTTCGAACACCGCGCGCAGCGCGCGGGCATGATCCTCGACGAACAGCCAGTCGCGGACGTTCGAACCATTGCCGTATACCGGTAACGGCTCGCCGGCCAGGGCGCGGATGATGATCAGCGGGATCAGCTTTTCGGGGAAATGATGGGGGCCGTAATTGTTCGAGCAATTGGTGACGAGCACCGGCAGGCCATAGGTATGGCCCCAGGCGCGAACCAGGTGATCCGATCCCGCCTTCGACGCCGAATAGGGGGAGCGGGGATCATAAGCGGTGGTCTCGGTGAAATAGCCCTCGTCGCCGAGCGAGCCGAACACCTCATCGGTCGAGATATGATGGAAGCGGAAGGCCGCCTTCCCATCCGGCTCGAGGCCTTGCCAATAGCCGAGCGCCTGCTGGAGCATGGTGAAGGTGCCGACGAGGTTGGTCTGGATGAACTCGCCCGGTCCGTCGATCGAGCGGTCGACATGGCTTTCAGCGGCGAGATGGGCGATCACCTGCGGCCGGAACTCGCCGAGCAATCGCGCCACCAGTTCGGCATCGCAGACATCGCCCTGGACGAAGCTGTAGCGCGGATTGTTGTCGACCGATGCCAGCGAGCTGAGCACCCCGGCATAGGTGAGCTTGTCGAGGTTGAGCACCTCATGGTCGGTCTCGCCGATCAGATGGCGGATCAGCGCCGAACCGATGAAGCCGGCCCCGCCGGTAACGAGGATACGCATCCTATCTCCGCCTGCAGCCGGACCCGTTCGTTCGGCCATGGTTCAGTTTCAGACCTCCCGCCTGAAACGATCAGGATCGAGCGGTACGCCGTCATAGACAAACGGGCTAGTCCAGTCGGCCAGCAGGGGCAATGTCGTGTCCTTGGCCGAGAGGACCGGTCCGCCGGGCGGCAGCGGCCAATCGATACCGATCGTCGGGCAATCCCACCTTATGCCGCCATCGGTTTCGGGCGCATAGACATCGGACACCTTGTAGATCACCTCGGTATCGGGCTCGAGCGTCACGAAGCCATGGCCGAAACCGACCGGCACGTAGAGCTGATCGCCATTCTCGGCCGACAGCTCGACCGCGACGTGCGCGCCATAGGTTGGCGATCCGGCGCGCAGATCGACCGCATAGTCCATGATTCGCCCGCGCGAACAGCGGACCAGCTTGGCCTGCGCATGTGGCGGCGCCTGGAAATGGATACCGCGGATCGTTCCGACCGGCCGGGAATAGCTGTGATTATCCTGAACGAACTCCTCGACCACGCCCAGCGCCGCAAGGCGCGGCCGATGATAGGTTTCGACGAACCATCCGCGATCGTCGCCGAAGCGGCGCGTATGGATGAGCTGAACCGGCAAACGCGTCTCCCACTTAGTTGAATCGGCGGATCGCAGGGCGAGGCCTACATGTCCAGTGCCGGCAACGATGGCGGCCGCCCTATATATATGTTGCGGCGCGGCACCTCCTCATTTACCACCCGCGCCGGTTGGGAACATTGCAATTGCTCGAAAACCGATCTCTTTCGTTCGCCGCACCAGGACCGGCGGTGTTGCCGCGGAACTGTCAAATTCGCAGGGCATGGACCGCTTTGTGCCAAATTTCGTTCTGATCACGACATGATGAAGCCCCCTCTCCCGGTTCGCCGGCTTTGGACGAAACTGTTCCCGAAGCCCGAGGCACCCAGCCGCACCCACGTCCGGCGCGGAGATGAGGCACGCGCGCGGAGACACTGGACCGCTGCAGCATCCGCCTATCGCGCGGCGGTCGAAGCCGACCCCGGGCTGGTGGCGATCTGGATCCAGCTGGGCCACGCGCTCAAGGAACAGAATGATATGGCCGCGGCGGCCGATGCCTATGCCGAAGCCGCCCGGCGCCAGCCCGACTTTGCCGAACCGCATATCTTTCTTGCCCATACCTGCAAACAGCTGGGCCGGCCGGATCAGGCCATCGTCCATTTCATAAAGGGGCTTCATGCCGGCGAGGTGGCAACGGGCCAGGCCGACGAACTGCTGCACTTGCTGAGTCAACGCGGAGAAAAGGGGCGATCCGCACTCGTATCGCTGCTCCGCGCCACAATCGAGCGTCTCCCAGCGCGCGATGGCGAGGCACCCCTCGTCGGCCAGATCCGCCGGGCCATGAGCGAAGAAACGCAGACCGCGCCGGGAAGCGATGGCAGCGAACGGCGGGCGCTCGTCTTCGACATCTCCGACCTGATCAGCTATTACAACAATGCCCGCCTGCCGACGGGAATCCAGCGGGTACAGATCGAGACGATCGAGGGCGCCGTTGGGCGGATGAGCGATCACGATATCCGGCTGTGCTGTTTCATCAACGGGCGCGACGACTGGCTTGAGCTGCCGCTCGACCGCATGTGCGCGCTTGCCCGGCTGAGCACCGCCGCCGGTGACCGCTTCGACCCGCAATGGCTCGAGGCGCTGGCCGATCTGCGGCTGTTCCTGTCGCTGTCCGAGCCCTTCGAATTCCCGCTGGGCGCTACGCTGATCAATCTCGGCACCAGCTGGTGGCTGCAAAATTATTTCCTGTTCGTGCGTCACGCGAAGGCGACACGCGGCATCCGCTATGTGCCCTTCGTCCACGATATGATCCCGATCATGGCGCCGCAGCATTGCACGCGCGGACTGACCCAGGACTTCATCAGCTGGGCGATCGGCGTGTTCGATCATGCCGATCATTTCCTGTGCAATTCGAACGCCACCAAGCAGGATCTGATCAAGGTGGCCGGCATGCTCGGCCGCCCGGTCGACCCCGACGACATTGCGGTGATCCCGCTCGACACCGATTCCCGCAAGCCCGACATCGCCCCGCTGCCCGACGAGGCTCTCGGGAAATGGGGCCTGAGCCCCAACGGCTTCGTGCTGTTCGTGTCGACGATTGAATCGCGCAAGGGCCATCTCGATGCGTTCGACACCTGGTCGGCGCTGATCGAGCGCCATGGCGCCGATGCCCTCCCGCAGTTCGTCTGCGTTGGCAACCGGGGCTGGCTGAACGACCGCATCTACCAGCGCCTCGCCGATGACGAGACGCTCGCGGCCAAGGTATCGATGCTGTCGCGCCTGTCCGACGAGGAGCTGACGCTGCTGTACCGGACCTCGCTCTTCACCATCTATCCGAGCCTGTACGAGGGCTGGGGTCTGCCGGTCACCGAATCGCTGAGCCATGGCAAAGTGCCGCTGATTTCCGACGCCGCCTCGCTGCCCGAGGCCGGCGGACCCTTCGCGGTCTATTTTCCGGCCGGTTCAGTGCCCGATCTTGTCACTGCCACCGAACGGCTGATCTTCGACACGGATTATCGCCAGGCGCTCGAAGCGCGGATCGCCGCCGATTTCCGCCCGCGTGGTTGGCAGGATCTGGCGCGACAGATTGGCGACGAGCTGGAGCGCTTTGCCGAGCGCGACGCGCACAAGGGGATCCTCGTGCCGCCGCCGCTGACCGCGCGAACCGGCCATTGGCATTCGCTCAGCCGGAACGAAGCGACCCGCATCTGGCACAATATGCGGATCGGTGAAGGCTTCCGTTCCAACCTCGGCTGGTATTGGCCCGAAGATCGCGGCTGCCGTGTCTCGAGGGAGGGGGGGCAGCTGACGATCCGGCTGGAAGGCCCGCATCCGGCATTGCTGATCCAGATATTCCTCGGCGGCGATGAGCATGGCCTGGCGCTTTGGTCGATCCGGATCGGCGACCGGGTGCAGGAGGGCGAGTTGCGGTTACAGGATAAGAGATGGGTGTCGTTCGACCTTGCCGCATCCGAGACGACCCATGACGTCGAGGTCGACGTCAACGCATTGCCGCACGCGGACGGCGTGGTGGTCACCTATTTCGTGCGCGGCTTTTTCCTCCGAGAGGTTGACGGCCTCGAAGCAAGGCAGGACCTCATCGAAGCTGTCGCGCTCAACCAGCTCGACAGGCTCGATGCCTTCGGAGAGGATGACGGGGCCGGTACAACAGGGTAAGACAGTCCCATGTCGATCCAGGCCGGCCGGGGCGAAGCCACTCCGTTAACCATATTGCCCTCAGGCATCGAGATCATCCTCGATCTGTCCCGGCTGATGTCGCGAACGCTGCACGCGATGCCGACGGGAATCGATCGGGTCGAACTGGTCTATGCCCGCACTTTGTTGAATCTGATCCCGGACAGTCTTCATTTTGCCGCGGTCAATCCGTTCGGCTTCTATGGACGATTGCCGCGCGAGGCGGTCATCCGCTTTCTCGACGAAACCGAAGCGCGCTGGACCGATCATGCGAAACCCGGCCGCGCCGCGCTGCTGATCGCCGCCGCACGCAGCCTGGCGCGACTGCGACCGCGCCGGGTACCCCGAGCGGCACCCGGCGTTCGACGCTATTATGTCCAGGCCTCGCCACACCACCAGACCCGGCCCGAAAAGGTTCGAGCGAAGCTGCGCGCCGAAGGCGCCCGCCTGATCTGCCTGGTGCATGACCTGATTCCTATCGAATATCCCGAATATGCACGACCAAACGGGGCCGATCTGCATCGCCGGCGCGTCCGCACGATGATCGAGCTGGCTGACGGGCTGATCACCAACAGCGCGGCGACCGCGCAATCGATCGATCATTTTGTCGGTGTGGCGGGTCGGTTGCCGCCGGTCCGCGTAGCGCTTCTGGGGAGCGACCCGCTGCCTGAACCGGATCCCGCGCCGCCCGGGATAGCAGATCCCTATTTCGTGGTGCTGAGCACGATCGAACCGCGCAAGAACCATCTGCTGCTGCTCAATATCTGGCGGCGCATGATCGAAACGCTCGGCCCGGAACGCACCCCCCAGCTGGCGATCGTCGGACGTCGCGGCTGGGAAAATGAGAATGTCATCGACATGCTCGACCGCTGCACCGCGATCGGGAGCCATGTCCACGAATTCTCCGGACTTTCCGATGCCCGGCTGAGCATGCTCTTGCGGCAGGCCCGCGCGCTGCTATGCCCTTCCTTCGCGGAAGGATTCGGAATGCCGCTGACCGAGGCGCTGCACAGCGGCACCCCGGTGATATGCAGCGATCTTCCGGCATTGCGCGAAGCCGGGGGCAGCGTCCCCGACTTCATCGATCCTTTGGACGGGCCGGAGTGGATCAGGGCGATCATGGATTATTGCGGGTCACAGCCGGGCATGCGCGAAGCTCAGCTTGAACGGCTGCGCCAGTGGACAGCTCCTGGCTGGCTCGATCATATGGCCGTCCTGCTGAATCTGATCCGCGAGATCGATATGCGCGAGGAGGCAAGCTGATGGCGACCCAGCCATCCAACGACAGTTTCTACCGGAGCCTCACCCTGCAGCTCGACGTGGTCGGCGCGCTGGTGATGCGCGAACTTCACACGCGCTTTGGCCGCAACAATATCGGCTATCTCTGGCTGATCGGCGAACCGCTCCTGCTGGCGACGGTAATCGGTGCGCTGCATGCTTTTCAGCCGGCTCGTTTCGGGTCGTCGATTCCGCCGGTACCCATGTCGCTGCTCGGCTACTGCGTGTTCATCATCTTTCGCGGGGTGGTCAACAGATCGGAGAGCCTGCTCGAGAGCAACATGCCGCTGATGTATCACCGCATGATTTCCGTGACGAACCTGTCCATTGCACGATTGGTGATCGAGGCCGCCGGCTGCTTCTGTTCGCTGTGCATATTGATGGGACTGGCCATATTGCTCGGCTATGGATCGATGCCGGCGCGGCCGCTCTATCTTTTTGCCGGCATCGGCTGGATGATCTGGATATCGTTCGCTGTGGGATTGAACATTACCGCCTTCACCCTGGATCGGCCGACCTTGCAACGACTTGTCCATCCGATGACCTATTTGATGATGCCGCTGTCTGGCGCTTTTGTTGCGACCGAGTGGCTGACCCCCTGGCTGCAGGGCATCTTCGACTGGAACCCCATGGCTGGTCTGTTCGAATATGCCCGCTATGGGATGTTTGAGAGCGCTTCGGACAAGCATCTTTTTCCCGGCTATGTTTCCGCCTGGTGCGCCCTTCTAACCTACACCGGCCTGTTCGGCGTTCGCCGGATTCGCAATCGTATTCACTTGTAGTAGACAGGGCCAGATCAGGCCTAATGGGACAATCGATGCACGGGATCATCAAACCGCAACCTTCGCAGAACAGCACCGACGGGACCGATTGGTCATCCGATGCCCTCGGCTGGGCGCGTCGGAACAGATGGTTCCTGTTCATCGTCCTGTTGCCCACGCTGCTGGTCGCGCTCTATTATTATGTGGTCGCGGCCGACCAGTATCAGTCGGAGGCGCATTTCGTCGTTCGCACCGGGGACAATTCACCCACGCCGAGCAGCGGCCTCAGCCAGTTCCTGGGCATGGCCGGCGGAACGTCCCAGTCCCGCAGCGACGCAATGAGCGTCAACGATTTCCTGAATTCGCAGCAAGCGGTCGACATCGTCAACAAGCGGCTCAATCTCGTCGAGCGCTTCCGTCGGTCCGAGGCGGACCTCGCTACGCGGCTCTGGTTCGCCGAGCCGACGCCGGAAATGCTGCTGCGCTATTATCGCGACCATGTCGACGTGAACTTCGAGGAGAGCGGCATCACCTCGCTGAAGGTCCGCTCTTTCCGGCCCGCTGACAGCTATGCGATCATCAATGAGCTGCTCAAGCTCGGCGAAGAACGGGTCAACATGATCAATCGGCGCAGCCAGGCCGACTCGCTTGCCACCGCACGCCGCCAGATCGGCGAAGCCGAAACCGCGCTCATTGACATCCAGGGCCGACTGACCGCGTTCCGGCAGAATCGCGGCGATCTCGATCCCGAAGGCTCGGGCAAGGCGCAGATCGGTCTCGTCAGCTCGCTAGAAGGACAACTGACCGCCGCTCGCGCGCAGCTCGGCGCGATGCAGGGCATCATTTCGCCGAACAGCCCCCAATATGTTGCCACAGCGGCGCGTGTCCGCGCGCTTGAAGGACAGGTGGCCGGGCAGCGCGGTCGGCTAACCAGCGGCGGCGGCGCAATCGCGGCGCGGCTCGGCAGCTATCAGGAGCTGCAGATTCGGCAGGAATTCGCCGCAAAGCGTTATGAAGTCGCTGCCGCCCGCCTCGAAAAGGCGCGCGACGAGGCGACGAAGCAGCAACTCTACATCACCCGGGTGGTCGACCCCAATATGCCTGTGAAGTCGGAATATCCGAAGCGGAGCAGGGTCGTCCTGACTATGTTCCTGTCGCTGCTGATTGCCTATGGCATCGGATGGCTGCTGGTTGCGGGCGTTCGCGAACATTCGCTTTAGACGACCGGGCGAACGGATCAAAAAAGCCTTCAAGCCTTCTGAAGAATCCATTTCGGAAGCTCGATCGTCAAAGGTCGACAGACCTGTGCGGAAAACTCGCCGGCTGCCTGAATCACACCCGGCCAGGACTGGTCGTAATCGTCGCCGATCAGGTACCCGCCGGGTGCCAGGATCGACCAATATTCCTGGGCGTCCCGAAGCACTTCGCGATATTCGTGCGCCGCATCGACGTGAACCACTGACGGCGACAGACCTGCGCGGGCGAGGATCATGGCGGCAGTGACGGAGGTCTGCGGCATCGGTACAACATAATCCCGGACACCGGCGGCGCAGACGTTGCTCATGAAAGTCCGGTACAGGTCGGGCATGCCCCAATGCCGCTGGAACAGGCTGGTATCGGCCCAATGTTCGGGCGAACCGAGAAAGGTATCGACCGCGATGACGCAGCCGTCGATGCCCGCGTCCCGCATCGCGCTCGCCATGCGGATCGTCGATTGGCCTTTCCACACGCCGACGTCCACCACGAGCTTGGAACCGGGCGTGGTCATCAATCTGGAAAGCGAGCCGTGATCGCCGTTCCAGCCCTGCAACACCGCGGATGCATCAGGGACGAAGCCCTGCCATGGGTCTCTGTCGTAAAGGCAGTCGACTACCATCTTCTGAAGGGCAGGCATTGTTATTCTTCTCCTTGAACGATGGCCTCAGCTCGATCAGTGCGCTTATCCGAATGGTCGTCGATCACCCCCGGAGCCGCGAAGGCGACGAGCGCCGCATGTGACATTTCGTCCGCAAACTTCATGTCAAAAGCGAAACTTGCTCCTCGCCTGGCGATAGCCGAGCATTCCATCGGATGAGCAAAACACCATTCGGCGCGTTCTACCAAGTCCGATAGATCCGCTGCAACGGGCACATAATGCTTCCAGGCGATCAGCCGATCCGCGAACCACTGGTGCCACTGACTCTCCACCCGCAGCACACAGCAGCCCAGGCGAAGCTTCTGCATGAAGTTCCAGCTGTTGGAATTGCCGTCGATGTCGAGAATGAACCGATGCCTTGCCATTTCGATCATCGGAATAAACGGCTTCAGCAGGCCTTCCCGCGAGACCCTTTCACGAATCAGTTCGGCTTCCTGCGGGTTAGCAGCCTGCACCAGATCCGTTAGAGCCACATCCGCCCCGGCTCCCAACCGAGCGGCAAATTTGCACATCCGATAGCGCGGTAGGTCGTCGAGCATGTTCAGCGTCTGCCAGAACAACCCGGTGGACGACCCGCGCCAGACGAGCGACCGCCGCCGATCTTCCCAAGGCTCCAGTGCGGGAGTGAAGTCCTCATATCCCCTTGCCATGAAGTAATAGAGGTCGGGTATGAGGCGAACATTCTGCCAGCCCTTCCGGGCTTCCCACGACACGCTGTCGACATCCACCGGATTGTCCTCGAGCTGGAAGACGATTTGCTCGTCGTTCCGGAGCGACAAATCGCCTTTGATCAACATGCCACGCAAATGCTCGAGATAGACAAGCGTGCTGATCACACGCGTGTGCGGCTGCGCCGGCCACCCGCTCACAAAATAACGAAAATCGGCATATCCCGCGCCACTTCGAGCAACGATCGTCAGATCCGGATTTACATGGATGCCGGCCATCGCCGACAAGCCATCTCGCGGCACCACTGTCACGATATCACGTAATTCAGGATCCAGCGTCTCCGACATCGTTTCAGAGCTCAGGACCGCGTCCGAACAACATTCTCAAAATATTGGATCGCCTGCTTAAGTCCGTCTTCCAGCGGCACGAGCGGTTCCCATCCCAAGATGCGGCGCGCCAGACCAATATCCGGACAGCGCTGGGTCGGATCGTCCTGCGGCAACGGGGCGAACACAATTTCAGACTTCGAACCGGTCAGCTTTATGACCCGCTCGGCCAGTTCGCGAACGGAAATCTCGTGGGGGTTCCCCAGATTGACCGGGCCAGTGACATCATCACCGGTGGCCATCAACCGGATGAAGCCCTCAACCAGATCATCCACATAACAAAAGGCGCGGGTCTGCGAACCGGTCCCATATAGTGTGATCGGCTGCCCGGTCAGAGCCTGCATGATGAAGTTGGAGACCACCCTTCCGTCCTCGGGGTGCATCCGGGGACCATAGGTGTTGAAGATGCGGGCAATCTTGATCCGGACGCCGTGCTGGCGATGATAATCGAAGAACAGCGTCTCTGCTGCTCGCTTGCCTTCATCATAACAGGCCCGTGGACCGAGTGGGTTGACGTTGCCGCGATACTCCTCCGATTGCGGGTGCACCTCGGGATCGCCGTAGACTTCACTCGTGCTGGCCTGAAAGATTTTCGCTTTTACGCGCTTTGCCAATCCAAGCATGTTGATTGCGCCGACGACACTCGTCTTGGTGGTCTGGACGGGATCGAACTGGTAATGAATGGGCGATGCCGGGCAGGCAAGATTGTATATCTCGTCGACCTCGACAAACAGCGGAAAGGTCACGTCATGCCGCATCGCTTCGAATCTGGGGTTCGCCAGAAGATGCGCGACATTCTCCTTGCGTCCGGTGAAGTAGTTATCGACGGACAGGACGTCGTGGCCATCCTCGACCAATCGCGTGCAGAGATGTGACCCCAGGAAGCCGGCGCCTCCTGACACTAGAATTCGTTTCCGTGAGAAGCTCATCAATCCTGCCTTCTGATTTTCGTCGGGTCGTCCGCAACCGCTCAAGACCGGCCTCTCCAGCCGATCCGATCGGATGTGTCAAGCAAGCCGGGCCGCGCGCCTCGGCGAGATCAGGCGGCTCCGGCGCGACCGCATTGTCCGGATGGAGATGGGCGGCCGCTTCCTGCGACGCTGCTGGTTTCCTCTTCCTATCTCGGGGACGATCCGATTCGATACAACTCCTCGACATAGCCGGCGCGCATCCAGTGGCGGTGACGCGAAAAGAGGCGATAGCCGCCGGCCAGAGCGACCAGGTCAGCAACCGGGTTCTGGTCGGGAAGCCTGGCTTCCTGGTTGATGCTGAGCAGATGACCGATGCCAAGCCGCCGGGCCTCGGCAAGATGGGCGATCGCTTCACCACGCCCGATGGCCGGCAGCGAATCCATATTGAACAGCAGGTCGATTGACCCCGCCTCCATGGCCCCGAAGTCCCGGATGTCGAGGATCGCCATGCTTTTCGATGGTTCGCCCGGCAGCGATATGTCGAGCCCCGCACCCTTCAGCACATAGGCCTGGACAGCGCTCATCGCTGGCCGGTCGCAGAGGTGATAGTTCCTCAACCCGAGCCGGGCGGCATAGAAGGCGGTAAGACCCGAGCCCGCACCAATCTCAGCGATCCGCGCGTCGGAGCCGAGGGCGAGACTTTCGGCGAGCTGCCGCAAGCGCCAGGCGGCATGGATCGCGTCGAGCATCCGCAAATGCAGGACGATCCCTTCGCCCACCGTGATACCGAGATAGCCACCGATATGCGCAGGCGGGGAAAGATCGGCGTCGAGCGCCCGGGAAACCGAACCGAACAGCTCGGCAGGCTCGATCCGCGGGCTCGCACCCCAGGGACCGTTCTCGGGATTCTCGAGCGGAAGCGCGCCGACGGCTTCGGCGAGCGACAGCAGCTTGTCATAGGTCCAGCGGGCAAGCCGATCGGCGAACTGGTGGCTTTGCGCGCGCTGATGCTGGCGGTCCCCACCGAGCATTCCCCGCGCGATCGGCGAACGTCCCAGCGCCGCCAGCTCAGCCGCGACTAGCGAAGCGTCGCCGCGATCGAGGGTATCGGCGAATGAGGCTGTGTCGGCATCGCGATGCGCACCGGCGGACCAGCCGCTGCAGATCGCCGACGCGAGTTCGGCAAGCGCCGCCGCTTTGGGCGCTTCGACGAGCGAAGGCTGCGCGGCATTGCCGTGCGCCAAACGCGCGGCCCAGCGCTCCTCTTCATCCGAGCGGCGCGCCGGAACGATCCGGCCATCGGCGCGGAAGACATCGGACACCGCCTTTGAAATGGCGTCAAGACGGGCTTCGAAGCTCGGCGAGAGGGTGCGGAGTTGCTGACGAATGAAGCGGGCATAGGGCCCGTTGATGAAGGCTATCTGCTCGATCAATACGGCATCGGCGATCGCCGTGTCGCGCCGCAAAATCTGATGGAGCAGATCCTGATCATTGCCTTCGTCGAACCAGATCTCGCCGGTGCGAAGATCCTCGTCGCTATGCGCCGCCAGGCCAGCCGCCCATTGCTCCACCAGTTTTCTGCCGAGCGGATGGCCGAGGTTGATCAAAGCGACGCCGGCATTCACGTCCCAGGCGGCGGTGGTTACCCCGCTTGCTGCCAAAATCGCGGCGCGATCGTCCTTGTCGGCAAGATAGGCGGCGAGGTCGAAGTCGAGATCCTGAATCCACGCGTCGGCATCAAGATAGAGCGCCCAGCCTGGAAATCCGCGCTCGACCAGATCAACCAGCATTGGGATCCGGTTGAAAGTCGCCTGCCAGGGGTGGAAGCCGCGCCTGATGCCGACGAAGCTCTCATATGCGAGGCCGTGGCGGCGGCAATATTCCCTCACATTGGGCGCGGTGGCCGCCAGCATGGGCGCATAACGATCAGCGTCCGCCGTCTGCAAAACAACGATGTCGTGCCCTGCCGCGCGCTTGATCGCACGATCTCGCGCCGCCGGAGCGAGGCGCAGTACCGCGCAAAATTCGTTTCGATCACGCGCGCTGTCGTACAGGCCGGCGATTTCGAAGCCGGTTAGGCCGAGAGCTCCTAACGTCTCGATGATCACCGCGAAGCTGTCGGGTGTAAAATACCAGGCGTGGACGTCGATGTAGCTCGACTTGTTGGCATCATAGGATGCGATGGCGTTGCGGACCCGTTCCGCGCGATCGGGAGGCAGCGCTGGCCCATGATCACCGACCCAATGCCGTAGCGGGCTGTTATGCGTCGTCAGTGCAATATGCTCGATCACGCTCGCGAGATTGTGGGACCGGCGCTGCTCACGGTGCGCCTGCAAGACCTGGGCGATCGTGCTTTCGGCGATATAATGATCGAAGCAGTAACGCTTGTCGGGAATGATCAGACAGAACAGTCCATCCGGCGCCAGGATGCGCTCCACCTGGGTGAGGTGGTGAACCAGATCGGGGTTATGCTCGATCGCATGGCTGCTGACCACGGCGTCGAACCGGCGGCCGATCTGTTCGAGCCCGCCGACATAGTCGATCCATGCCGGACAACGCGCCGGATCCTTGCCAATCTTGACGGCCCGGGCGCGGAGCTGCTCGGCGTCGAGGACATCAAGATAGGCAATATGGGGGCCGCGCAGCAGCGGATCGCAGAACGGCCCGATCTCCAGGACCGAACGGCCGTCGTCAATCAGCGCGACGAGATTCTCGCGCAGCGCAAGTGGCGAGGCCACCCGTCCCTCGGCCCGTCCGGTCCGCGCATAATGGTCCTCGACGGCATCGGCGGCGAGCGCGAGATCGGGATTGGCGGCGAGATAATAAGCAGCGTCGAAACGGGGCGGGAGGGCTGTTGCACCCGCTTCGGCGTGACTTTCGTCGATGATGGATCCCGCCATATTCTTCA
>CANJRZ010000084.1 GCA_947476735.1 Sphingomonadaceae bacterium
CCAACTCATGTGGATCGCAGCAATCATCCAAAGGCTCCGGGTCACGACATAAACCAGAGCGAGAAACACGCCCAATTCGATCGACAAAAAGGCCATCGCCAGAGGTGTGGCTCCGGGGTTTCCGGCATGGGCCAGTCCGAAAAGGCTCGCAGAAACAAGGACAGCCGCCAGCGTTCCTCCCATATGCTGGAGGATGCGGAACAGGATGACCCGGAAAAGCAGCTCCTCCAAGGTCCCGATAACGGACGGTTTCAGCGCGGCTATCGCGACACCCTCGAATCCTGTCCCGCTTTGGAAGCGAGCGACGCCGAGTCCGAGCAGGATTGCAATACTCAAAACAACCATGAACGCTCCGATGAGCGCGCCACCGAGCAATAGTTTTGCAGCATGGGCAAGGTCGATTTCCGAAGCCTGGCGGCACTCAATCCGTTTCACGAGAAGGGAATATGCGGCGATCATGACGATGGCCTGCACGACGTTTCTTATGGTCGCGAGTGCCTCGTGCATCGGCGAGGGAGCGGTGGGGATGAACGGATTGGTCACCAATTTGGTGAGCGAAGCGATCAGCAACAACGCGCCGAGATAGATGACCAGTCGGGCAGGCCACCATTGCTTCACTTGCAAAATGGGGTGCAGCACCGCCAGGGTCGTTCGCCTGATCATATTTTCCGAGCCTGTGCCTGAAGGAGTCCAGCCCCGCTGCCTGCAGAAGCAGTTACTGTATTAGATATACAATACAGTAACTGCAAGCAATTCTGAGCGCGGGATTCCGAAACGACTTGCTCGACGGCTGTCCGGTACCGCCGCTGGCGGCTGACACTTGCCGCTAGCTCAGCCCTAACCCCTTCGCTGCCCGCTCGAGGTGACGGAGCCCTGACGTTTCGTCATAGTCGACGAGCCCGACGATGATCCGTGTCACGCCTGCGTCCTCATATGCGTCGATCAGACGTCGCGCGTCCTGCGATGATTTGTCCATCGCCCCCATCGATGCGAAGGCTTCGCCGACGCCAAGGGTTGCTGCCGGCACGATCACGGTAATGTCGAGCTTTGAGAAATCGCGGCCGAGGTCGTCACAATGCTGACGGATCGTCGCGAGATGCTCTTTCATGCCCGCCGGCGGGAACATCGCGGGTAGCCAGCCGTCGCCCGCTTCGGCAACCCGTCGCAGCGTCTTGTCCAGCTTGGGCGTGTTGGGATTGCCCGCGCCGATCAGGATCGGGACATGCGGCTGCTGGAGCGGCTTGGGATAACTGTAGACCGGTGGGAAGGAGATGAACTCACCCGAATAGCTTGCCTGATCCTGGGTCCAGAGCGCCTTGAGCGCAGCGATATGCTCCATCGTTCGGGCCCATTTGCGGCTGAAGTCTACTCCCATGACCGTCGACTCGTCCTCGATCCAGCCGGTGCCGACACCGAGGATCAGCCGCCCGTTTGAGATCCGGTCGAGCGTTGCGAGATCCTTGGCCAGCACGAGGGGATCGTGCTGCGGGAGCAGCGACACATTGGTCCCGAGCTTCAGCTTGCTCGTCACCACGGCGGCAGCCGTGAGCGAGATGAAAGGGCTGGGCATATGCTTGTAATTGGGTGGCAGTTCCGCACCGTGGCGGCGGACCCGCTCGGCACTGACCGGGATGACGATATGCTCGCCCATGAACAGCGATTCGAAGCCGAGTTGCTCAGCCGCTCGGGCGACCTCGACGACCGGAGGGCCCATCCAGGTGATGTTGCCGCAGGCCCCGATCTTCATGGACATCTCTCCCGATATTGTTCGGCTTCGCTATCACCCCCACGCCGGGCCGGCTTGATTTGCCGCGTCAGGGCCGACACGATGACGCGAACGGGGGCCGGGAGAGAAACATGATCAAGATCGTCATCTTCATGAAGAAGAAGGAGGGACTCAGCCGCGAGCAACTGATCGATTATTATGAGAACAGCCACGTCCCGCTGATCATGAAGCACACAGGTTCCTACATGCTGGATTATCGCCGCAGCTACCCCGACTGGAGCGACCCGATCAGCTTCTCGAAGAATTTCGATTTCAACGACGACATGACCCCGGATCACGACTTTGATGTGATCACCGAAATCTGGGTGAAGGATCGTGCGACGATGAATGCCATGTTTGCGGCGGCAGGCACGGCGGAGCTGGTGAAGCTGGTCCAGGCGGATGCAGATCAGTTTCGCATCCAGAGCTCGGTACGGACATGCATCACCGAAGAACATCAGACGGTCTGCTGAACCGATCATCGAAAGTGGGGAGGGGCGATATGGCGGAAGCGGCCGACGTGTTCGATTTTGTCGTGGTGGGCGCAGGTTCAGCCGGCTGCGCAGTTGCGGGCAGGTTGAGCGAGGATGGACGCTACAGCGTGCTGCTGCTCGAAGCCGGCCCAGAGGACAAGGCTTTCTGGATCCATGTGCCGCTCGGTTTCCCGATGCTGTTCACCGATCCGAAGGTGAACTGGATGTTCGAGACCGAGCCCGAACCCAACCTGCGCAATCGCCGCAACTATATGCCGCGGGGCAAGGTGCTTGGCGGCAGCAGTGCGATCAATGGCATGGTCTATATGCGCGGACATCCGCGCGACTATGATCTGTGGCGGCAGAAGGGCTGCGTCGGCTGGGGCTATGACGATGTCCTGCCCTATTTCCGAAAATCGGAGGATCAGGAGCGCGGTGCGGACGAGTTCCACGGCGTTGGCGGACCGTTGGTCGTCACCGACCAGCGGATCCGATCGGCTATCGGGGAAGCGGCGGTGGCCGCGGCGCAGCAGGCGGGTATTCCCTTCACACCGGATTTTAACGGCGTGCAGCAGGAAGGTGCCGGATATTATCAGACGACGATCCGCGGCAAACGCCGCTGGAGCAGCGCGCGGGCCTTTCTCTACCCGGCGCGCAATCGCAAGACGCTCAAGATCGAGACCATGGCGCATCTCACCCGGCTGCTGTTCGATCAGGGCAGAGCGGTCGGCGTGGAATACCGGACGCCGTCAGGGCTCAAAACAGTAAAAGTCCGCGGGGAGATCGTTCTGTCGGGTGGTGCCGTAGGATCACCCCATATGCTGCAATATTCGGGGATCGGGCCGGGCGAGCACCTGCGCGACCACGGCATCGACGTAGTACGCGATCTGCCGCAGGTCGGCGCCAACATGGTCGATCATTTCTCCGCTGCAACCATGTATCATTGCACCCGACCGATCACGATCAACGACATGGCCAGGACAAGGTTCGGCCGGTGGAAGGCGGGCATTCAATATGTCCTGTTCAAACGCGGCATGCTTGCCGACAACGGGATCCACGCCGGAATTCTGACCCGGACCGACCCGCGGCTGGAAAGGCCAGATATTCAGTTCAATGTCACCAACTGGAGCGTCGGTTCGCGGACCAAGGCGGGACTGCAACCTCACAAACACCCCGGCTTCTCGCTGAATGTCGTTCACCTCAATCCGGATAGCAGAGGCTCGGTTCGCCTCAAGTCGCCCGATCCGCTGGCCGATCCTGCGATCTACCAGCATTTCATGTCGACCCAGCACGACATCGACGCGATGGTTGCGGGGATCAAGATCGCCCGCAAGATCACCAGCCAGCCAGCGTTCGCACCCTATATTGAGCGTGAGATCGTTCCCGGTGACCGCAGTAAAACCGATGACGAGATCGTGGCATTCCTGCGTGCTACGGGAGGGCCCAATCTCCACCCGGTCGGATCATGCCGGATGGGAGCCGACGACACCTGCGCGGTCGATCCGCGGCTGCGCGTACGGGGGATGGAGGGGCTGCGGATCGCCGATGCCTCGATCATGCCGACCATACCGGCAGGCAATACCAATGCGCCGTGCATCATGATCGGCGAAAAGGCCGCCGCGATGATCCTCGAGGATGCGCGCTAGGAAATACTTGAGCTTGGGCGCGTGCCCGCGCATGGCTCGAAAATCCGCAATGTCGGGGATGGGGGAGGAACGATGCGAGTCGTGAAGATCGGGGCAGCAATTGCCCTTGGGTTGGCGATTGCCGGTGGCGGCGCAGCGCTGTCGTCGGCCAGCGAGCCGGGCCCCGCAGGCGAACAGGTCTATCGCGACCAATGCGCCGGATGTCACGGACTCAAGCTCAGCGGATCGAGCGGGCCGGCGGTCGGACCGGTGCTCAAGGGCGCTGCCTTCAGGGTCAAATGGACCAAGGGTCCGTCCTCCGAACTCGCTGCCTATATCCGGCAGGCGATGCCGCTCAACAATCCGGGGTCGCTTGACGATGCGAGTGCGACCGCCGTTGCGAATTATGTGCTGGAAGCGGGACGGGGCACCGGGGTCTCGATTGTCGACATGGTCCGCAAGAACGCCGAACCGGGTGGTTATGTCATGCCCACGGTGATCGAGGATCAGGATTCTGCCTATCAAGCCACGATGGATGCGCGCAGTGCGCTGATCGCCGCAGTCCGCCCGGTCGATGACAAGATGCTGGCGGCCCCTGCCGACGCGGATTGGCTGAACTGGCGCGGCAATCAGGCGACGCAGGGATTCAGCCCGCTGAGGCAGGTCGATGGCGCCAATGTGAACAAGCTCGGTCTGGCATGGAGCCTGTCGCTGTCTTCCGGTACCAATGGGATCGCTCCGTTGGTCCATGACGGCGTGATGTTCATCCATAGCAACGGCACGGTCCAGGCGCTCGATGCGCGCAACGGCGATAATATCTGGCGTTTCTCGAGGCCTGCCACGACGACCCGGGTTCCTTCGAGCCAGCCGCGCAGCATCGCTCTTTATGGCGATGCGGTCTATGTACCCACGGTCGACAATCATGTCCTCGCACTCGATGCGAAGACCGGAAAGCTCCTCTGGGATCATGTGATCGGCAAGCCCGAGGACATGCTCCAGCTCACCGCCGCTCCGATCGTCGTTCGTGGCAAGGTGATCCAGGGTGTTTCGGGCTGCCAGGGCAGCGAACTTCCTGGCGGGTGCTATATCGTGGCGCTTGACGCGAAGACGGGTGAGGAGGCCTGGCGTTTCTGGACGATCGGGCGCCCCGGAACGCGAGAGGGCGATAGCTGGAATGGCGCTCCCCTCGAGCGCCGCTTCGGAGGATCGGTGTGGAATACCGGCAGCTATGACGCCGATCTCAACCTGTTCATCGTCGGTGTGGCGCAGACCTACACCATTTCGAGCCTGCTCGACCGGCAGGTGGGCAAGGGCAAGTCGAAGGACGCGCTGTTCACCAATTCGACCCTCGCGCTCGATCCGGATACCGGCAAGCTCGTCTGGTATTACCAGCATGAAGCAACCGAGGTCTGGGATCTCGACTGGTCGTTCGAGCGGACGCTGGTAACGATCGACGGTCGCCGCCTCGTCATCACCGGCGGTAAGACCGGAATCTTCGAGGCACTCGATGCCAAGACCGGCAAATATCTGTGGTCGCGCGACTTGGGTGTTCAGAATACGGTCGTGGCGATCGATCCGAAGACCGGACGCAAGACGCACAACGCAAAGCTGCTTCCCCAGATCGGGCAGCCGAAGCTGGTCTGCCCGTCGACCATCGGCATCCGCAACTGGATGACAACCGCCTATGATCCGGAAACGCGTCAGCTTTATGTGCCCGTAACGCCGAACTGCATGGATTTCTCGCGGTCCGATCCGGCGGATGATGGCGCCTATGGCGAGATGATGATCGTCCGCCGTCGCCCGCCCAACAGCGATGGCAATCATGGCTGGCTTGCGGCGATCGATGTCGCCAATGGCAAGCTGGCCTGGGTGAAGCGGCGGCGGGCGCCTCAGTCGAGCGCAGTGCTGACGACCGCTGGCGGGCTGGTGTTCGAAGGCGGCCGTGATCGGGGGTTCCGCGCCGTCGATCATCGTTCGGGCGATACGCTGTGGCAGACGCTGCTACCTGCGACACCGAATGCCTATCCGTTCAGCTATATGGCCGATGACGTCCAATATGTCGGCATCGTCACTGGAGGCGGCAGCGCGGTAGACGCCTTCCAGACGCCGATGACCCCCGAGCATCCGCCGTCGAACGGCGCCAAGACGATCATGGTCTTCGCGTTGCCGGAGAAGGGGCGATGACGATCAAGGTGATCGGTGCGGGTTTCGGCCGCACGGGAACGCTGTCGCTCAAGCATGCGCTGGAGATGCTGGGCTTCGGGCGCTGCTACCATATGATGGAGGCGGGACCTGCAGGCCATTTTGGCCTTTGGGAAGTCGCCGCGCAGGCGGAAAATCCTGACTGGCATGGCATCTTCGCCGATTTCGGCGCGACGGTGGACTGGCCGGCGGCGACCTTCTGGCGATCGCTGATCGGCTATTATCCCAATGCCAAGGTGATCTTGTCGGTGCGTGACAGCGCTGAAGCATGGTTCGAGAGCACCCAGAAGACGATTTTCAGCGAGCAACTCGTCGCGATGCTCCCGCCCGAGATGAAGGACATGCTGTGGCATACGATCTGGCGGTTGTTCGACGGCAAGATCAACGACCGCGACCGCTGCATCGAGGTCTATGAACGGCACAATGCGGAGGTGATCGCAGCGATCCCCGACGACAAGCTGCTGGTTTACAAGCCTGGCGATGGTTGGGAACCGCTCTGCAATTTCCTCGGTCGCCCTGTGCCACCGGAGCCTTATCCCCGGCTCAACGACAGTGCCGCATTCCTCGAAGGAATCGGCAATATGGATCGTTTCAACGGAGGGAAGCACTGATGGAAGAGGCTTTGCAACGACTGCTCGACGAAGCGGCGATCAAGAAGGTGCACCTGCGCTATTGCCGCGCGGTCGACCGGCGCGATTGGGAGCTGCTGCGCTCCTGTTATCATCCGGACGCGATCGACGATCATGGCGAGTTCGAGGGAGGCTATGTCGGCGGCGTCGACGGGTTCATCGAATATTGCATCCAGGGAACGCTCCATTTCCGTTCGACCACGCATTTCACCGGCAACCAGCTGGTCGAGGTCGATGGCGACACGGCCTGGGCGGAAACCTATGCCCGCGCCTATCATCGCGTCATCGGCCGGGATGGCGAGCCCGACCGCGACGAAACCGGGAATGCCCGCTATGTCGACAAGATGGAACGCCGCAACGGAGAGTGGCGTTTCCTTCACCGCACCGTGATTGTCGATACCGACCGGATTGAACCGGCTGCGAAAAGCTGGGCGCCCGACGCGCTGCTGCGGGGAACGAGGGACAAGAATGATCCCTCCTACAGGGCGCTAGTAACTAAGGGCTGAAAAAGCGCCGAGGCCGAGACGTGTTGGGCTAGAAGCGCATTGCGAGAGACATGCCGCCGCCGCCGCTGTCGGCCCAGGGTAGTAGCTGGACGCGTTCGTCGCGTTTTGTGCTGATCAGAAGCCCACTTGCACTGCCTATCGCGGCACCCGCCAGGCAGTCATACCAATGATGTTTCCTGGCTTCCACCCGGGCAATTGCGACGAAGCTCGCCGCTGCGAGCGCCGGAAGACCTGCTTTCCAGCCATAGCGATTTTCCAACATGGCGACTGCCGCAAAAGCTTCGGCGCTATGGGCCGAGGGAAAGCTGCGTCGGTCGCTATGATCGGGTCTTTGTTCGGGGAACACGTGTTTCAATCCGTAGGCCAGGCCGCCGGCTGCAACGATGCTGGCACCAGCCTGGAGATCGCCATTCCAGTCCTGTTGCACGGCGGGTGCGGCTAGAGCGGCGCCGATCAGTATATCTCGCGCGACATTACTGGCGTTGGACCAGCCCTTGTCGCTTGCCTCCGCCGCAACCGGTGTCATCAAGGATATTGCTGCGGCAGAAGCCGCGAAGCACATGGGTTTCATCATTGAGGTACCTTCCTGGCGCATGACGCCGTCGGGAAGGGGGCGCCACAGGTCGGCCAAGTGAATTTGGGATCGAGCGAGGCTCGCATTGGCCCACTGCTTTGGTTAGGCTCGTTGCTCCACAAGATTTGATTTACGGGGGAAATCTTGGCCGACTATCCAACAGACATCTACACTGAGCCCAAGGTCGACCCGAACACACTGGTCAATCTCGGCCCGCTGACCAGCATGGCAGGGATATGGGAGGGCACGAAGGGTGTCGACGTGAAGCCCAAAGCGGACGGGCCACGCAGCCAGGATTATGTCGAGCGGATCGAACTGCAGCCGATTGATCCGCAAACCAACGGACCTCAGCTCCTCTACGGTCTACGGTATCACACCCATGTCACCAAGCCCGGACTGACCAAGACCTATCATGACCAGGTCGGCTACTGGTTATGGGAGCCGGCGACCGGCACGGTGATCCACACGCTTGCCATACCGCGTGGCCAGATCGCGATGGCGTTTGGGAAGGCCGCGCCCGATGCAAAGCGATTCACCCTCGAGGCGCGGCGCGGTACGACCGAATATGGAATATGCTCGAACCCCTTTCTCGAGCACGCTTTCCGCACCGACAGCTTCACCATCACGGTCACGATCAACGACGATGGAAGCTGGGGTTATGAGGAGGATACGGTGCTGATGATCAAAGGGCAGGGCGAGCCCTTTCATCACACAGATCACAATGTGCTGAGCAAGGTGGATGAGCCGACGCCGAACCCGATGGCGCGGGGGTGATACTCCTTATTCCCCTCCCGGAAGGGAGGGCCGCATAAGGAGGTGCAGGAGAGAGTTACTCGGTATAGGTAGACAGCATGTGCACCTGGCCGGTGATCCATTTCCCCTCGGTACACAGATAAAGGACGAAGGAGGCAACATCCTCGCAGGTCGGCAGCCGCTTGTGAGGTGCGGCCAGTCTGATCGCTTCGACTTTCTCTTCGCCCATCACCTTGATCACCCGCTCGTGCAGCACGAAGCCGGGGACGAAGCAGTTGATAGTGATGCCGTGCTCGCCCAGCTCCCACTGGAGCGTCTTCATCAGGCCTGTGATGCCGGCCATGCTGGTGCCGTACGCACCGAAATCCTTCGAGCCGTAGATGCCGCGGCCGGAGGTGGTAAGAATGATCGAGCCAGAACCTTGCCTGATCAAGTGCGGGGCGACCGCGCGACAGAGATAGAAGGGTCCGTGCAGGTCCATGTCGACCGTGTCGTGCCATTCGGCATTGTTGGTCTCGGCGACGGTCTTGAGCGTGCCGATCGTATATTGGCCTTGATGGACGCAATCGATCCGGCCACCCCATTCGACCGCGGCCTTGACCATTGCATCCACGCTGTCGGAATTCCTGGTATCGACCTCAATGGCAAGAGCCTTGCTTCCCGCCGCTTCGATAGCCGCGGCGACATTGCGGGCATTGCCGATGTCGGGGTCGGCGACCACAACTGCAGCGCCGGCTGCGCCGAAACGCATCGCAACCGCTTCACCCATATAGGCACCACCGCCGGTGACGATTGCGATTTTGTTCTCAAGCGGCCTGATTCCGGTCATGTGCCTATTCCCTAATGTCTTGCCCGATGAGTGGCGCAGAAGACTTAGGAATTCAATTGTGACGCCAGGGATCAGAGGTCGGCATAGGGGTTGGCGTCGCTTTTCACCAGATCGATGGTGAAGGTGGAGCCCTTCCCGGGCGCGCTCTTGCAGTCGATCGTGCCACCATGGCGATCGATTACAGTGCGGACGAAAGCGAGCCCGAGGCCGACACCTTCGCGTGAACCGCGCTGGAATCGGGCGAAGAGCATTGAAAGCTGCTCTTCGTTCATCCCGGCCCCCTGATCGGAAATGGTGAGGCGAACATGTCCCCCGGCTACGGAGAGGCTGCAACCGATCCGCTTGCCCTCGTCGCTATATTTGATCGCATTGCCGATCAGGTTGATCACCGCGCGGGTAAGCAGCTGACGGTCGCCTTCCACCATGTGCGGCTCGTCGACCCCGTCGACATCAACCATGATGTTGCGCGATCGGGCTTCGGGCCAGAGCGCATCGGCGGCATCGATGGCGATGTCGTTGAGGTCTACCGGCTCGATGTCCAGCGGCTTGGCTTCGGCGCGGGCGAGCTGGACGAAATCCTCGGCAAGGTCGAGGGTCCGCTTGGCCAATCCCTCGATCCGTGTCCTGACCACCTTGGGAACGCGCGCGTCGGGGCCGCGCAGCAGTGCCAGGATAGCCGACTGCGGCGCACGCATGTCGTGGCTGAGCAGCTGCAGCGCCTCCTCCCGATGGCGTTCGGCCTGTTTGAGCGGACTGATATCGACGATGCGGACAATCCAGCCGACCTGTGCATCGCTCGCATCGCGCTGCGCGACATAGCGGATATCAAAGCTGCCGCCATCCTCGGTAGCCGCCTCACCGCCGCCCTGGTCGGGCGCCCCGGCTGTGAAAGGTGACAGCTCGCCGTCTTCGGTTGCCCGGAAGTGCCCAAGTGTCTGACGTATATCGGCGCCACGCTCTGACGGAGCCCCGAGCCGCTGCGCGAGCCGCCGACCTTCGGCATTGGCGAGGGCGATTTCGCCGTGAAGATTGGTAACGAACAATGCGTCAGGCAGGCGGCCGAGCGCATCGGACAGGAACCGCCGAAGATCGCGCAACCGATCAATGGCCTGTCCGAGCAGGGTGGCCTGCAACGTCACCTCGCGATTGCTCACTGCGCGCTCCTGCCTGGGGAAAGCATCCCCTTCCGACTGGAGCAGGCGCAGCTCGTCGGTCATGTAGGTGCTGATCGCCTGCAGACGCCGCCAGCCCCAAAGTGGATAGACGAAGAGCAATCCGATCAATGCCGCCGCGGGCGGAAGCCAGATCTGAGCGAAGCGGAACAGGCCGAAGCAAAGCAGCAGGATTGCGACAGCCAGCCCGACTGCCAGATTGGCGTTGCCGCGTGGATTGAGCCGAAGAAAGCCGAGCAATAACACCCACAGCACGCCCACCGCCAGCGCCAGAACCCAGGCATCGGGAGCGGGCGCGATCGCATTGTCGCGCAGCAGCGCATCAAGCAGTTGGGCCTGGATTTCGACGCCGGCCATCACGCTCGTCGTGCCAGAGGTCGGCGTAGGATAGCTGTCGCCCATTCCGTCCGCGGTCGCTCCGATCAGGACATGGCGATTGGCGAAGATCTGTGGCGGCACATGGCCGTTGAGCAAATCGATGAAGGAAATGGTCCGGATGTGGCCCGCCCGGCCGCCATAAGGGATGAGGATGGGGCGTTCCTGCCACAGACCGAGTTTTCCTGATGTGCCCACTTCGCCCGCAGTCAATCCCGCCATGATGGCGGCGAGCTGGAGCCAGGAGTGGCCGTCCCCTCCTTCTTCGAGATAGGCTTTGCGGATTACCCGATCGCCGTCGAAGTGGAGATTGACCTGGGCGATGCCGGATGCGGCCGGGAGAAGCGGACCGGCGGGCAAGGCGATGTCATAGGCGGCGCCATTGCGGCCGGGAACGTCGATCACCAGCGGCAGATAGGTGCGGTTGCGCTTCACCGCGGCGGCAAGCTGCGCGTCATCAGGCGTGGGTTCCACGAAGAGTACGTCGTAGCCGACCGCGCGAGGCCCCGCCTTGGCGAGCTGGTCAAGCGCTCTGGCGTGGATCCGGCGCGGCCAGGGCCATCGCCCGATGGCCTGGAGGCTGCGATTGTCGATCGCGACGATGACGATATCGTCTGGCGGCGGCCGCTCTGAGGCGGTCAACGCTTTGTCATAGAGGATATAGTCGAGCCGTTCGGTGAATCGCCCAAGCACCAGCGCGATGACCAGCAGTGTCGCGATCAGCGCGACTGCCAGCCATTCAGCGTAGAGTCGGGCGGGTACTGATGAGCGCTGGAATGGTTCGGCCATCGCCGTTCATGCTTGTCTGAAGCGGCGCACTTCCGGTTCCCGATCGGTCGTCTTGGGCGCTGCTGCCATCGGGGGCATCGACCCGCCGACCTGATGCATAGGTGCCCGGTACTCCTTCCAGCCCCGACGTGGCGATCGAGGTAAGGCGGACGAAGAAGGGTGTACTGCCGAAACCGGGAAAGCTGGTAGTGAGCTCTTCAGTGGTTGCATCGGCGATAACGTTGCGAAAGCCAAGATCGGTTGCCAGCTGCACGCGGTAGGTCTTAGCGCCCTCGACTGCCTTGTAAGCGACGACCACAGCGTTGCCCTCGCCACGCGCCAGTGAGGCGAGTTCGGGCGGAGAAAGCAGCTTGACCGGTGGCTGGACGCCATCCTTGGTGGCGATCACACCAAAGCCGCGGGTAACTTCGACTTCTTCCCGTTCCTCGTCGGGGGCGACGCCGACCTCGCCGCCGACAACCTCGGTCTGGGTCTGTCCGGCCTCTTCGTCGAAGCCGACGCGGAAATCGGTGCCGCGGACCGCGGACACCGACAACGGCGTTGTCACGCGGAAGTTGCTGTCCGGGTTCGCCATAGGTGTGACGCTTGATCGCGTCTTGCCGGCCAGGAGCCGGAAGTTACGGTCAAGCGCGTCGGTCAGCAGCACGCGGCGTAGCCGGTCGATGCGAATACGGCTCTGCGAGGGCAGTGAAATGGCGCTGCCATCGGGAAACTGAACTGTCACGAAGGCATCGGCCGCCGTTTCGATCTGCATGCCCTGGCGGACCTGCATCTTGAGCTTCGCCGCCTGGCCATCGACCATAACCGTACCGCGGAAGGACGTAATCTCTCCCAACACCAGCTCTGTGCGCAGCAGCCGTTCCGGGATCAGCAGTGTAGAACCGATCGGCAGGCGATAGGGATCAGCGATCCGGTTGAGCGCCTGGATGGCCTGGTAATCATCCTTGCGCGTCAGATATTTGGTGCTGAGCGAGATCAGCGTGTCACCCGGCTGCACCCGATAGCGCAGCGGCGGGTCGTTAGAGGGTTGTGCGGAGGCCAGGGTGCTGCCGAACAGGATGGCCATTGCACCGGCCAGAGCCAGCATGGGGCGATAGCGGCTCATGGTTTTAGCCTTCACCGGAATCGGTTTCGATGGCTTCGAGCCGATAGCCATAACTGTACACGGGAACGAGGCGATAGCCGCGGGCGGGCCTGATCCCCAGTTTGGCGCGGATGCGCGAAATATGCGCATCAAGCGTGCGGGTCAGCAGGTCCGGGTTCCGACCCCACACCATTTCGAGCAGATAGGCGCGCGACAGCGGCCGGTGCAGATTGCGGAACAAGGTAGCTGTCAACTCGAACTCTTTCGCGGTCAGGACGATTGTTTCATCCCCGACCTTTACCGACTGATGCGAGGGTTGAAGCGTATAGGGGCCATAGGTCTCGTTCGCGCCCGTCGCTTCGCGCGCACCGGTTCGCCGGCGAATGGCATTGATGCGGGCCAGCAACACAGACGGCTGGACCGGCTTGACCACATAATCATCGGCGCCGGCATTGAGGCCGGTGACGATGTCTTCGTCATTGGCGCGGTTGGTGAGCAGCAGCGCCGGCACCGGATGCTCCATGTTCTCGCGCATCCAGCTGATGATCTCC
>CANJRZ010000085.1 GCA_947476735.1 Sphingomonadaceae bacterium
ATCGGCTGCGACCATTTCAACGCCTATTTCAGCTATGGTCGGATGAGCGACGAAGAGGCTTTCCGGAACATGAACCTGTGGACCGAGGCAGTGCTCCCCGGCATTCACGCCATGGCCCCCGGGCATGCCGGTCAGGTGCTCGTGCCAGCATAGTGCAATGTTGATGGCATCGGCGTCGAGGCCGCTGACCAAGGGCGGCATTGCGCGGAGGTCTAGAAGACTCTGCTGATCGAAATCATGGCCTTGTGGTGGGTCGCGCGGCCGTCCCCATAGGCGTTGGATCCGATCAGGTCCAGGCTGGCAGTGAAAGGCACGAACCGTCGCGAAAGGCCAAGCCGCCAGTCGAGTTCAACCGAGCGGCTATCTTCGCCCGGCTCTTTGGGTGGAGCAAGGCCGCCAATATGTGCGGTCAGCGAGAAACGCTCTCGGGAGAGCAATGTGGCATTGACCTCGCTATAGACGGCAGACCGCCCATGATTGTCGAAATCGGGCGAATAGAACAGCCGGACCCCAAGATCGCGGCCGGAAATGCCTGCATAGGCTTCGAAATAATCGCGCGCATATTCGGCGGTGTAGAAGCGCGAGTAGCGACGATGGATGACCCCGGCATCGAAGGAAATCCTGCCTGCTTGTGTCGCCCAGCCGGCGAACTGGGTCGTCGCATTGAAGCGGGGGCCGTGATGTTCGCCGGCCATGCCGCTCAGCGTGCCGCCCAGGTACAAGCCACTATGATGATCAAACGCAACCGAACCCGTCAGCGCGGGATTGTCTCCGCTGGTGCTGTGCCCGCGGAAAATGTCGTTGGACGCGAGGTTCAGACTCCCGGCAAACTGCGCCTGCGCCGGTTGAGCGCTCGCCGCGAGGAGGAGTGCCACACCTCGCCAATGCTGGTGTGACGCGCGGTGACGAACCGTATTGGTATCAGTTTTGGGCGCAGCGATCCTCGGTGACCGAGGCGGCGCGCGTAAGCACCGCGCACGCATCTATAGGCCCGCTCCGGCCAAGGCTTCCCGCGAGGTTCGGGCGGCCGTTCGCCCGATTGACCTGCTGGACCAGCGCGACAAGGCCGCTAACATGCGCTGCCGCATAGGAACTTCCGTCCACCAGATCCCATTTGCCTCCCGGCTCCGTCGTTGGAACGGCTGTTCCAGGGGCTATGTAGACGCCTGCACGATTGGATGACAAGCTTTCGTCCGCGACGGGAATCACGCCAGGAACTGTTGCCGGGAAGCCATTGTCGGCTCGTGCCTCGTCCACCGCGACGACGACCGTGCTGCCGCGCGACATGGCAATCCGGATCAGCGTTTCGATCAGGCGGTCATCTGGCCCGCTCAGGCTCAGATTGATCACGTTGGCGTGGTTTTCGATGGCGTAGCTGAGTGCCCGGGCGAGGCTGATGCTGTCGCAGATGGCGCGTTCATCTGCGCTCCGTTCCCAGCAGGCACGCAAGCCGAGCACCCGCGCTCCGGGAGCCACGCCGGCGATGCCGACCTGATTGTTGGTTCGCGCGGCAATGATTCCGGCTATCCCAGTGCCGTGGCGCTCGGCGCCGCGCCGATTGTCATCGACGAAATTGGCCACGCGGGCGATCTGGCCGGAAAGATCAGGATGGGCCGCATCAATTCGACTGTCGACGACGGCGATCGTTACGCCACGGCCTGTAGCCATTCGGTGCAGATCGGCAAGGCGCCAGCGAATTGCGGCTGGCTGTGCACGGAAAAGTCGATCATTGGGTCGGTTTGAGGTGCGGTCGTGCGGTGCGCTTTCGAGATGGAACTTGTTCAGCGGCTGCGACCAGGCGACTGTAGGAAGCGTAGACAATTCATCCGTAACGCTTTCGAGCGAGCGATCATCGGGCACTGTCATGATGACGCAATCGACACCGACGATCTGCATCGCCCAGTTGTCGACAAGCTTCAGATGATGTTCGCTCGCGATCCGCTCCGCGAGCCGCCGCCGCGCAGCCTGACCGATTGAATCTCCATAGCCGCTGCCGCCATAGTCGGCGCCGGGGCGATAATGAGTCGGCCCCAGCTTGAGCATGACGAGAATACGGCGATCATCCTCTCGTTGGGCTGCGGTCGGCGCGGATTCGGACTCGGCATGAGCGGGCATGAGCCCGACGCCGAATGTCAGCAGTGCAGCGATGGCGATGCGAAGTTTCACCGATCACCCCCGTTTATCGGTTCTGCCATTTCGACCTGCGGTTTTTTGCGCAGCATTGCAAGGGCTGCAGCCCGCTTTTCGGCAGGAATGTCGACGCGATAGGCGTTGTTCACGGTCCGCTCGTCGACGATCTTTGCGCCAACGGCCTGGAGCATCCGCCGGGCTTCCACATCTTGAACATCATGTCGGAACAGGATCAGCGCACTGGCTGGCTGCAGCACTTTGCCGTTGCCCAGTGTCTGATAGAGTTTGTGTTCGGCGGGGGCCGGAGCGCGCACCCATTGGCTGCCTACGAGCCCGCCGATTCCGACGACCAGCACGAGTTGAGCTGCGACCTTCCATTTGGCCGCCGTCCAGCGAGGTTTAGTCTGCGCCGCGCGCTTTGCCCGCTCCGAGGCAAGATCCACCACCTCGGCAGCAGGACGGGATTCAACTTCATTGAGGCCCAGCCGCGCGAGCAGGGCGGTCGGAACAGACTCTACCTGAGGAAAGGCTTCACGGAGCAGGGCATCGTTACGTTGCAGCGCGGAAACGCGGTCCAGCAGTGAGGGATCGGCATTGACGGAAGCCTCGACCATTGCCGAATCGGCTTCAGAGAGCTCCCCATCCAGCCATGCGGACAGCATTTCGTCTGAAGGTGCCTTCGTCATTGCAGCGCCTCCTCCCCGCGACGTAAACTGGCCTCGATCGCGCGTCGGGCGCGGGCGAGGCGGCTCATGACGGTGCCGATTGGAATCCCCAATATCTCGGCCGCGTCTTTATAGGATTGTCCATCGATAATGACGACGGCGATCAGTTCCTGCTGATCGAGCGGCAGGGCGGCCATCGCCCTGCGCACCGCTGCAAGCTCCGAGCGTGTCTCGACCAGGCGGACACCATCCTCGGAAAGTCCGTCCGCCACGTCGTCCAGGTCAACCACGATGCCGCGGACCTGCCGTGCCCGCACGGCATCGATCTGGATGTTGCGCGCAATGCGGAACATCCAACTTTCGAGGCTCGTTCCCGGCTGCCACTGTTCGATTCGGCTCAACGCTCGTTCCACCGTTTGCTGCAACAGATCGTCTCCGAGATCTGCCGTTGTTGCCAGCGCATGGCAAAAGCGACGTAATCTCGGCACAAAGGCAACGATCCGGGCGCGAACTTCGGTCGAGGAAGTGTTTGGCCCTTTGTCATTCACCTTCAATACCCCAGCAACGGGCGCAGGCCGGTTTTATTCCACTCTTGGCAAATTTTTTGTTCATTGATCCTGATACCATTCATGGCGTCGCGATATGCGTTGGTTCACAAGAGCGATAAGGTTTGAATCAATCCTGAACCGGACGGAATAAAAAACTCCCTTTCCCGTTGTCGTACAGAACACAACGGAGCGTCCGTCTTGGCATCGGCTTTTTCAAGAACTTCGTCCTCTCTCTCTCTCTCTCTCTCTCTCTTGATTCTTCGCGCGTCGGCCTCATCACGATCGGTGCGGCGAGCGCAGCCATTTTCCTCTGGCTCCTTTGGTTCCTGCTCAGCGATGTGACCCTGTATGAACGCTCGCACGCCGCTCGCGTCGAGGCAGGGGCTGCGCCCTGGCGGTTATCGAGCATGGTGTCCGGAAAGGTGCGGGACAGCCGGCTTGAGGTGGGTCGCAGGGTGACGGCGGGCGAAATCCTGTTGGCCATCGACGATGATGGGGCCAGGCTTCGCGTTGCGCACGAGGAAGCAACGATCGCCGGAATGCGGTCTCGACTGTCGGGCCTTCGCCGCCAGCTTGAAAGGGCCGAGGTCGTCGCGGTCCTGGCAAGACGAGCGGCGAGCGATGGCCGGCGAGCTGCTGCTGCCCGGCTTTCGGGCGCTAATGCCGAATATGACTTCGCCGCTGACGCGGCTTCGCGGATGCAGGCTCAGGCGCAACGCGGCGGCATTGCCGAGGTCGACGCACGGCGCAGCCGTGCCGAGGCCGAGCGTGCCAGGGGCGCACGGGATGAACTCGCCGCCGATGCCCTTCGCGTCGCGCTCGATGGTGAAGCGCGGATTGCCGATCTGCAGGCGCAGTCTGATCGGCTGCGCGGGGAGGGAGACCAACTGGCGCAGGAGATTACTGCCCGGGAAGCCTCGTTGCAGGTTGCCAGGATCGAGGCCGAGCGTTTTCTTCTGCGCGCTCCGGTCGATGGTGTCATTGGCGAGACAACCCCGTTGTCGACCGGCGCCCTGATTGACGTTGGGATGCGGATCGCGACCATCGTGCCCAATCGCAGGCTGCTGATCGTCGCCAGCTTTGACCCTGCCCGGACGCTTGGGCGGCTGCGCGCTGGTCAGCAGGCGCGTTTCAAGCTCGATGCCTTTCCCTGGACACAATTTGGATCGGTGCCGGCGCGAGTGTTGCGGGTTGCATCCGAACCGGGCGAGCGCGGGTTGCGAGTCGAACTTGAACCGCTTGGTGGTTCGGCGGATGCGATCCGGCTCCGCCACGGGCTATCGGGCGCAGTCGAAGTTGCCGTGGATTCGCTTTCGCCTTTCGCGCTCCTGTTCCGCACCGCCGGTTTGGCGATAGGCTGACGATGCGGCTTGCCACGGTCGATGGACGGGCGTTCCTAGCACCCGAGGTCGTGCAGACCTCAGCGATGGACTGCGGGCCGGCCGCGCTGAAATGCATGCTCGAAGGCTATGGAATCCGTGCCAGCTATGGCCGTCTGCGCGAGGCCTGTCAGACGAGCATCGACGGCACCTCGATCGACAGTGTCGAGGAAGTCGCCAACCAGCTCGGATTACGTGCCGACCAGGCTCTCCTCCCCGACGATCATCTTTGGGCTGAAGCCCTTCCCGCGTTGCCGGCTATCGTCGTCGTCCGTCAGAATGACGGATCCACGCATTTCGTGGTGGTATGGCGGCGGTGGAAGCGCTGGCTGCAGATCATGGATCCCGCAATTGGCCGACGATGGGTTTCAATCCGTCGCTTCCGTGAGGATCTCCATCAGCACGAGCAAAGCGTGGCTGCCCAAGATTGGCGCGAATGGGCGAACAGCGATCAATATGTCAGCAATCTGAAGGAACGGATCTGCGCTGTAGGCGGTTCCACTGACCAGGCCGAAGACCTTTTGGCCGAAGTCGCTTCCGACCCGCACTGGTTTCCTGTCTCCGCCCTTGAGGCGACGACGCGGCTGGTCAGCTCGATCATCTCGGGTGGTGGCCTCGTGCGCGGCGAAGCGAGCGCTGATCTGCTCATGTCGCTATATCGTCGAACCCGCGCAGCTCCCGATGACATCTATGCACTGGTGCCCCGGACCTACTGGTCGGTCGCTCCCGACGTTGCGGCATCGCGCCCTGGCGCAGTGATGCTGAAGGCTCGCGGCATGGTGTTGATACATGCGGCCGAGGTGACCGCGCCCGCGAAGGATCTTTCGCCCGAACTGGCGGCGGCGCTGGATGAGCCGAGCACCAACTCACTCCGGACATTGTGGGCAATGTTGCGAAGTGACGGATTGCTTGGGATCGTCGCGCTACTGGCTGCGATGGCCCTGGGAAGCGCCGTCGTCATGCTCGAAGCGCTTCTGTTTCGTGGCCTTTTCGACGTTGCGACGCTGCTTTCGCTGCCCGTTCAGCGGGTCACAGCTCTCACGGCGCTGGTATTGCTGCTCGGCTTCCTCCTCGCCATGGAGTTTCCGATCCTCAACGAAACGCTGCGCCAGGGCCGTAAGCTTGAAATGCGCTTTCGCATGGCGCTATTCGCCAAGCTTCCAAGGCTCAACGATCGTTATTTTTCGAGCCGACCTATCTCGGACATGGCCGATCGAGGCCATTCCATCCAGCAGCTGCGCAACGTGCCGATGCTCGGCTTTCGTGCGGTACAGACAATGTTCGAGGTCGCCCTGACCGTCGGTGGCGTTCTACTGATCGCGCCGGAGGGGTGGGCAATCGCGCTGTTGTTGCTCCTTGCTGCCGCGGGCCTCCCGCTCCTGTCGCAAGCCTTCATCAACGAACGGGATTTGCGCGTCCGCAACCAGGCGGCTTCGCTGTACGGCTTTTATCTAGATGCGCTGTCGGGCCTCGTGCCGATCCGCGCCCATCGCGCCCAGGACGCAATCCGCCGCCAGCATGAAGCGCTGCTCACCGATTGGGCCCGCTCCTGGCGAGGAACATTGCGCTGGATGCTGCTGTCCGCGTCGGCTCAGGCGCTGCTCACGACCTTGATCGCGGGATGGTTGCTGTGGACCCATTTCGCGACACGCGGCACGATCGGCGGCGCCGATCTGCTGCTCGTTTTCTGGGTGCTAAGACTGCCCGGGCTGGGCGGTACGGTGGCAGGCCTCGCTCAGCAATATCCCGCGCAGCGGAACAGCCTTCTGCGGCTGTTGGAGCCACTGTCAGCACCTGACGATCTGCAAGACCTGACTGCCGCCCCGGCTGCTGCCGGTCCTGTCGCCATCTGCCTGAAAGATTTGCATGTTGTCGCCGGTGGTCATGCGTTGCTGAGCGATATCGACATCGCCATCCGAGCCGGGGAGCATGTTGCGGTGGTCGGCTTGTCCGGTGCGGGCAAGTCGACGTTGCTGGGCACTTTACTGGGCTGGCACAAACCCAGTGCGGGAACGATCGAGATCGATGGCCAACGGCTTGATCCGGTGGCGTTGCGGTCGGTCACGGCCTGGGTCGATCCGGCGGTTCAGCTCTGGAATCGCTCACTTCTCGAAAATCTCCATTATGCCACGGCCGAGCCCGACAGGGGCGATCTGGCCGCCGTGCTCGATGCTGCCGAGTTGCGCGCCATCGTCGAAAAGCTGCCAGAGGGGTTGCGAACCCGTCTCGGCGAAGGCGGCTGTCTGCTCTCGGGCGGGGAGGGGCAGCGGGTCCGGCTGGCAAGGGCGCTGTTCCAGCCTAACCCAAGGCTTGTGCTGCTCGACGAGCCTTTTCGGGGGCTTGACCGCGGACGGCGTCGGGCGTTGCTCGGCGAGGCACTGGTCTGGTGGCGAGGATCAACGTTGTTGTGCGTCACCCATGACATTGCCGAAACCCGCAGCTTCGATCGCGTCTTGGTGATCGAGGATGGCCGTCTGATCGAAGATGGCGATCCGGCAGTGCTGGCGGGGCAGGATACCCGCTATCGGGCTCTGATCGAGGCAGAAGTAGCGGTTCGTCACGGTCTTCGGTCGGGCAACCAATGGCGCGCGCTTACGATCGAGCGCGGGCGAGATGCTACGGAAGCTGCGGCGTGAGCAGTGGCTTCACTTTTCGCATTCCTGATCTCGATTCGCGGATCGATGCTGCTTTGCGTGGTGCACTGTGGCCGCTGTCGCGTATCGGCGAGGGCATCTCGCTGCTCGCCGCTCGCGCTGGCCTCGATCCTGCGGCTGATGTGGCGGCGGGGGCCCTTCCACCCGAGGGCGAAAACTTCGGCACATGGGTCGAATGGGCTGCGATGCAGCAGGGCATTGAAGCCGAACCGGTCGATGCGATGGTTAGCGAAATCGGTGCAATGCTGCAGCTCTTACGCCCGGGAATTATCCGTTACGGCGGGGGGTTCCTACTTATCGAGCGGAGCCTGCGTGGCCGAGTTGCGCTGCTGGGCGCGGATCTTTTGCCTCGCTGGACCGACTTGAACGACCTGGTCGAGGCAATTGGCTGGCCACAAGTGGCGCCGATCGTGCCGGAGATCGAAAAAGTGCTCGATCATGTCGGGATCGCCCCGAAGGAGCGCGCTGCGGTCCGCCGGACCTTGCTGGCCGACAGACCCGGTGCCGAGCGAAGTGCGCCGGCATGGATACTGCGCCTTCCTAGCGGTGCAGGGTTTCTGGCCCAGCTTCGACGGCAAGGGCTGTTCGGTCGGCTCAGCGCGATGCTCGGTTGCTTCGCACTGACTTACGGCCTTGAAATTGCCGGCTGGTCGATCATCGGTTCCGCCGCGCTAGATGGCCGCCTCGATTTCGGCTGGCTTTCTGCCTGGCTGCTGGTTCTGACGACGATGGTTGCGGTCCGGCTGGGCGCCGGCTGGATCGAAAGCCATCTTGCGCTCGATTTCGGCCGACTGCTCAAGGCACGCCTTCTGAACGGCGCACTCCGACAGGATATCGATCAGGCACGCCGCGCCGGTGCCGGGCATATGCTCGCAATCGTCATCGAAGCGCAGGCGCTCGAGGCGAGCGTAACCAATGGGGCGCTCGGCATACTGGTCGCTCTCATCGAGCTTTGCTTTGCAATCTGGATCCTTTCCCAGGGCGCGGGTGGCGCACTCCAGGCGGGAGCCCTGCTGATCTGGATGGGGGCGACGTCGCTGCTCGCTCTGCGCTATTATCGGAGCCTGCGCCGTTGGTGTCAGCAGCGGCTCGAATTGACCCATCACCTCGTCGAGCAGATGAGCGGTCACCGCACAAGGCTGGCGCAGGAGCAGCCGATGCGCCGCGACCTGGCCGAAGACCATCTGCTGGATCGCTATGGCAAAGCGTCGCGCGATGCGGATCTTCGTGGCGCACTGGCCATGGGCTTCATGCCGTCGGGTTGGATGCTGATCGGACTGATCACATTGCTACCTGCGTTTTCGCATCACGTGGCGGCAGGTGCCCCGTCGATGGCAATCGCAATCGGCGGCCTGCTGCTCGCCCAGCGTGCCCTTGGCGGGATTGCGGGCGGGATTGCAGGTCTGGGACGGGCGGTTATCGCCTGGGAACAGCTCGGTTCGATGTTCCGGGCAGGCCGGGAAAAGCCGACTGACGAGGTGTTCGTCGCCGGACCACGGCCGCGGCGCCCCGGACATCGCCTGATCGATGCTGCGCGGCTCGATTACAGTTATCCCGGCGCCGGCGGCAAAGCCGTCGACGAGTTCAATCTTGCGATTCAGCACGGTGATCGGATTCTCGTCGAAGGATCTTCGGGAAGCGGCAAGTCGACCCTGGCGGCGTTACTGACCGGACTGCGCAATCCCGATCGCGGTTTGCTGCTGATCGATGGTCTCGACCGGCCGACACTTGGCAGCCAATGGAATCGCATGGTTGCTGCCGCGCCGCAATTTCACGAAAACCACATCTTCACCGGCTCGTTCGCCTTCAATCTGCTGATGGGGCGGCAGTGGCCGCCATCGGCGGCTGATCTGGCCGAAGCGGAGAGACTGTGTCTCGAATTGGGCCTTGGGGAGTTGCTCGATCGGATGCCCGCGCGGCTGCAGCAGCAGGTCGGCGAGACGGGGTGGCAACTGTCGCATGGCGAAAGGAGTCGCATCTTCCTTGCGCGAGCGTTGCTTCAGCGCGTCAATCTGACCATCCTTGACGAAAGCTTCGCTGCGCTTGATCCGGAAACACTTGGCCAGTGTCTCGATTGCGCCGATCGTCATGCCGATGCGCTGATGGTGATTGCCCATCCCTGAACGGACTGGGCGGCAAGGCTCAGCTCCAGCCGCCACCCAATGCCCTGATCAGCGCGATTGTCGCATAGTAGCGGCGCGATTCGATCGTCAATGCAGACCGCCGCCGCGATAGCGCTTCCCGTTCGGCATCATAAGCTTCCGGCAGACTGATCAGCCCGTCGGCACGGAGTGCATCGGAACGTTCGGCGATCCGTCCGGCAGCATCTGCAGCCTCATTTTCGATAGTGACCTGCTCGCCAAGGGTACGAAGTGCAACCAGCTGATCTTCGACTTCGCGCAGTGACTGCAGTACGGTTTCCCGATAGGCCGCCTGGAGGCGACGCGCCTCGGCTTCCGCAGCCTTGATCTGGCTGTCGCGACGTCCGCCATCGAACAGCGGCAGTGCGACGAGCAGCCCAAGGCCAGTTGCCCGGGCGCCATTGCGGATCAGGTCGCTGAGCGACGAGGAAGCGAAACCTTCCGATGCTGTGAGGTTGATCATCGGAAACCATGAACGGCGAAGTGAACCGAGCCTGTCCTGAGCGGCACTGATAGCAAAGTCGGCCGCGCGCAGATCGGGGCGGCGGAGAAGCATGGCGCTCGGCAGGCCGGCGGGGATGGCTGGGAGCGTCGACGGCTGATAATGCGGCGGCAGCGCAAAATCCTCGGGTGGACGCCCCACAAGAGTAGCCAGACGGCTTTCCGCTTCGGCTCGGCGCCGACTTAGAGTGGTGCGGTCGGATCGGATCGCGGCCAGTTCTACGCGGGCGCGATCGACGCCCGTCGCGGAAATTAGGCCTGCGCGGCCATTGTCTTCGATCAGCGCGAGCCGCTGCTCTCCGGCTTTTGCGGCAGCATCCGTCACACCGGCTTCGGCGTCGAGAAAGACGATTTCGAAATAGGCCTGTGCAACGCTGGCTTCGACCATAAGCCGTGCGGCTTCCGCTTGCGCTTCACTTGCGCGGACATCGCTGCGGGCGGCCTTACGGCTCCGCGTGTTGCGGCCGAGCAGGTCGAGTTCATATGCCATCGAGGCAGAAGAGGTGTAGAGCGGCCCGGCACCACCGGCGGCGTTGATCAGCGGGCCCGATTGTCGCGTGGCGCCAGCACCGGCGGTGATCTGTGGCAGGCGACCGGCGGCAATAGTGTCGGATTGGGCGCGCGTCCGCGCGACGACCGCAATCGCCTGCTCGATCGACGGATTGGCCACATGCGCGGCAGCGATGAGCGCGTCGAGGCGTTGATCGGCGAAGATCGACCACCATTGACCTGCCTGTCGGATATCCCGGGCAGGTGCCACTCTAGCCTCACGGAATGCGCCGGGAGTCGGTACGGTTCCTTGTGCAACTGTCCGTTCCGCTTTTGCGGCAACGGCTGAACATGCGATCAGCGCCGCGCAGCCCAACGGCCGCACGACGCTGATGCCCGCCCGTGCAGGGCGGTTTGCGGGGGCAGCCGTCGTGGCCGTCCCCCGCCCCGGTCTTAGTAGACGCAACGGGTAACCGGCGGCACGTAGACGTACACGGGGGCCGGCGACGAAGAGTCGGTGCTGGAACCCTGCTTCTGCTTCTGACCGGCGCCGGCGCGGATGTTGGTCTTGATCTTCATGATATGCTCCTTTGTTGAATGACAGCGGGGGGCCGTCAGGTTAGCTCCATGGCGGCTGCCTCCACGCGGATGGTGACGTCCATTCCGTCCTCGAGGAAGTCGACCAGCGAAGCCAGGGAGGTGTCCCCGGAACCTACCAGATCCTTTGCGATCCAGAATTGACGGCCCGAGAGACTTGTTGCGGCAGGATCGCGGCCCAACAGGGCGTTGATGCGGTCCTGCACCTTCTGACCTTCCTGGATCCGGATCTGAATCCCTTTGTGGAAGGCGAAGATTTCGTGAGCGAGGCGGGCGACCAGCCCGGCCTGTTCGCTATCCTGCGACTGATAGAGCGTTTCGATCCGCTGGTTCAGCGCCTGGTAGATGAGCAGATCGCTTTGGTCGATGCGCGGCACGACCAGGTCAGTGAGCCCGCGCTCCGGCAATGCGCCATAAACTCCCCGAGCGCTCTGCGCGAACATGTCGCCATAAGCGGCTTCGCGCAGCCGGCGATACTCGGCGGTTCCAAAATAGGTGCCATGGCGCAACCGGTGGATCTGCGCCGCGAATTCCGGAGCAAGCTGCTGTGCGCATATATTGCCGGAGCTTGCGAGATGATCGTTGATCTCTGCGATCGCTTCGTAGCTGCGGCCCATCTGGGGCCAGAGCGAGTAGGTTACGGCATGCACCTGTAGCCCGAGCAGCGCATAGTCGATCGCCGGTTCAAGTGCAGCCAGCGCAGCCGCTGCTGCCGCATTGTCGATCGGCGCCTCGAGTGCTGCAGGCGCTACGCCATCGATCAATATGTGCAGGAACTCGTCGATCATCGCGCGGGGGCCGGCGCAGACGCCATGGTCTGAATGGAAGGAGAAGTTGCGCTCGGCATAATCATGGAGATCGGCGGGACGGATCGGCTGGTCGGGATGCCAGGCGCCTTCACCGGTCGGGATGAACATCATCTGGTGGGTGACCATGCGGACGCCATCGCTGATCCGGTAAACCGATGACACCGCCGGGTGCAGCTCGCCCTGGTCCGCCGGCCCGTCCGGGCGCATCACCTCATAATTGGCGAGTCCCAGCAGGCAGCTGGTCAGCCGCTCAACATGGCCGACTGTCCAGGCATCGCGCGCCTCGGGGAAGCGGCGCAGATAGGCCTCGCGCACTGCAGCGATGATCGCCATCATCGTTCCCCAATGAGCCCTCATCGCCTTGAGCGCGGTGACGTTCATCGGCTTGCCGGCCTGGAAGCGGCTGCCCGAATAATTGCAGGCAGCCCAGCGCGTCGGAATGTCGAGCCGCAGCGCGGGCGGGAAGACGTTAGCCTCGCCGACCTGACGACCGTCGGCGTCGAGCATGAGATGGGCAAGCCGATAGGGTGGCACAACCATTTCGAGGTGGGCGAGTTCGAGCGGCTGACCGGTCAATGCGGTCGTGATCGCCGAGCAGTCCTGCCAGTTATGAACCGCCGTCGTTGCGGCTGGCGGCAACGGGTTCGGACATTCGCCGATCCGCCGCTCTCCGTCGGAGTGACGCGGGCCACCGCCAAGTTCGACGATACCTTCTTCGATCAGGCTCTTGAGCAGCGGGGCGACTTCGTCCCAGCGATAGCCTTCGCCCCAGTTGCAGGCGTCCTGCGCGAGGAAGCTCCCCTGCGCGATTAGCGCTTCGCCAAAGGCGAAAAATCGGGGGTCGTCGAAGCTGATTTCCTTGTCGCGGTAGAAGAGAACGAGTTCGCGTCCCCCCTCCGGGGCCGTCATCCAGTGGCGGCTGAAGGCACGATGCATGGGTAGGTGCAGCGGGGTACGAGGCGTGATCGCCGCGACGGCGCCGAGATGCGCCTCGTCCTCCTGCCGTATCGGACAGCTCGCCATGAGCCCCTTTCCCCGTTGCCGGAACGCTGCAATGCGCATCCGTCTGCACCCCACAACGGGACAGGTGAGGCTTTATTCCCGGTGCTCGAAAAATCTTGTTGGCGATCTGGACGGCGGTGCCGGGGGCAGGGTCCGCCGCAGCATCACAGGCTTGCCAAAACAAGCCTCCGCGCCATTGGATTATTATGGCACCATCGCAAGAGGCGTCATCACAACGCAAAATCAGGGGAGGCGGGCATGAGCGGTTATTTCGATCGGTTGGCGAACATCAACGGGCGTGTCGCCGTCCTCGTTGGCGGTGGCGACGGCGTAGGCCGCGCCGTGTCGCTTG
>CANJRZ010000086.1 GCA_947476735.1 Sphingomonadaceae bacterium
GCTGCCCGCCTTGAAGTGCTGATCCATGCGCAGGCCGGCACACCGTTTACCGTGGGTAGTCCAAAGCAACTCGGCGACATATTGTTCGATAAAATGGGCCTAAAGGGCGGCCGCAAGGGCAAGACCGGGGTCTATTCTACCGATGTCACAGAGCTCGAGCGCCTCGCGAGCGACGGTGTCCCGATCGCCCGCCTCGTGCTCGAATGGCGCCAGATAACCAAACTCAAGTCGACCTATACGGATGCCCTCCAGCAGGAGATCAACCCGGCAACTGGCCGCGTCCACACTTGTTTTTCAATGGCGGTGGCGCAGACTGGCCGGCTTTCGTCAACCGATCCCAACCTCCAGAATATCCCGATCCGCAGCGACCATGGCCGGCGTATCCGCGACGCGTTCGTAGCCGAGCCCGGTAAGGTGATCTTGTCGGCGGACTATTCGCAGATCGAGCTCCGTCTTGCCGCCCATATGGCCGATGTCCCGGCACTCAAGGAAGCCTTTGCCAACGGCGAGGACATCCATTCGCTCACCGCGCAGGAAGTATTTGGCGAGGTAACGCGCGATACCCGCGCTCGCGCCAAAACAATCAATTTCTCGATCCTCTATGGGATCTCGGCCTGGGGCTTGGCCGGTCGGCTGGAAGTCTCCCGCGACGAGGCGCAGGGTATGATCGACCGCTATTTCGCGCGCTTTCCTGGCATCAACCAATATATCGCAGCCACACTGGGACAGGTCCGTGACCAGGGTTTCACGACCACATTGTTTGGCCGAAAGACGCACCTCCCCTGGATTCACAGTTCGAAGCAGGGCGAACGCCAATCGGCCGAACGCCAGGCAATCAATGCTCCGATTCAGGGTACGTCGGCCGACATCATCAAACGGGCGATGATCCGAATGAACCCGGCGCTGCGTTCGGCGGGCCTCGGCGATGTGAAGATGCTACTGCAAGTCCACGACGAACTGGTGTTTGAACTCGTGCCCGATCAGGTGGACGCAGCTTCAGCGGTGATCCGCGAGGTCATGGCGAATGCCTGTAAACCGCTCGTCGACCTGACGGTGCCATTGGGCGTCGAGATCGGCACTGGCCCGAGTTGGGGCGCCGCGCATTGACCATAAGTCCGGAAACCGCAACATCCGACATCGAATCGAAGTCTGGCGAAGATCTCAGGGCCCTCGCCAGGGGCGGCCGCACCAATTTCTTCGGTTTCTTGCTTCGACTGGCGGCTCGCTTGCCATTTCTGTTCATCGCCGGCCGCTGGTATGGTGCCGAGGCTCTCGGTCGCTTCGCCTATGCGATCATCATCGTCGAGTTTGTCGCAACGCTCGCCACCCTCGGGTTGAAACGCGGACTTGCTGAACAGCTTTCGTCGACCGACCGTCCGCATGTCCACGTCGTCTGGGATGCGCTGCTGGTAGCAGCGCTGGCGTCCGGGGTGGCGGCGGTTGTGCTCGGCATCTTTCCCTACATCATGTTTCCCAGGAGCGGCATTTATGGCCTTGAGAGCCTGCTTCCCCTGACAATTTTTGCGCTCGCCTGGTCCGACATTTCGCTCGCTGCGCTCGCTTACCGCCACGATGTCGGCGCGACAGTACGGGCACGGGCCGTCATCGAGCCCTGGACAATCAGCATTGCCGCTTTCGGTCTGGCCTTCTATTCACTGCGCGACGGGCTCATCATTTCCTATGTCTTTTCGATGGCCGCGGCGCTGGCCGCGTCAATCGTCCCGCTCATCAAGAGCTTCGGCTGGCCACATGGCTGGCGGCCCTATCCCTCCGCCCTGTTTCATCTTGCCCGTCGCAACGTGCCGCTCGCGGCAGCCGATGCGATTGAATGGGGATCGCGCCGCCTCGACATTGCAATCCTCGGCCTGTTCTTCACACCGGCGATAGTCGGCGTCTACTATGTGGCCCAGCAGGTCGCATCGCTGCCACAAAAACTGAAGACCAGCTTTGATCCGATTCTGGGCCCGGTCATCACACGCAATCTGGAGGCCGGCCAGCGACAGGCCGTGGCTCGCCAGGTCCGGCAGGTCGGCTTCTGGATCCTTGCCGCGCAGACCGCGGTCGGGCTCGCACTGGGTATCACCGGCGAAGGCGTGATGGGACTTGTCGGCCCACATTTTGTAACGGGCGTCTGGGCATTATCCTTCCTGCTGCTTGCCGAGGTGGTTGCAGCAACAGCCGCAGTCTCCGAAGCCGCCTTGGTCTATGTCGCACGCCATCTCAACCTGTGGATATCGCTCGGGATGATTGGTATCCAGATCGCACTGAGCTTCGCACTGGTACTGCTTCTGCGCGATGAGTTGGGGGTGCCGGTACTTTGGCAAGCCGCCGCTCCCGCGATTGCACTAGCGATGGCATTAGGCATCGCCTCGATCATCAAGGCAGGGCTACTCTCGAAACTGCTCGGCGCTCCCGTATCCGGCTGGCGCTGGCCGTTGATCTGGGCCGCGCTGGTGGCAGGCTCAATCGGCTGGCTCGCGACATATCTGCCCGAATGGCTCGAGTTGTCACTCGGGATTCCGGCGATCCTCATCACCTTCGGGGCCATGATCTGGCGCTTCGGTTTCACCAGCGAGGACCGGACACTGTTCCGTCTCAAGGAAATCTGACGATTCCTAACTGCCTTGCGTCTGCGGCAGCGGTACGATGATGCCGCGGTCCGGAACATCCTCGCTCCAGCGGACCGATCCGTACGGCCGTTCGAGCAGTCGGTTAAACTTGATCGGCTCGGGGCCTTTATGGAGCGCTCTAGCCCGATCCCAGGCAGCCATATCCGCAGCGGTCAGCCGCTCGCGCTGCCGCAAATAATCGTGCCAGGTCGGGGTTTGGTAGCGCTCGATCCATAGTTCGGGATCGCCGATGTCTCGGGCGAGGGACCAGCCATAGGCGCCGGTGCGGTGCCGGATCGCCTCCATCTCGAGCATCGCTGTATAGAAGGCTCGCGCCTTGTCGGGCGGTATGCGGTAGCTGACCGTCAAAGTTACCGGACCACTGCGACCGGTGATGTCGAGATTAACGTCGGGCTCGCTCAGCGCGAGGCCATGATCATGCTGCTCTTCCATTTCGGGCATACGCAACACGAAGCCGAAGATGATCGAGACGATCAGCGAGCTACCACATGCGATCATAGCAGCTTCGATCCCGTATGCGGCCGCGATCTTTCCCCAGGCCCATCCGCCGATTGTCACGCCCGCGCAGATCGAAGTCGAAAAGACGGCGAGCGCCCGGCCGGTCACCCATCGCGGCGAGGACACCTGTATGCTGATGTTGCACATCGCCATAACAACCATCCATCCAGCGCCTGAAATGACCAGCAATAGGCCGGTGAGCACCACTTCGCGGCTGATACCGATACAGGCAAAGCAGATCCCGACGATGAGGAGGCAGAGCGTTAGCGTGCGCTCGTCGGTCATCCGCCGGCGGAGCCAGGCGATCGACATTGCGCCCGCCACCGCGCCGACACCGGTGCACCCGAGCAGGACCCCGAACAACGTGGCGTCACCCTTCAGCAGGTCATGCGCAATCAGCGGCATCAACGCCTGTGTGGCCGATCCAAGGGTGCCGACAAGTAGGGTACGCAGCGCTACCGTTCGGATCGGCGGTGAATGTATCGCGTAGCGAGCGCCCGAAATGACCGCTCGGCCGAGCCCCTCCGGCGGCAAGCGCGATTTTTCGGGCGTGCGACGCCATAGATACATGACGGTCATCATTGGCAGATAGGCGAGCGCGTTGAAGATGAATGCCGAAAGCACGCCGAAGATCGCAACCAGCACGCCGCCGATCGCCGGGCCAAAGCTGCGCGCGATGTTGAAACTGATCGAGTTCAGCGCGATGGCCTGGGGCAGCACCCGTGGCGGCACCTGCTCGCCTACCGACGCCTGCCAGGCAGGTGAAAGCAGTGCCATTCCGGTACCAACGATGAAACAGAAAAGCAGCAGCAGGGCCGGAGTCAGAAAACCCATCAGCGTGATAATGCTGAGCGTCAGCGCGCCCACCAGCGAAATGGTGAGCGCCACGAGCGCCACTTTTCGGCGGTCATAACTGTCAGCAATCGCCCCTGCCGGAAGTGACAGAAGCATCATCGGCGCGAAACTTGCGGACGGCACAAGCGCCACCATGTCGACACGACCGGTTAACTCAGTCATCGCCCAGGCGGCGCCGACCCCTTGAATCAACGTACCAAAATTGGAGAAGAGGCTGGCCGTCCAGATACGGCCAAAGATACCCAGGCGCAGCGGAGCGAACATGCCTGCCGGCTCGACAGTCACCTCCCTGTTATCCTCGGCCATTACGCATACGCTCCCTCTCGCCCCCTAAACGCAGGCAGAGGCTTTTGGGTCAATGACGGAAATGCCGCATACCCGTGAAGACCATCGCCAGACCGGCCTCATCGGCCGCAGCGATCACTTCATTGTCCCGAATCGACCCACCCGGCTGGATCACCGCCGTCGCGCCGGCCCTGGCCGCAGCTAGCAAACCGTCCGCAAAGGGGAAGAAGGCATCGGACGCCACCGCCGAGCCGATCGTGCGCGGCTGCGCCCAGCCTGCCTTCTCAGCCGCGTCTTCGGCTTTCCAGGCGGCGATACGGGCCGATTCCAGTCGGTTCATCTGCCCGGCGCCGATTCCTGTGGTGGAGCCGTCCCTGGCATAGACTATCGCGTTCGATTTAACGTGTTTGGCGACGGTCCAAGCAAAAAGGCAGTCCTTGAGTTCCTGCCGCGTGGGCTCGCGCTTGGTGACGACCCTAAGATCGGTCTCGCTGATCCGGCCATTGTCGCGCGTCTGCAGCAGCACACCGCCCGCGATCGTCTTCATCGCTATGCCGGCCCGAGCCGGATCGGGAAGTTCACCGGTCAGAAGCAAGCGCAGATTTTTCTTCTTTGCAAAGACTGCACGCGCATCGTCATCGGCATCAGGAGCGGCCACCACCTCGGTGAAGATGCCGCTGATCGCTTCGGCGGTCTTGCCATCCAGCGGCCGGTTGACCGCGATGATCCCGCCGAACGCCGAGACGCTGTCGCAAGCGAGCGCAGCCTCATAGGCTTCGATCAGCGTATTGGCGGTCGCGACGCCGCAAGGGTTGGCGTGCTTGACGATAACTACCGTCGGCGGACCATCACGAAATTCGCTGACCAGTTCGAGCGCGGCATCAGCATCGTTGTAATTATTGTAGCTCAGTTCCTTACCCTGAACCTGAGTAGCCTGAGCGATGCCGCGGCCACCAGGGCCGATCGGCACATAGAGTGCGGCCTGCTGGTGCGGATTTTCCCCATAGCGCAGGCCTTCAGCCCTGCGGATCGGCACTGACTGAATCTCCGGGAAAGTCTCCCCTTGGTCTGAGAATGCGAACCACGAGGCAATCATCGCGTCATAGGCCGCGGTCGCAGCAAAAGCCTTGGCCGCTAACCGTTTCCGTATCTCCAGCGTGGTTGTACCACCGCTCGCAATGATTTGGGCATAGTCCGCCGGATCTGTAACGATCGCTACATATGCATGATTCTTGGCTGACGAGCGCACCATCGACGGTCCGCCGATGTCGATATTTTCAATGATCTCGTCCCGCCCCGCTCCCTTTGCCACTGTCTGCGCAAAGGGATAGAGATTGACGACCACCAGATCGATAGCGCCGATGCCATGCTCGGCCATCGCCCTTGCATGCTCGGGGTCGTCACGCACGCTCAGCAACCCGCCATGCACCATGGGGTGCAGCGTCTTGACCCGGCCGTCCATCATCTCGGGAAAACCAGTGATGTCCGATACGTCTTTCACCGTCAGGCCCGCATCGCGAAGCGTCTTTGCGGTACCCCCGGTCGAAATCAGCTCGACTCCCCAGGATGCAAGCGCCTGCCCAAGATCGACAAGGCCGCTCTTGTCAGAGACAGACAGCAGAGCGCGTTTGATGCCAAGCTTGTCGGGAGCCGCTACGGTCGGAGCCTTCATGGGTCTGCATTCCTGAACGGGGAAAGTCCTGGCTCGGTTAAGCGAACAAGTCTCGAATTGCCAACGGCTAATGACGCCGACTACGACCTCCCCGTCTAGCGCAGCGACTTGATCGCGCTCCGCCCCGCATAGGTCGCTATGGAGCCCAGTTCCTCCTCGATACGGATCAACTGGTTATATTTGGCGAGCCGGTCCGATCGGGCAAGGCTCCCGGTCTTTATCTGGCCGCAGTTGGTTGCGACAGCCAAATCGGCGATCGTCGAGTCCTCAGTCTCTCCCGAGCGGTGCGACATCACGGCGGTGTATCCGGCGCGCTGCGCCATATTCACTGCTTCCAGCGTCTCAGTCAGTGTTCCGATCTGGTTGACCTTGACGAGCAAAGAATTGGCCAGCCCATCCTTGATACCCTGTGCGAGCCGCTTTGGATTGGTGACAAACAGATCGTCCCCGACCAGTTGACAGCTGGCCCCGATTTTGTCCGTCAGTATCTTCCAGCCTTCGAAATCATCTTCGCCCATGCCGTCCTCGATCGAAACGATCGGATATTTGGCAGCGAGATCGGCGAGATACACGGCCATCTCGGCGGGCGACCGCTTCACGCCTTCGCCATGGAAATCATACACGCCGTCCTTGAAGAACTCGGTCGCTGCGCAATCAAGCGCGATAACGACGTCACCACCGGCTTTGTAACCGGCCTTCTCGATCGACTGCATGATGAAATCCAGCGCATCAGGGGCCGATGCAAGATTGGGAGCGAAGCCGCCTTCGTCGCCCACTGCCGTCGCCAGCCCCTTGTCGTGCAGCGCCTTCTTCAGCGTGTGGAAAATTTCCGAGCCGGCGCGGACCGCATCAAACAGGGTCGGTGCGCCAATCGGCATGATCATGAATTCCTGGAAGTCGATCGGGTTGTCGGCATGAGCCCCGCCATTGATGATATTCATCATCGGTACCGGGAGGACCGAAGCCGAAACGCCACCGACATAACGATAAAGCGGGAGCGCGCGAGCATCGGCAGCGGCCCGCGCTACGGCCAGGCTTACACCGAGAATCGCATTGGCGCCGAGTCGGCCCTTGTTAGGGGTACCGTCGAGTTCGATCATCCGCCCATCGATCTCGCCCTGGTCTTCGGCTTCCATGCCGATCACCGCATCGGCGATCTCGCCATTGGCCGCGTCAACCGCCGTTTGAACGCCCTTGCCCAACCATCGCGTCTTGTCGCCGTCCCGCTTCTCAACTGCCTCATAAGCGCCGGTGGAGGCACCGGAAGGGACTGCCGCGCGGCCGAAGCTGCCATCCTCGAGAGTGATATCGACTTCGACGGTAGGATTGCCCCGGCTGTCGATGATCTGACGGGCATGGACGTCAACGATGGCGGTCATTGGGGGCGCGTACCTTTGCTAATGGACGGTGGAATGCGCGCGCTCTATCCGGGCGGCAGGAGTTAGGCAAATATCAAGTCGTTTCGGTTCTGGTAAAGGAACGCTATTCTTCCCATTTGGTTGATTGGGGGACGTACCCCCGCATGGAGATGATCGACATGGCGACCGACAATGCAAACAGCGGCCACGGCAGCGAGAGTCCGTTCGACAGCGCGAAGAAAGCGTTTGGCGAGACCGCTGCCAGCTTCACCGAACAGGCAAGCGTACGAGTTCGCGACTATGCGACCCAAGGCAAAGATCGGGCAGTCGAAGCACTGGATGGTGTTGCAAGCCTGGTGGGCGATGCGGCAATCCAGGTCAGCGACAAACTCGGCGAACAATATGGGGACTATATCCGCCAGGCGGCCGATGCCGTCAGCGGTCTGGCGGGCAGCTTACGAAACAAGGATGCCGACGACCTCATTGACGATGCCCGCAACATCGTGCGCAGTTCGCCCGCAGTGGCAATTGCCGCCGCTGCCGCTGTCGGCTTCGTTCTGGCGCGGGTGGTAAAATCGGGCTGGAACGCCACGGCAGAAAATGATGCCGAGCCTCGCAAGCCCGCACCAAAAGCCCGCGCCGATCGCAAACCCGGAGCGCGCAAGGCGAAGGCCAGTGGGGCCCAAACGGCATCTGACAAGCCGCAATCCACCGTCAAGGAGGCGATGTCGCACCAGGAACCGCCGGCCAACGCCAGCCCGTCGCCGTCCGCAGCCTAATCCTTGTCGCAGGAGAACGAAACGGAACAGGAGCCCATCGGCGCGCTGCTTGCGCGGCTGGTCGAAGACGGACGTGCCTTCGCCAGGGCTGAACTCGCGTTTTTTAGAACGGATTTCTACCGACGGCTTGCCCGCGCGCGGATCGGGGCCCTGCTCCTGCTCATTGGCGTCGTTATGGGTCAGGCAGCCGCTGTCACTCTGCTCGTCACACTCGCTTTCGTGCTTGAGCCCTACACTGGACGGCTTGGTGGATCGGTTGTGGCCGTCACCGTCGGTCTCGTCATTGCCATCTGGGCGATCCGTACGGGTGCCCGAAAGCTGATCATGGTGGTCGAGGATTTCGAAGACGAAAAGCGCGAAGAATCGGACGAGGCAACCAGGCCCCTCGACATATTGTTCGAGAGAATGCGCCAGCGTTCACGCGCGGCGCGAGACCGGCTCAAGGAGACGGTCGACGAAACACAGGCCCGGCTCCATCCGCAAATGCTGATCGCCGACCTCGCCGACGAAGTTGTCGATCACGCACAGACCTTAGCGCATTCTGCGGTCGATGCGCTCAAGCGGCGGCCGATGCGGCTAGCTGCGATCGCTGCAGGCGCCTTGCTCCTGCTTTTTCGGGCACCAATCTTTCGATGGATCGGTAACATTGCTGGTGCAACCCGGCGAAGCGACAGTAGTTACAGGAATAATCCAGCCGGAAATCCGGCGCAACCGAAAGACGAGGAGACCAGCTCATGAGCAGTAAATCCAAATCCGGAAGGCAAGGCGTCGCACGGGCGGCAAGCAGAAAAGCGGTCGAAAGCGTCGATGCATTTCCAGTAGTTGCTCTGGCTGGCGGGCTCGCGCTTGGCGCTGTGCTTGGCGCTCTGCTACCCCGCACCCGGCAGGAAGAACAATTGCTCGGCTCACTCGGCGGCACGATCAACAACAAGGCGCGCAATGCTGTTCAGGCAGCGCGAGATGCGGGCCAGGCCAAGCTGGACGAGCTCGGGATCAGCTCCGATGCCGCCGGCAAGCAGGTAGGCAAGCTGATCGAATCGATAGCGCAGGTTGCCGAGACGGCCAGCACGGCCGCGGTTGATGCGGTCCGCCCCTGAACGCTTAGCACGCATCACGGTTCAAATACGGTTCATCGCGAGCGCTCTATTGGCGCGCTGACATCATGGAGAAGAACAGCATTATGAAGACCTTGTTGCTTGCCGCCAGCGCTATGCTGATGACTGGCGCCATGGTTGCGCCATGCGCCCCGGCCGAGGCGGCGGTGATTGCCAATCAGGATCCCGCAACCTTCGTTCAGTCGCTTGGTGACGAAGCCTTTAGCGTTCTCAAGACCGGCAACAAAATGGCGGTCCGCGCCAAATTTCGCGAAGTGCTTTCACAGCATTTTGCACTGGATGCTATCGGTGAGAGGCTGATTCGTCGCTGGATCGGCCAGATTACTCCGGCCCAAAAAGCTGCCTACAAAGCGGCGATCCCCACCTATATCATTGGAACCTATTCGGATAATCTTCACGAATATGCCAACGCGACGATGAAGGTAATCCGCACGACGCCCGCTGGCAGTGGCTTCAATGTCACCACGCAGGTGCAGAAACCGGGCGCGCGGCCAATCACTACTGTCTGGTCGATTGCCAAGCTCGGCGACGGTTTCAAGGTTACCAACGCCACGGTTGCCGGCGTCAATCTCTCCATCACCCAAGGCCAGGATTTCGACGCGGTAATCCAGCGCAAGGGCATCGACGGTCTGATCGCGATGATGAAAGCACGCGGCTGACACCCGCCTCGTGCGGGGATGACGAAAGGAAGAAGCGCCGTTAAGGGGCATCTTCAAACGACATTTTTGAGGGGAGATGGATTCGGGAATCGCCGCTTGCGGCGATCGGAGGAGGATTCATATGAGCAAGATGCACCTGGTATTCGGCGGTCGCGTGAAAGATCCGCAGGGTTTGGATTATGAGGATCTGAGCAAGATCGACGTGATCGGCTTTTTTCCCGACTATAAAAGCGCGGAAGAGGCCTGGCGCGGCGCCGCCCAGCGCACGGTCGACGATGCCGAGATGAAATATGTCGTCGTCCACCTCCACAAGCTGCTCGAACCGGATCTGAAATAGACATTGGGATCCCCCCATCGCATAGCGATCGGGCGGATTTTATTTGTGCCGCACCATCATCAGCGGCCGGAGCAGCGCCAACCCCGCAAGAAAACCGCCGACGTGCGCCGCCGTGGCAATCGCCATGCCAATTTCCGCAAAGGCTATACCCATCAGGAACTGGACCCCGATCCAGGCCGCCGCCAACCACAGTATGTTGACCGCCGCGCCGAGCCTCGGATGGTTCGCAAAGCCGCGCGGCCGGCCGTAGAGCAGCGCATAAGCGCCGAAAATCGCCGAGATTGCTCCGCTCGCGCCGATCATCGGCGACGCATCGATCGGATCCACGATATATTGCGCAGCCGCGGCCGCGTAGGCGCCCAGTACATAGAGGATTGCGAATCCTGCCGGCCCGACGATCGCTTCAACCATGCGGCCGCAAAAAACCAGCATCATCATGTTGAAGGCAAGGTGGACGATACCACCATGCAGAAGCGTCGTCGTCAGCGGAGTAATCCAGATCGGGAGCGCGTTGGGCTCGACATAGCCCGCGATGCGCGCGGGAACGAAGCCGCCGGACACCCAAGCTTGCGCATCGAGCCCCGAAATCGCAACCAACGCCCAGCAGGCCACTGTTAAGGCCGCGATGAAATTTGTCACGCGTGTCGGCGGCAGGCGCATTTCGGTTGAGCCCTTGCCGGAGGAAGGTTCAGATGAACTCAATCTTGGACACGACGTAGAACCGGTCGCCCGAGGGCACAGTCACCTCTACCTCTTCATCGACCTTTTTGCCGATCAGGGCACGGCCGAGCGGCGAATTATAGCTGATCCTGCCTGATTTTGCATCGGCCTCGGTCTGCCCGACAATCTGGTAACGGATCGGCTTGTCATCGTCGTCGAGGAGAGTCACCGTGGCGCCGAACACAATCTTGTCACCGGACAGGTCGCGCGGATCAATGACCTGGGCCCGGCTTAGCCGGTCCTCGATATCGGCAATCGAGGCCTCGATCTGGCCCTGGCGTTCCTTGGCGGCATGATATTCGGCGTTTTCGGAAAGATCACCATGCGCACGCGCTTCCTCGATCGCGTCAATGATCAGGGGCCGTTCGGCTTTGAGACGCGCGAGTTCCAGCGTGAGCATCTTCTGCCCCTCCGCCAGCATCGGCATCTTCTCAACGCTCGCCATTATACTCAGACCCCTTCGTCAAAAAAACCCGAACCCCGGACGACCAGCTCAGGGTCGCCCGCACCGTCGCCGGCGATGTGGGGATCAGGCGTGCGAGCCGGAATAATAGGATTGAAGCGCGCGCACTTCAAGCTTGCGCTCCCGCAATGCCCCGATTGCCTGCGCCGCGGCGACGCTCGCTGCCGCCGTGGTGAAATAAGGAACGCGTCCATAGAGCGCCGAAGTGCGGATTGCCTTGGAATCCAGCAGGGATTGCCAGCCTTCGGTCGTATTAAAAATCAGATCGACATCACCGTCGACAATCTTGTCTACGATGTTCGGCCGACCTTCCCGCTTCTTGAGCACGGTTTCCACCGCAAGCCCCTGCTCGCGCAGATATTTCGCGGTACCTCCAGTGGCTATGATGGTGAAGTTCATTTCGATCAGCATCCGGACGGCGGGCAGGATATGTCCCTTGTCGCTTTCCTTGACCGAAACGAAGGCCGTACCACCGAGCGGAAGCTTGGTACCCGCGCCGAGCTGGGATTTGGCGAAGGCGGTAGCAAAATCGCTGTCGATCCCCATCACCTCGCCGGTCGACTTCATCTCGGGGCTCAGCACCGGATCGACCCCGGGGAAACGCGCGAACGGAAACACGGCCTCCTTCACGGCGATGTGATCGACATTCAGGTTGATCTTGGGCAGCGCCTTGAGCTTTTCGCCTGCCATCACCCGGGCGGCGAACTTTGCGATGGGCTGGCCGATTGCCTTGGCGACAAAAGGAACCGTGCGGCTCGCGCGCGGGTTGACCTCGATAAGATAGACGTCGCCGTCCTTGACCGCGAACTGGACGTTCATCAGCCCGAGCACCGAAAGCGCTCGCGCCAGCGCGTCGGTCTGCCGCTCTATCTCGGCGATGATGTCCTTAGCCAAACTGTAGGGCGGCAGCGTGCAGGCGCTGTCGCCGGAATGCACGCCCGCTTCCTCGATATGCTGAAGCACACCCGCGACTACGACATCATCACCGTCACAGATCGCATCGACATCCACCTCGATCGCGTCGCGCAGATATTGATCGATCAAAACTGGCGAATCACCAGATACTTGTACCGCAGTACTGATATATTGTTCGAGCTGCGCAGGATCCTCGACGATCTCCATCGCACGGCCACCGAGCACGTATGACGGCCGCATCAGCACCGGATAGCCGACCCTCTCAGCTACGCCGAGCGCCTCCTCGCGGCTGCGGGCAATGCCGTTGCGCGGCTGTTTGAGACCAAGCGAAGCGACCAGATCAGCGAAGCGCTCGCGATCCTCGGCCAGATCAATCGCATCGGGTGAGGTGCCCAGGATCGGGATGCCGGCATCCTCAAGCTCCTGTGCGAGCTTGAGCGGGGTCTGGCCACCGAACTGGACAATCACGCCCTTCAGTTTCCCGCTGGACATCTCGACATGGAGGATTTCGAGGACATCCTCAGCTGTGAGCGGCTCGAAATAGAGTCGGTCGGAGGTATCGTAATCGGTCGAAACCGTCTCCGGATTGCAGTTGATCATGATCGTCTCATAGCCGGCGTCAGCCAGCGCGAAACAGGCATGACAGCAGCAATAATCGAACTCGATCCCTTGCCCAATGCGGTTCGGCCCGCCACCGAGAATGACGATCTTCTCGCGGTCC
>CANJRZ010000087.1 GCA_947476735.1 Sphingomonadaceae bacterium
GTCGTGCAGCCTCGTCTCGAGGAGATTTTCGATCATCTCGACAGCTTCCCTTATGGTCCGCCGCTGCCTGAGCCGGAGGCGTTGCTCTTCCGTATCACCCTCGCAATGGCCGAAGTCGCGCAGGCCGTCGAGATATACGGACAACCGACCGTCCCCAATGTCCCTGGGGATTGCCGCTTCACCATCGCGCCGGTCGAACGAGCCTGAGCAGTCTTACAGCAACCCGATATAGCCTGACCACGAAAGCGTCGTATCATGAACAAGCTGCAGACCAACTGGACCGACCATTGGGGCTTCGCGCGCGATTTCGGCCTCGATGGGGAGGAGCGTATCGCAACTGAGCGATATACTTCGCCTGAAATCTATCAGCAGGAGAAGGACAAGCTTTTCCGGAAAACCTGGCTGGCCGTGGCCCGGGTCAGCGAGATCCCCGAACCCGGTGACTATATCAAGCGCAAGATTTTGACGCTCGATGCCGAAGTCGTGATCGTACGCGACAAGAAGGACGGCGTGATCAGAGCGTTCTACAATGCCTGCCCGCATCGCGGGGTCGCCCTGGTGCGAGAGTGTGGCGGGCAGACCGGTGTCTTCGTCTGTCCCTATCATGGCTGGTCATTCAAGACGGACGGCAAATTGCTGGGCATACCGGGCTCGGAGAATTTTCCGCAGATCGACAGGAAGCAGACGGGCCTGGCGCCGGTCCACTGCGATATCTGGAACGGCTATATTTTCCTCAATTTCGATGAGGAGCCCCGACAGACGCTTGCGGAATATCTCGGCGAGCTTGGCGAACTTTATGCCGAATTGCCTTTTGCTGATTACCGGCATGCCGTTGACATCATTCAGGATGCACCGACCAACTGGAAGAATTTCCTCGACGCGTTCAATGAAGGATATCATGTCGCGGTGCTGCATGCGAAGTCGCTGCCTGCGCTGGCCACCAAAGAGAACCCTCTGAACCACATGTACGATCAGGCGTTTATGGCGCCTCACTCGCATGCGACTATTCAAAGCAATCCCGACTATCGACCTGCCGGGAAAGTCGAACAGCTGGTCTTTCGCGCGATTGGTGAGGGGGCGCTGAACAAGTCGGGCGGCGGTGACGGATCGCCACCCGCCCGGCCCTTCGGGACAGCCAGGGGCGTCAACCGTATCGGTCTTCCCAGCACGTCGAGCGAACTCATCAATGTGTTTCCGCTGAGCCAGTTTCACCCGACGGCGCTGGGCTATATGTGGTTTCAGTTCTGGCCGCTCAGCCACGAACGTGTCCGGTTTGCAACCCGGGTATATTTTGCCAGCAAGCCGCGCAGCTATCGGGACAAGTTCGTCGAAGTTTTCATGTGCACGAAGCACCGCGATGTCGTCAGCGAGGATGTTGCGATGACACATGTGCAGCAGATCGGCATGAAGAGCGGTGGCCTGAAGCATATCAACATCGGCGAAATGGAACCGCTGGTTCGTTTTACGCATGGCCAGATCCAGGAATATCTCAATCGCCAGGACCCATGCTGAGACGAAATCAGTAGTGGGCTATCGTGGGCTTGATTCCGCTTACCGGTTTTCCGCGTTCGTCTGAATCAATTGAAACCAACTCGTAGTCTCTCCTCTCTTAACCAGTAATCGGAAGAAAGGATTAGCCCGGCGGGCGCAGGCTAGACCCCATTGAGACGATTCAGGGGAATGTCGTGCGGATATTGGCATTGGCATCGCAAAAGGGCGGCTCAGGCAAAACAACCCTTTCGGGCCACCTGGCTGTTCAGGCCGAAAGGGCCGGTGCCGGCCCAGTCGTACTGATCGACATCGACCCACAGGCTTCACTGGCTGACTGGTGGAACGAACGTGAAGCCGATGCTCCTGCCTTTGCGACGACCACCGTCGCTCGGCTAGCCACCGATCTGGAAACCTTACGGGAGCAGGGGTTCAAACTTGCCGTGATCGACACTCCACCCGCGATCACCGTCGCCATTCAGAGCGTCATCTCGGTCGCAGAACTTGTCATCGTCCCCACACGCCCCAGCCCGCACGACCTTCGTGCGGTCGGCGCGACCGTCGACATGTGTGAACGAGCCAACAGGCCGCTGATTTTTGTGGTCAACGCCGGTACGCCAAAGGCCCGAATCACCTCGGAGGTCGCGGTCGCTCTTTCCCAGCATGGCACGGTAGCGCCGATCACGATCCACCACCGAACCGAGTTCGCTGCATCGATGATTGATGGCCGCACGGTGATGGAGGTCAACCCTGAAGGCCGATCTTCCGCTGAGATCGAGCAGCTCTGGGCCTATATATCGGACCGGCTGGAGCGCAATTTCCGCCGAACAGTGATTACCGGGATGGGCAACTGGTCGGGCGGCAACTTTGGCCGCCGCGTCGCCGGCCAATAAGGGAAGCAGCATGTCCGGACCAAAACCCATCGCTTCACTCAACGCGCGTCTGCTAGCCCGCAAGGGAGATGCCCGCCCGGCGATCCGTCGCGCCTATGTCCCGATCGCTGCCGTCAGCCGCATTGCAGCGGCAGCTCATGATGACCGCCACGACCCCGCATGGAACGACATGGACCTCGAACCATCGCAAGCGGTTCGCACGCAGCAACATCGCATTGCATCAAGCTTCACGGCAGAGAAGAAACCCTTATCCTTGACCAGCAAGAACAAGGTAGCGTTTACACTCCGCCTCGACACCGATCGCCATTTGCGGCTTCGTCTGGCCAGCGCCGTCAACAAACGATCGGCCCAGCAGATCGTGACGGAAGCCCTGGACGCCTTCCTCAACAATCAGCCGGGCCTTGACGCACTAGTCGACGAGGTGCGGAAGTCGAGGACGGAATAGCGCGACCTAGGCCGCGGCCAATTCCCTGCCCATGACCGGACCACCCTGAATCACGACACTCCACAGCGTCCGCACATACCGCCTGGGAGTGCCGCCTGCGGCATGAAGGAAGCGCCAATTATCCCACACCGCAATATCTCCCGGCGCATAAGAATGCCAGTAAGTGAAGCGAGCCTGGGTAGCATGAGCGACAAGTTCATCAAGCAACTCGCGCCCTTCCGCGCCCGGCATCTCGACTATGCCGGCAGCCCAAAGCGGTGGGACATATAGGGATTTTTCACCTGTAATCGGGTGTGGCAACGCGATGGGGAATGCGACATCGCCGAAACGGCCCGCAGCAAGCGACTTCTCCCCATTAGGCCGATAGGCGCGATTGCGGGCGATTGTGTTCTGGGCGTGGTCCCAACTCAGATTGACGCTCAACCCTGCGATCCGCGTTTTCATCGAAGCAGGTAGCGAGTCATAGGCGAGCTGGCCATCAAGGAATCCGGTCTGACCGCCTTCATCGGGTACGTCGACAGCGTAGAGCAGCTTCCCTCGATTCGGGTTGACGGTATAGGTCTGGTCTGTGTGCCAATTGATATCACCGACGATCTTCTCATTCTCGTCGGGTGTCAGGCCACCGTCATATCCGCGCGTACTGATGATCGACATTCCGGGCGTCTCGGGATCGCCTGGATCCGCAGGAGGCCGATAGTCGGTCCCGCCGAAGAAACGTCCGGCCTCAACAAGCTGGGTCTTGCTGAGCTTCTGGCCGGCAACGACTACCAGTCCATGCTCATTATAGAGGCGCATAATCTCTGCCGCAGTGGCATCATCGACATCGCCGCCGAAATCAATGTCGGAAATCCGGACTCCGCCGATCGCAGATAGCTTGCTAACCTTCATCATCCCCATCCTTCCTAAGCTTTCCGTCAAGCTTATCATCGCTTAAGCCATGATTCCATGGCTACAGAAGCTCACCCACCTGTCGTCGATTTCGTTATCGGCGATGCAACCGGTCTATCGCTACCCGCGCATGGCGAAGCGCTTGCAAAGGCCGGTGTGGCGTTCCTGACGCAGGCCTTCCACGCCTTTGGTTCGCTCGCCGAGAACAATCGTATCGCTCGGATAACCAGGCTGGAGCCTTGTACGGGCGGAAGCACTGGCACCAAATTGTTTCTGACCGTCGAATATGCCTGCGACGAACCTAGCCTCCACACGGAATTGTTCATCAAATTTTCACGCGATTTCAACAACCGGCATCGTGACTGGCAGCGGCATGAAATGGAATCCGAGGTGCGCTTTGCCGCGATCTCGCGGTTGCCGGGTTTCCCGATCAGTGTACCTACCGCCTATTTCGCTGACTATCACCATGCCAGCGGCACGGGCATTCTGATCACAGAACGTATCGCCTTCGGCGAAATCGGTATCGAGCCGCATCGCATGAAATCGCTGGATCATCGGACGCTAGACAACCCATTACCTTATTATCAACAGATGGTGAAAGCGCTCGCCGGGCTGGCTGCCGCACACAAGGCAGGACGGCTCGCTGCCGACCTGGACGAACGTTTCCCGTTCGATCCGGCGATTGGATCGGCAGATCCGATCCGTTTCGATGATGGCAGCCTTCGGGCGAGCCTTGACGAGTGCGCAACCTTTGCCGCGAGGTGTCCACAGTTGCTGCCGGCCGAGTTATGCACGCCCGATTTCCGCACCCGCATGGAGCGGGACGCAATCCGCATTTTGCAGCACGAAGCTGACATACAAGCCTATCTCTGCGGCAATCCTGACATGATCGCGCTGTGCCACTGGAATGCGCATATCGACAATGGCTGGTTCTGGCGCGACGAGATCGGAGATCTGCATTGTGGTCTCATGGATTGGGGTCGGGTGGGTCAGATTACGCTTGGCTCAGCGTTGTGGGGGGCATTGAGTGCCGCTCACAATGATATTTGGTGTCACCATCTCCCTGAACTCCTCGCTCTGTTTGTGGAGGTTTACCAACGCGAGGGTGGACCCAAAATTACGACCAGCGAGCTTGAATTCCATCTCTCCCTCCACATGGCCGTGATGGGCGTCTCGCGCATGCTGGCGCTACCTGCGTACGTTCTCCGTCAATTTCCGGAGGCCGCACGTGCAAAAGATCGAGATGATCCTATTTTCCTGCAGGCCGATTCCGCGAGGAATGTCCTGCATATCTACACCACGCTCCTCAAGCATTGGCAGCGAACTGACTTCGGCGCGCAACTTGATCGGCTCCTGGAACGCCAGGCTCATGCGAACTCGTAGGCGTGAATGCTTGAATTGGGGCGCAAAAATCCGGTTAGCAAAGGGCCGATGAACTAGTCCTTGAAGCTTGTCGGCGCCGCAGACACCGTCTTGATTGCCGCCGGGTTTGTCTCGTTCACCTCAAGTGCGCGCTGAGCTACGCCATTTGGCCCGAAACGGAAAACCCCGTCGACGCCTACAAAGCCGTCCTGATCACGGAGCTGATCACCAGGGAAAGGAGCACCGATCGGCCAGTTTCGAGCGACCTTGATCACCAACAGCATCGAATCATACCCGAGGCTGGCAAGACGGAAAGGCGCTTTACCGAACTGACGGCGGTAGCCGGCCGCAAGGTCGCGGTAGCGGCTATCGGAAACGCTCGCATACCAGGATCCCCCGAGGGCAGCCACGCGCAGCGCACCAAGCTCAGCCGCCCAAAGCTCGGTACCGAGTATCCGCGCCTGCGGGCTGGAACTTTTGCGAATCAGCGTCACCGCACTGACCGCGAGCCGGGCGTTATCGCCAATGAGCACCGCATCATAATTCTGGTTGCGGCCCAGTTCGGCCACCGCGCGTTCGAGCGACTTCGGCTGACGCTCATAGCTTTTCATTGCCACAAGATTGGCGCCAGCTCCTTCAACCGAGCGAATGATCGCGGTCGAGACGTTACGTCCATAGACGCCCGACGGCACGAGTGCCGCGAAGCGCTGGACTCCCCTTCCCTTAGCGTAGCGAACGACCCGCTCGATCGACTGCGCAGGCGAGAAACCCATCACGAAGACGCCGTCGCCAGCGACAGCGGAGTCGTTGGAATAGGAGATCACCGGCACCCCGGCTTTGCGCGCAGCGGGGGCAACCGCCGTCGCATCTTCCGACAACAACGGGCCGAGGAAGAGGCGGTTTCCATCGGTCAGAGCGCGCTGCGCGGCTGCGACGGCGCCAGTTGCAGTGTCATAGGTGGTCACCCGAAGCGATTTGTTACCGGTATCGATCAGGGCCATCGTCGTCGCATTGGCAATCGACTGGCCGACCGCTGCGTTTGGCCCTGACAGCGGGACAAGCAGCGCTACTCGATGCCGTGCCTGGTCCTTCGGCAAGCCGCCCTCATCCGGTGCTTCAACCGGAGGCGGCGGAGGAGGAGGCGCGGGCTTTCCTCTCGGGCCGGCCGCACAGCTTGCGAGCAGCACGGCAAGCCCCACCGCTGCCCACCGCGGAAATGCATTGCATGGTTGCCTGTATGCCTGGGCGTCTGCCATCTAATGCACCTTATGATCCAATATTCAGACGATGGCGCTACCGACGTTCCCACGTCCGAAGCACCGCTTCCCCCTGGCCTCTATATCGTGGCCACACCAATCGGCAACTTGGGCGATCTTTCTCCCCGCGCCGCGTCGGTACTGTCGCGGGCAGGATCGATAGCGGTCGAAGACAGCCGCGTCACGGCCAAGCTGTTGCAGCGCATTGGCGTAAAGCGATCGATGACCCCCTATCATGATCATAATGCCGATAAGGTTCGCCCCGGCCTGATCGCCAAAATGGCAAGTCAGGCGGTGGCGCTGGTGTCCGATGCGGGAACGCCGCTGATCTCGGATCCGGGCTACAAGCTGGTCCGCGATGCCCGTGCCGCCGGTATCGCAGTGACGACAATCCCCGGCCCATGCGCTGCGATCGCTGCGCTGACCCTTGCCGGATTGCCTACAGACCGTTTCTTGTTCCTCGGATTCCTTCCGGCCAAGGAAAAGGCCCGAGCCGAGTCGATAGCTGAGGTGGCGGCCGTACGGGCGACCTTGATTCTATACGAATCGGGACCGAGATTGGGTGCCACTTTACGAGCCCTGGTAACCGGTCTCGGTGATCGCGACGCCGCAGTCGTTCGCGAGATCAGCAAGACCTATGAGGAGGCCGTGACGACTTCGCTTTCCGAATTGGCTGAACGCTATGCCAATGCAGGCCCCAAGGGTGAGATCGTCATTGTGGTCGGTCCACCCGGTGAAGCTCCAGTCACGACACAAGCCGATGCCGATGCACTGCTCCGGGAAGCTCTGAAAAATTTGCCAACCGCCAAGGCTGCGGGCGCTGTCGCCAAAGCAACCGGGCTCGACCGTCGAGAACTCTATGCCCGCGCGATGGCTCTGAAGGACGACCTTTGAGCCGTCGGATGGCGGAAAAGCAGGGCCGCAGCGGCGAGCGCATCGCTGCGTGGTGGCTCAGACTCCATGGCTGGCAAATACGAGGACAGCGGGTTCGTACACCGCGTGGCGAAGTGGACATAATCGCCCGTCGTGGAAAGACACTCGCCTTCATTGAAGTAAAGAGCCGTGGAGATCGCGCTGCACTCGCCATTGCTATCGATGAATATCGCCTGCGCCGAGTGGTCGATGCCGCCCAGGCAGTCGTTGCGCGCTATGGCGTGGGAGCCGAGGAAATTCGAATCGACGTCATTCTGGTACGACCCTGGCGCTGGCCTGTTCACCTAAAGAATGTATGGCATGGCTAGCTCCTCTCCCCGGCGGCATGGCAGGATCAGTAGGCGTGCCTCCCGACAGAAGTCTCGACAACCCCTGCTGAGTTCCGGTGAAGATTCAGATGGTCCATTCGCTCGCAAATGGCCTCCCCTCATACATTTCCGGCAGGGGTAGTAACAAAGCGCATCACACCCTAGTTACTCCTCCGAAACCGCTGGAGTCCGACCATGCTGCTGAAAGTCGCCGTCCAGATGGACCCGTTGGAGACGATCAACATCGGGGGTGATTCGACCTTTGCGATCATGCTCAGCGCACTCGCACGAGGCCATCGCCTCTGGCATTATCAGGCTGGCGATCTCTGCTATCGCGATGGCCGAGTCACCGCGCCCGCCAGGCCCATCCTCCGTCTCCAACGCGTCAAGGGCAACCATTACGAATATGGCGAACCGATTGTCCTCGACCTGATTGATGACGTCGACGTTGTCCTGATGCGCCAGGACCCGCCATTCGATCTCGCCTATATCACGGCCACCCACCTGCTCGAGCGGATCCAGCCTCAAACACTGGTGGTCAACGACCCCGCCTCAGTCCGCAACGCACCCGAGAAGCTGTTCGTGCTCGACTTTGCTCGTTTCATGCCACCCACGATGATCACCCGCCGGTTGGAAGATGCCCGCGCTTTCCATGAAGAACATGGCGAAGTGGTGGTGAAACCGCTCTACGGTAACGCTGGATCGGCAGTATTCCATGTCGGTCGCAAGGACGCGAACCTGGCCGCGCTCACCGAGCTTTTCGGCCAGGTGTGGCGCGAGCCTTTCATGGTTCAGGCTTTCCTTCCCGACGTTTCAAAGGGCGATAAGCGTATCGTCCTGATCGACGGCAAAGTTGCAGGCGCCATTAACCGGTTGCCCAAAGACGGCGAGATCCGATCCAACCTTGCCGCTGGAGGCCGCGCTGATTCAACCGAACTGACCGCACGCGAGATCGAGATTTGCGATGCTCTCGGGCCCGAACTGGCTGCTCGTGGCCTGCTCTTCGTCGGTATCGACGTGATTGCCGGGCATCTTACCGAGATCAATGTCACTTCACCGACTGGGATCGTTGCCATAGACGGGTTTAACGGAACAGACACTCCCTCGCTGATTTGGGATGCCATCGAATCCAAGTGCAAGTGAGCGAGGTATCCCGGTAACCGACAGGGTAAGTGATTATATTGCCCAGGGCGTTTATCTCGGTCTTTTCCAGCTCATGTTGGCCAAAACGATTTTCCTGCCCGTACCGTCCGAGGTGATCATGTCGTGGGCCGGCTTTCAGGTGGCCAAGAGGAATATGGATCTGCTTCCGGCGATAGTTGTGGGAAGTGGTGAGGCAATGCTCGGCACCATGGCCTGATACCACAGTGCGCGCGTACTCGGCATCCAGCGATTGGAACCTCGGATCGACCGCTATGGCCGCTGGTTGACGATGGACTGGGGTGAGGTGCTGCGTAGCGAATATTGGCTTATCCGCCACGGCTATATGTTTGTCTGTATCGGAGGAATGATTTCGACGAACCTATAGCTCGTTTCAGTCCCGGCCGGGTTGACGGGGATGCGATTTATGCCTTTCGTCCTTTGGTCTTCGAACGGCACGTCGGCTGCATCGTAGGAAGACGCTTCGCCGAGATGGAGGCATGGCTTGGCGAAACCTCAACACTCCTCCTGCTCAAGATGAGCGGCTGGTATTTCTGCGTGAACTGAAGGGGCATCCGTCGCGTTGGCAATTACACCGGCGCGGCAGCAGCGCGACCCAATTCGGCGTGGCCCCACTTAGCCCCATGGTTCTTAGCCAGCTTTCGGGAGTGCTCATTTCCCAGCAGCGTCATGCCCCGTGCCACATTGATAACCTTTAGTGTTTTCCGGCAAACATTCTTCCTGTCTTCAGGCGTTCGGCGGGTACTGCAAAATTCTCAAAACGCCCTCTCCAACCTACCGAGAAGACTAAGCGCTGGGCTAGGCACTGTTTCCGATTCCGGTTGTTCATTGGTCAGCCGAAGAACACGCGCGTAAACGTCCTGGCTTGCCTCAATCAACGCAATTGCCTGACTTGGCAGGCCATCAAGTGTACGATTGTCTGTCGCCGATGCTTCGCCCAGTCGCCGGCCGGCAGCACTCGCCTCACCTTCCTTGATCTGACCGATTTCAATCGCCCTTTCGGTCAGCAACCAGGCGAGCACATGCATGAGCCGTGTCGTGATCTTGAGTGACTCGCAACTGAGTGTCACCCGCTGCAAAGGTTCGAGGGTTTCTCGATCCGCCCGACCGGCATGATCGAAATAGGCTCGCGCCTCATCGGCGAGTAGCATCGCTTCCGTGTAAAGGCCGTTTACCAGCCGGCCACGCAGTCGAATCTCACGGGGGCCATTATCCATGCGAGTTTGATGACACAGGCCCGAGCCGCCAGAAACGAGAAAATATCGTTAATCCGGGATTTCCGGATCATTTTGGAGCAATTCTCAGTCACGGTCCACTGAGTCCAGCGCCCATGCGCCAATTCGCCCAGGTCGAGAATCTCTGCTTTCTGGTCGAGGCTGATTTCACTGTTCTTGCCCGGCAATCGCCATTCAACTCGTGCGATGCATCGTCTATTTGCTCTAGCCCGGCGTCAGCACACGTGTAAGCCGTTCACCATCGTGCTCGATACGACGGTAAAAACAGCTGCTTTCACCGGTATGGCAGGCTGGTCCGGCAGGCTCGCAGCGTAACCAGACGGCATCCTGATCACAGTCGATTCGAACTTCGATCACCCGCATGATATTGCCGCTGGTCTCGCCCTTCTTCCACAACCTGCCGCGCGATCGCGAAAAGAAGGTCGCCTCGCCGCTGGCCATGGTCGCTGACAGGGCTTCTTGATTCATGTGCGCAACCATCAGGACGTCGCCCGAGACATGGTCGGTGACCACTGCAGTGATCAGCCCGGCGGCATCAAAGCGAAGATCGAGAAGGCCGCCCTGTTCACGATCCTGATTGCTAACCTCGTTCATTGTCGTGCGATGCGCGAAAGTGGGGACTCAGGCAAGTCTCCCATTTATTTCGGGTGCGCCGCACAAATATTGTGACAGTGGGGCGACAAAGCTTAGTCGGGTGACTATATGCCCCGCATCAGCCACCGCGATGGGATTCGCGATGCTCACCACGCATCCGTTCGATGATGACAAGCTGCGCGAAGAGTGCGGCATTTTCGGGATTTGGGGCGCGGATACCGCCGCGGCCATGGTGGCGCTTGGCTTACACGCTCTTCAGCACCGGGGGCAAGAAGCCGCCGGCATCACCAGCTGGGACGGCCATGCATTTCATACTCACCGGGCAATGGGCCATGTCGCCGGCAATTTTGACCGGGACGACATCATTCGCAGTCTCCCAGGCCAGGTTGCCTGCGGCCATGTTCGCTATTCGACGGCCGGCGAGACCGCATTGCGCAACGTGCAGCCCTTGTTCGCCGAGCTTTCATCGGGCGGGTTCGCGATCTCCCATAACGGTAATATCTCCAACGCATTGAAGTTACGACGCGATCTCGTCCGCGCTGGCTCTATTTTCCAATCTACCAGCGATACCGAGACAATCATCCATCTCGTCGCCATGAGCAAATACCGGACCCTGCTTGATCGCTTCGTCGATGCATTGAAACAGGTAGAGGGTGCCTATTCGCTCATTTGCCTGACGCCGGAGGGCATGATCGCCTGCCGCGATCCGTTGGGCATCCGGCCACTCGTGATGGGCCGGGTCGGCGATGCTTATATCTTCGCCTCGGAGACGGTCGCTCTCGACGTTGTCGGCGCCACCTTCATACGCCAGGTCGAACCAGGCGAGATGGTGATCATTTCAGAGAAGGGCATGCGCTCAATTCGTCCCTTTGCAGAGATGCGCGCTCGCCCCTGCATCTTCGAGCATGTCTATTTTTCACGGCCCGATTCGATCGTCGACGGCTCATCGGTTTATTCGGTTCGCAAAGCCATCGGCGCCCAACTCGCGATAGAAAGCGGCATTGATGCTGACCTCGTCGTTCCCGTCCCTGATTCGGGAACACCAGCGGCGATCGGTTATGCGCAGCAATCAGGTATACCGTTCGAGCTCGGGATCATCCGCTCGCATTATGTCGGCCGCACATTCATTCAGCCCGGAGACCAGGTGCGCCACCTCGGCGTCAAGTTGAAGCATAATGCAAACAAGGCGCTGATCGATGGGAAGCGACTTGTTCTGATCGACGATTCCATCGTGCGGGGCACTACCAGTGTCAAAATTCTGCAAATGCTGCGCGATGCTGGCGCACGCGAAGTCCACCTTCGTATCGCCAGCCCCCCGACCCGACACAGCTGCTTCTATGGCGTCGACACACCTGAACGGGCAAAGCTTCTTGCGGCTCAGATGAACGTCGCGGAGATGGCCGCCTATATCGGCGCCGACAGCCTCGCCTTCGTGTCGATCAACGGGCTCTACAAAGCGCTCGGCGAAACCTTCCGCGATGATGCCGCACCAAGCTATTGCGACGCCTGTTTTACCGGTGACTACCCGACTTACCTGACCGATCAGGAGGAACTGGCGCCGACCGACCAACTCGCCCTCAACGGCGAACGCATCGTCGCCTGACCTCGAGCAAAAGAGTCCCTCCGTCCATGGTCACTCCCCTGTCCGGCAAGCTGGCGCTGGTCACCGGCGCCTCACGCGGTATCGGTGCCGCTACAGCTGAAGCTCTGGGCCGCGCCGGTGCGCATGTCATTCTCACTGCACGCACCGCCGGCGGACTGGAAGAGGTTGAGGAACGCATTCATGCATTGGGCGGGACAGCCACTATTGCGCCACTCGACCTGACCGAGAATGACAGCATCGCCCGCCTTGCAGAGGCCATCAGCGGTCGCTGGCAAGCGCTCGACATTCTCGTTCTCAACGCAGCAATGCTGGGCACTCTGAGTCCCGTCCCCGCCATGGACTCCAAGGAGTTCGCTCGGCTGCTAACCCTGAATGTCATGGCCCAGCAACAGATGATCGCGGCGTTCGATCCCATGTTACGCGCGTCTGACTGCGCTTCCGTAATCGGTATAACCAGTACGGTCGGACAGACACCGCGCGCCTATTGGGGTGCTTATGGCTGTTCCAAGGCCGCGCTCGACATGTTGCTCCTCACCTATGCCGAGGAAGTCACCAATATCAGCGGGATCCGCGTGGCCATCGTAAATCCGGGTGCCACGGCAACCAAAATGCGCGCGAAGGCCTTTCCAGGTGAAGATCCGAACACGCTCAAGCAACCATCAGTCGTCGGGAACGAGGTCGCGAGACTGGTCATCGAGGGATTCGAAACGGGGTTGAGGATCAGGGTCGAAGGTTGAAGCGGCGATCGCCCGGTCTTACGTATCCGAATCCAATCCCAGCA
>CANJRZ010000088.1 GCA_947476735.1 Sphingomonadaceae bacterium
GCAAGGGCGAGCACACCGGCAAGCTGCCCGGCACCGTGCTCAGATCCGGCAAGGACACCCGCACCGTTGCGATGAACGTCATGCAGGACAAGATCCCCGAGGCGGTGGCGGCTGAATAGCAGCACCCAGGACGTAGCGCCGGGGGAGTGGCGCGCCAACTGGCCGGTGGTGCTCGTCGGTCTGATGGGCGTCACCCTCGCGACGACCCATGTCTACACGACCGGCGTGATGATAGGACCGATCGAGCGTGAGCTCGGCTGGACCCGTGCACAGATTTCGTCCGGTCAGACTTTCATGTCCTTCGTCGGCGTCTTCATGGTCCCGACGATTGGCATGGCCGTTGATCGGTTCGGACCGCGCCGCATCGCGCTGACCGGTTGCTCGCTTTATTGCCTGATGATCGCCCTGCTCTCGACGGTCAGCTCGAACGTCACCAGCTGGTGGATCGGCTGGATCGGTATCGCCCTGGGAGCCGCCTTCATAGGGCCGACCGTGTGGAGCGCCGCGGTTTCCAGCCTGTTTGCGGAGAAGCGCGGCATGGCGCTGGCGATCACCCTGTGCGGCACTGGTGTCGGCGCGGGGCTGATGCCGAACATTGCCTCTCTGTTCGTCGACCTGTTCGGCTGGCGGCGCGCCTATATTGGCATTGGCGCGCTGTGGGCGCTGATCCTGCTTCCCTCGATATTCTTCCTCTTTTCGAGCGCGGCCGATCGCCAGCGCCAAGGGAAAGCGGCAGCCGTGGGTAGTTCCTCGGGACCATTGCCTGGAATGACGGTGCGGCAGGGGTCGCGATCACGGGGCTATCTCCTGCTTGCCGCAGCATCCGCGGTCTACACGCTCATGACCAGCGGTCTGACGATCAACCTCGTGCCGGTACTGATCAGTCATGGCCTGCCCCGTGCCACGGCGGCCGAGGTCACTGCCATGCTCGCTGTCGGCCTTGTCGGTGGCCGCCTGGCATCCGGTTATCTGTTCGATCGAATCGACGCCAAGCTGGTGACCGGAATCGGCACGAGCTTCTCGATCTTCCCTATGCTCATCTTGTTATTCTGGCCCGGCTCCGTGGCTCTGTCGGCGGTGGCGATTCTGATCTACGGCTTCGTTCTGGGGCCCACAATCAACGGCATGGCTTATCTCGCCACCCGCTATGTCGGCCTGCGCAGCTTTGGCACCCTGTTCGGCATGATCATGGGGTTCATGATGCTTATGAACGGCTTCGCACCTCTGTGGGTGAACTACATCTACGATGTCACCCGCTCCTATCAGCTCGTCCTGATGCTCGCCATCCCGGGCGCCTTGCTGGCCGGAACCCTGTTCCTGCTGATGGGCCCCTACCCCGCCTTGACAGCTGAACCTGCTGAAGCGGTGCTCGCTTGAGCGAGCACAGCGCGAGCGCCCCACCGAGCGAATGGCGCACCGGATGGCCGATCGTCCTGATCGGATTCCTCGGCATCACCTTCGCGACGATGCATGCCTACTCCCTCGGGGTGATGATCGGCCCGATCGAACAGGCACAAGGGTGGACCCGCGCGCAGATATCGTCGGGCCTGATGATCGCTTCGTTCATCGGCGTCGTGATGGCGCCGGTCATCGGCATGGGGATTGATCGCCATGGGCCGCGCGTCATTGCGATGGTCGGTTCTTTGCTGTTTTGCGGAATGTTCGCCCTGCTCGCGCTAACCACCACCGACATCTGGTCGTGGCGAGGACTGTGGGTCGGCGTCGCGCTCGGCCAGTCCTTCGTCACACCGACGGTTTGGACGGCCGCGATATCGAGCTGCTTTGCGCGGAACCGGGGGATGGCACAGGCGCTCGCTCTCTCGGGCACCGGTGCCGGCATCGGGGTCATGCCGATCCTGATGACGCTGTTCGTCGATGCGGTGGGCTGGCGGCATGCCTTCATCGCCATGGGAGCAAGCTGGGCTATATTGCTCGTACCTCTTGTTTTCTTTTTATTCCGTACGCCCGCCGATCAGCCGCGCCCAAAGGCATCCGCCAACAAGGCCCCGGCTGCCCTTCCGGGCTTGACGGTTCAGAATGGCTTTCGCTCCCGTGCCTTCTACCTTCTGTCCGCGGCGGCGGTGGTCTATGCTTTTGCGCTGAGCGGCGTAACCATCAATATGGTGCCGGTGCTGATATCGCTCGGTGTCGCGTCGCACACCGCCGCTTCGCTCGCCGGCGCGATGGCAATCGGGGTGATGATCGGGCGGCTGGCGGCTGGCTATATGTTCGACAGGGTCAACGCCCGCTTCGTCGTTGGATTTGGCATCGCGCTTTCGAGCATCCCGGCGATGATCCTGCTATTCCTGCCGGGATCGGTGACGCTGACAACGCTGGCGGTGTTCATCTACGGATTTCTGCTCGGACCCTCGATCAGCGGCTTTGCCTTCCTCGCAACCCAGCATTTCGGCCTGCGCTCTTTTGGCACCCTGTTCGGCGTGGTGATCGGCCTGCTCAGCCTAGCCAGCGGCCTCGCTCCGGTGCTGGTCAATCATGTCTATGATGTGACCCACAGCTATCACCCGGTCCTCGCCGGCGCGATCGTCGGGTCCCTGGTAACGGCTGCGCTCTTCCTCATGCTGGGTGAATATCCCGATTTCAAGAACGAGGCGGACTAAGGCCGCCTGACCACCCAGCTCCTCGCCGAACCGAGGCCTGATGGATCTACGGAGCGAAAGAAGAGGGCACCTATTTTGTGCACGCGGAAAATCCGTGCTCAGCTCGCGAACTATAATCTCGGTCATGACAGCCCACCCTGGGAAATCGGCCCTAGGCAGCCACTGCAAAAGCCGCCATCAAGCAGACCAATAACAGAACGGTTGGGGGCGAGATGCAGTCTGGCGGTACGAGTATGGGTGCGAGCGAGTGGCGGCGGCATGGAACGATGCTGTTGCCTTGCACGCTCGGCATCATGCTCTGTTCGGTCCCGAATTATTCACTCGGTGTGCTCATCCGACCGCTCGAACAGGAATTTGGCTGGACCCGCGCAGAAATCTCGTCCGGGCCGTTCATCATCGCCCTGATCGCCCTGATCGGCGGGCCATTGGTTGGAATGGCCATGGACCGTTTCGGGGCGCGGCGCATCGCCCTCCCTGGCGTATTGTGTTTCTGCGCGGCCCTGGCGCTCCTCTCGATGGCATCCCAGGACATCCGGACCTGGTGGTTGTTGTGGATCGTGGTTGGCATGACGGCGATGGCTGTCATCCCTTCGATCTGGACATTCGCGATCAACAGCTTCTTCGACGCCAATCGTGGCAAGGCGCTCGCCATTGCGCTGTCGGGCACGGGGATCGGCGCCTTTCTGATGCCACCGCTCACCAATTTGTTGGTGGAAGACTATGGCTGGCGCGGAGCCTACCTCGGGCTCGCCTTGATTCTGGGAATGTTATGTCTGCCGCTGACCTTCTTTTTGTTTCGAAGCGCGGCTGACGTCCATCGCGTGTCGCAAGCGGCATCGAAATCGAACCTGATGCCGGCAAAGCTTGCCGGAATGACAGCACAACAGGGGTTCCGAACCCCGAAATTCTACAATCTCGCCGCAGTCACAGTCATTTTCTCGACCGCGATCTGTGGACTGACAGCAAACCAGACTCCGATCCTGATCGCTCAGGGCCTTAATCCGGCCAATGCCGCAGCCGTGGCGGGGCTGATGGGTATCGGCTCGATCATAGGTCGGCTGGCCGGTGGCATTTTACTCGACAGGTGGGACGCGAAGAAGGTGGCTGCGATCAGCGTGCTGACCCCATGCATCAATGTTGGCCTGCTACTCGCATTCCCCGGCTCGGTTGAGGTTGCCATGATCGCGACGCTGGTACTCGGCCTGGCAATCGGCACCGAGCTCGATGCGGTCGCCTATCTCGCCGCTCGTCATTTCGGCCTGCGCAGGCTTGGCCTGCTCTATGGAACGATCAACGGACTAATGCTGTTCGCCAATGGTCTGGCGCCGATGCTAGCCAACTATGTCTACGACGTGGCCCGGAGCTATCACCCCTATATGTGGGCAGTGATTCCGGCCTTTTTCCTCACTGCCGTGATGTTCTTGATGATGGGAAGCTACCCCACCCATGCATCGCCTGAGGATGCCGTTTCCGGGGCGGGAGACAATGGTCGCGCCACCGGCTGACGGAAGCCTGTCCTGTCTGATCAACCGCGGCCCGGCCCGTTATGCGATATGTTAGCCAATGCGCAGCGAGGAGTAACGATCATGCCGCTGGAGACGACCGACCTGACTCCCCTTATCGGAACACAGATCTTCATCGACAAATCGGCGATGCTCGCTGGCACATATTCCGCCGAACTGCGCGCCGTCCTTGAACAGCGCGGCGTCTTCCTGATCCGGGGCGTCGATCTCAGCGACGAGGAGGAGATCGCTTTTGCAGCGACCCTTGGCCAGGTCCGGTCCGATTTCGGCCGGCCAATCATGCGGGTTACGTTCGACAAGACCAAGAATCCCGAACATGCCGCGTATTTTCACGGGACCTTCTACTGGCACATGGATGCCACCCATCAGGATACACCGCCGCTTGCATCGATCCTGACTCCGCGCATTCTGGCCAGGGAGGGCGGACAGACTGAGTTCGCCAATAGCTATGCCTCCTATGAAGACCTGCCGGAAGCCGACAAGCAGGCGTTTGAAGGTCTCCTTATCGAGCACGAGCAGGACGATGCCTTGCGCGCACCGGGCCTGGTGCCCACCGAGGAGCAGCTTGAGCGCATGCGCGTGCTCGGCACCAAGGTGCATCCTCTGGTCTGGACCCATCGTTCAGGCCGGAAATCGCTGGTACTCGGCATTTCGGCCAAGCGCGTCGTCGGCATGCCGGCCAAGGAAAGTGCTGCACTGATCGGGCGACTGCGGGCCTGGATGACCCAGCCCAAATATGTCTATCACCATGAATGGCAGATGGGTGACGTTCTAATGTGGGATAACACCGGAACGCTCCACCGCGTGCTCCCCTACGACAAGACGAGCGATCGGCGACTGCACCGCGTTACCCTTGTCGGTGAGGAACCGATCACCGATACGCCGCAACGCAAGGCCGCCTGATTTCCGTTCGAGTGGTCCGGGGAGGGACAAATGACAGTCGACGAACTGCTGGCGCGCGAAACCATCCGCCACATGATCGCCAGTTATAATGTCGCAGGCGACAGCCGGCAGCCGGAGAAGCTGGCAGCGACCTTCACGGAAGACGGAATCTACGAGTTTCCCGGCTTCGGGCCGGTTCCCGGCTTCCATTTCGAAGGCCGCCAGGCCATCGAGCAGGCCAGCGCGGGCTGGCGCAAAGCCGAGCAGCCCGCCAGTCCGAGCAAGCTTTCATTCGTTCGACATAATATCACGACCTGCCGGATCGAGCTCACCGGTCCCGACAGCGCAACCGCCCGAACCTACTGGATGGTTATCACCGACATCGGGCCGGATCACAGCGGCACCTACAACGACATTTTCCGCAAGGTCGGCGATCAGTGGCTGATTGCGCATCGCAAGATCCGGGTGGACTGGCGTTCTCCGGACAGCCTGTTTCCACCGCTCGACTGACTTTGCCCTTATCTCATTCCCCGAAAGGAGCTCTCATGGCTGGTGATCTCGATGGAAAGACAGCATTGGTATCCGGTGGCGGACGGGGCATCGGGCGCGGAATTGCACTCAAACTGGCATCCGCCGGTGCTCTTGTTGCCGTCAACTATGCGGGCAATGCCGAGGCCGCCGAACAAACGGTCCGCGATATCGTGGCAGCCGGTGGCAAGGCCTTCCCACTACAGGCGCGGTTGGGAGCGATAAGCGAAATCAACAAGCTCGCCGCAGCGCTTGGCGACGAACTCAAAACGCGCACCGGCAGCGATGGACTCGACATATTGGTCAACAATATCGGTGGCGCCGGTCCCGGAAATACGGCCAATACCAGCGAGGAGCTTTATGACTGGACCTTTTCGAACAATGTCCGGTCACCCTTCTTCCTGACTCAGTCGCTGCTGCCGACGATCCGCGACGAGGGTCGCATCATCAACATATCCTCTTCGACCACCCGATCGCCGAGCACCAGCTTCATCGCCTATTCGATGAGCAAGAAGGCACTTGAGCAATTCACCCTCATCCTCGCGAAAGAGCTGGGCGGACGGAGGATTACGGTCAATTCGGTGGCGCCCGGTTATGTCGAGACACCGGCTGTCGCCGACACACTCAATGACCCCGCGATGGTCCAGGCGATCAAGAACATGACATTGTTCGAGCGGATCGGTCAGCCTGAAGATATTGCCGACATGGTCCATGCGCTGGTGGGGCCCGCCGGCCGGTGGGTTACGGGACAGAATATCGAAGTCAGCGGCGGGTTCCGGATGACGTAACGCCGACCCGCCCATTGCTTGCTGCTCTGGCCGAGGCATGGCTCGCCAGGATTCCGAATTTCACTTTCACCGAGGCGGAAACCAGAAAATCCGAAGCGTTGATCAATTTCGTCTACGAAAAATATGCTCAAACGGGAGCCCTGATAGGCTCCCCATTTACGATCACCGCGACGTTCTGAAGCCTTCGTTGAGCGTCCACTTTCCGTCGGTCCCGCGCAGCCAGCCCGACGCTGCGCGTGTCCCTCCGTCAATCGGAAGCGTCGCTCCCGTCACATATTCGCCCATCCTCGAGCAAAGATAGACCGCCGCATCGCCGCACTCTTCCGCTACGCCCTCACGGAGCAACGGGATGGCGCGATTGAGCGCGTCGATCTCCTCGGGCGAACGTTGGATCCAGGTTGATTCATCGACAGGTCCGGGCGGGTTGCCCATCGTCCCCGGCGAGATTGTGTGATCAGGGGCAATCGCATTGACCCGGATCTCATGCTGCGACAGTTCCAACGCCATCGTTTGGGTGAAACTCACCATAGCCGCCTTGCATGCCGCATAGACTGCGAAGGTCGGTGCGGCACGGCTCGCCTCGATGCTGGCAACATTGAGGATTGCTCCGCCCCGGCCGCCACGGATCATGATCGGCGCGGCGGCGTGGGTAGCGGCCAGCATCGAGATGAGGTTGATATCGATATGTTTGCGCCAGCTGCGCTCGGACTGTTCGAGGAAGGGCCGGCCCGAAACGCCGCCGACGTTGTTGACGAGGATGTCGATTCGTCCGAAGCGTTCGTCGGCAGCAGCAACCATGGCGCGCACCGCATCGCCGTCCATCATATCGATCTGATGGGGCATCGCCTCGGCGCCAAGCTCGCGCACCCGCGCAGCGACTTCCTCGCAGCGCTCGGGGAAAATCTCGGCAATGACGATGTTCGCGCCCTTAGCGGCAAGCGCAAGCGCGATACCTCGACCGATCCCGCCGCCTCCGCCGGTCACGATCGCGACCTGGCCATCGAGCCTCGTCTTGTCCATCCCGTTCCCCTCTAACGATCATATCGCTCAGCTGGCGGTGAAATTACCGTCACGCCGTTCGGTAACGGCACGGATACCTTCTTCGGCATCGGCTGTTACGCGGAGCCGCACCTGCTCGGCGCGCTCGCGATCCATCCTTTCGCGCGCTGCGTCGGCGACTCCAAGCCGTAGCGTCTCGCGGATCGACATGATCGCGAGCGGCGCATTCACAGCGATTTCATTGGCCAGTGCAAGGGCGCCCTCCCGAACCTCACCGTCGGGCACAAACCGATCGACGAGGCCGATCGCATGCGCTTCCTCGCCGCCGATGCGCTTGCCGGTCAGGAACAGCTCAGCCGCCTTCTGCTGCCCCACGAGGTGCGGCAAGGTGATGGTCAGGCCGAAGCCAGGATGGATGCCGAGCTTGACGAAATTGACGGTGAAGCGGCTGCTCGGCGAAGCCACGCGAAAATCGGCAACCAATGCGAGACCGACGCCGCCGCCGACCGCCGCACCGTTGATCGCGGCCACGATCGGCTTCTTCGTGCGCATCAACTCGGTGCCGGCGTCATAGAGTGCACCGAAGCGCTCCGAGACATCGGCGCCGCCGAAATCCCCGCTCTCCTTGAGGTCCGCTCCCGCGCAAAAACTGCTGCCGCGCGCGGCGAGCACGACCGCGCGAATCTCCCTGTCGGCGTCGAACGCCTTCAGCGCATCGCCGATCTCGCGGATCAGTTTGATCGTGAAATAGTTATGCGGCGGTCGGCAGATCTCGATCAGCCCGACATGCCCTTCCCGCGACGTCTCGATTTCCAGTGCCAAGGCTAACAACCCTCATCGTGTATCCAGGCACAAGGCTGTCGAACCTCCGACGACGCCTGTCAATTATAGGAAATCGAAACCATGAAGCTGCCTGAATAGGAGCCGGAGTTCGTGCTGCTGGAAACGGTGATCGTCGCTCCATATCCGAGACCTATTCCGCCCGGCACCATCGAGTGACTGCCGGTGGCGAGCGACGGCACCAGTGTAGCAGAAATACTGCCGCCAGGACCGGTTAACGTCGCGGCCGTGGGTGCCGTAAGCGAAAAAACCGTTCCCGGCTCCGACGACAAGGTGAATAGCCCTCCACTGTAGTAGGAGGAATTGATGATGCCGGGCGGCGCTGCGCCGCCAACCGACCGGGACGAGGTACCGTCATTAGGTGCGGTCACCGAGAAGCCGATCGTTACCGTCCCGGAAGATGAAGTCGGCCTGGCGATCGTACCGAAGACGATGTCCTTGACCTTGGTCACAGTTGCCGATCGCCGGACCGTTGCAATTGCACTCGAAGAAGCGCCCGTCGTGGGCACCGTCGGGTTGAGTGCCGCCCACACCCTGAAACCGGAGGCGGCGCTCGTTGCAGTGCTGGCATTGTCTCCCAGAATCGGCAAATTGACGTTGAGAGAAAAAGTTCGATTCTGATTGTTGGCCGTCCAACCCGCCATGACGAGATCGAGACTAGCGCCTGTCGTGGTTCCGGTAAGCGTGACGCCGCTTCCCGCCACTGCGGTGAAGCTCGTCAAACCCTGCGCCCGTCCGCTGAACGATCCGTCAGTCGTCACGGTGACCCGCGCCTTGTTGTTGGCATTGTTGCACCGACGAGCAGCGCCAGCTCCGTCCGCACAACGGATCGTCACGAGGCCGCGCGTCACCGTACCCGTTACATAGGCTCCGTTGCCGGAAACGGTGCTGACCGAACCATTGTTCTGGAAGGTGGTTGTTCCGACTGTCGCCGCCGCTACCGTTGCAAAGTCCGGCGCCGTGATCGACTGAACGGTATAGGTTTGGGCCCGCAGTGACGTTGAACCCAACACCGCCGGAATTGCGAGCGCCAGTAAGCCGACTCTGCCTATCGATGGTTTACTCGGCATTGTCGAACACGACTGTTGCTTCGATATCGGGAGCGACGCCGCCATCACCGGCAATGGTGAAGCTGACGGGTGCTGTCAGGCGCATCTTCAGCCGTTTGGATTGCTGCTCTTCCAGTTCGAGCCGGTAATTGCCCGGCCGCAATCCATCGAACATGATGCTGCCGTCAAACTCGGTGATACCCTCTCGTATCTGCCCATTCTCTCCAATCGCTTTCACCATCACCGCCGAAAGCCCTACCTTCTTCTCGCCACGCTGCACTGAAACCTTGAGCATCACTTCGCCCTCGGTCTCCAACGGATAGGGTACTACAGCAACCGACCCGGCACGCGGTGTGAATTCGATCACTGATGGCGGACCGGAAACATTGGTTATTGCAATATCGTCGATATTGGTCCGAACCTGGGCGATGCTTCCATAACCCAGACCCGTGACCAGCGCCCTGCCCTTAGCGTCGGTGACCAACTTGTCATTGGAGAGGCCACTCACCGCTACACCCGGAACCGGCTCCTCCCCGGCATCGAAGCGCGCATTGGAATTGCGGTCCACAAAGGCCTGCAAGGCGATATTGCCACCGGCCGCCGCGCCGGGGCGGGCAAGCGCATAACCGCCGCCAAGAGGCTCGGGAACAAGGCTAAAGGCAAGCTGAAGACCAATTCGCCAATCGTTGCGCGGCGTGCTATATTCGCCTTGCAGCGACAAATCCGCGAACCGGAACCGGCGGGTTGCCGCAACCTGAAGGCTGGTTTCCTTATCACCTGTAAAGCTCCGGCCGACGCCCAGTCTGAGAGACATATCTTCAGACAGGCTGCGATCAGCTGTCACAGCAAAGCCTCGCAATTGGGCATCGGGCAAAATATTATAGTCGAGACTGGCCCTGAGCTGCCATTTGAACAGTGCAAAGGACGAAGCGCTGAGCACCCCGTTGAGCTGATTCCTGGTGCCGCCTGTCGGTGATTCGAACCTCGCGAAATCAAGGCCGCTAGACAGGTAGACACCACCCAGCGCGGTCGATGTGCGGAATATGCCGTTCCATTTCGAACGAACCCTGGGCGTACGTCAAATGGTCTCGACATCCACGCGCAAGAGAGCACAGCTGGTGCCTGTCAGTCGCACCTGTTGAGCAGGTGCGCACGCCTAGACCGAGCGATCGGCGAGGCTCTGGCTGGTGGGACCGGCAATCAGGCTGCGTCCCGATCCGACCGGCACAAACAAGGATGAACAACCATGCAGGGGTGGGATCAAGCGCCTGGGATGCGGTTGTCGGCCAAGCCAGCGCATGGCCTGTGCGGCAGGCGCGACAGAGGGCTCTTGCCCGGCGCCAATGGGTACTGTCGCGCCGGCCCCTGCCCCGTCGGCAGCTCCGGTACGACGAAGTTCGCCGCCAGGCCAGGATCGCTCCTGGCCCGACGGCGATATTTAATCGGCAGCTTAGCTCAGAACTTCGCGCTCACCTGGATCCCGTAGGTCCTCGGCTCGCTGCGGGTTGCATAGTCGCCCGCCGCGCTGCTGGTGTAAGTGATGCGATAGCGCGTGTCGGTGACGTTCCGGAGATAGGCACCGATCGTGTAGGTGTCGCTCGGGTCCGTCCAGTTGACCAGCGCATTCAAGGTCACATAGGCGGGCTGGACGAAGCGGCGTTTGCCGGTGGTCGAGATCGTCGCGCCGGCAGGCGTGACGAAGCGGACCAGCGAGTCGTCCTTCGGCGCATATCTGGTGGTGGCGTAACCGTTACCAACCAGCCTCAAAGTGCCGCCGGCGAGATCGGCAGTGTAGGTCGCGCTGAAATTGGCGGACCAGCTGGGCGCGCGAACCATCGGCAGCCCGCTCCAATCCTGCGGGTTGGCGGCGCCGCTGGTCACCTCAGTCAGATTGTTCGCGGCTCCGGGGTTGAGGATCGTATCGGTACCGGTCGCGCCTGTGAACTTGCGGTAACGGGCATGAAGATAAGCGACGCCCGCTGCCAGGTTGAGTTCGCGGATGGGGTTGAAATCCCAGCTAAGATCCGCGCCGTAAATGCGCGAACTCGTCGCGTTGGTGATACCCGACACCAGAACATTGGTGAGCGGGTTCAGCACCACCTTCGAAATCTGCAGGTTCTTGTAGTCGTAATAATAACCCGAGGCTTCGATGTGGAAGTTCGACCGCCGTAGCTTCGCGCCGACTTCGAACGAGTTCACCGTTTCGGGCTTCACCGGGACAATGAAGTTCGCGCCGGTGTTGTAGGTGCCACTCTTGAAGCCCTTCGAATAGGAGGCGTAGAGATTCAACCCGTCGTCGACATTGTAGCGAAGGACCGCGCGCGGGGTGAAATTGTGGAACTTCGTCCGGGGCGGCTGGCCTGCGCCTCGCTGACTCCTGAATATGGCCGCTTCGACGGTGGTGAAAGGGGCACTGGCCCCGAAGGTGCCGGCGCTCTTGGTCTCGCTGGTGTAGCGGCCACCCGCGGTCAGGAACAATTTGTCCGACAGGTTATAGGTCATATCACCATAGAACGAGTAAGAGTCGGGCGTGTTCAGATAGCCCTTGCTCAATGCGAGGATACCGAGCGTGTTGGTCGCAGTCCTGGCATTGGCAGAGGTAGTCCGGCTCAGCAGGCTCTTCTGCACCTGGTGGAAATACATCCCGCCCATCAATACGGTCAGCTTGTCACCGGTATAGGCGTAGTCGACCGTCTGGATGAACGTCTTGTACAGGCTCGTCGTCGAAATGGTCTGCGAATCGACCGGCGACGCATCGATGTCGAAATTGCCCGGGCCACCATGCTCGACCGCATAGGAGGTGTGGCTGGTGACCTTGCCGATCGCGCCGAGGTCCAGCTCGGCCAGCGCGGTATATTCATCGCCCTGGTTCTTGACGACCGGCTGCGTGTTCAGCGAGGTCCGGTCAGTCATCAGGAATGCCTGCTTGTAGGGCTGGGCAGCGGTCCCCGCGAGCACCGATTTGACCGTGGCGCTCGGATGATCGATGAGCTGATAGGCCAGGGTCCGGCCGTCGAAGGTATAATAATAATTATAGCCGTAAGTGACCGAGAAATTCTCGAAATAATTCACTTTCGCCTTCACGCGTAGCGAGCGGCTTTCGAACGGCGCCGTCCGGCACTTGTGGGTGCTGCCGGTGCCGGGCCCCGGCACCGTCCGGTTCACCGGATCAGCGAAGCAATTGATATCTTTGATATAGCCGTGGTTCTTGTGATAATTGCCGGTCACGCTGAACGCGATGAAATCCTTGATCACCGGAATCGAGATATAGGCTGAGGCGTTCCGGTCGGCGAGCTTGCCGTAGCTCACGGTCAGCTTGCCTTTGAGGTCGTTACCCGGCGTCAGCGTGTTGATCAGGATCGCGCCGCCGGTCGCGTTTTTGCCGTAGAGCGCGCCCTGCGGGCCCTTGAGCACTTCGACGCTGCGCAGATTGGCGAGGTCCTGATTGATCTGGTTCTGGCTCGCCTGGTAAAACCCATCGATATAGACGCCGACATTATTCTCCGCCCCGGTGCCGGCGGTGGTCGTCGTGATACCTCGGATCGAGGGCTGGGTCAGCGGGCCGGTGACGCCGATCTGGACGCCGGCGACCGACTGGCCGAAATCCTGGAAACGGGTGATGCCCGACTCCATCAGC
>CANJRZ010000089.1 GCA_947476735.1 Sphingomonadaceae bacterium
CCGAGCTTGCCGGCATTGGCATTCTCGAACAGCACCGATTTCTGGACGTCGCGTACCCCGTCCTGGAAGGGGCCCATCACCCGCGCGGCATCGAGGCGGCTGCTCGATTCGACGCGGACCACCGTCGCACCGAAATCGGCGAGCGCGCGGCCGATCATCGGGCCGGCGATCACCCAGGACAGGTCGACGACCCTGACGTGGGAGAAGGGGAGGGTGCCTTCTTCTCCCCTCCCTTCAAGAGAAGGGCAGGGGGTGGGTTGCGAGCGAAGCGAGCCCTCTTGCCGTCCGGAAGAACTGCGCAGAGGGGCATCGAGCCCCTCTGCTCCGTCACCCACCCCTTTCCCCTCCCTTGAAGGGAGGGGCGAATGTGGGGAAGTGTTGGGAATCCAATCCGCCAGAACCTCATCCCGATGCTCATCCAGCCGCGGGGCGCGGGCGATCGGGGTTAGCGCGTCGCATATGGCGAAGCGGGCGGGGACGCGGATCGGGCCTGCGGCGCTGTCGAGCGTGTCGAAGACCTGGCGTTCGGCGAGATGGTCGCTCGCCAGAAGGTCGCTCGTCGTCAGGATCGGCGCCATGGTGATCCGCCGCGCGAGGCCGGCTTCGAGCAGTTCCTGCTTGGCTTTGCCGGCGAGGAAGGCGGCGACGGCGATGCGGACCTCCTCTTCGTCATCCTCGTCGATATCGCCGGCTTCGATCATCTTCGGGATCTCGCGCCAGTCGACTTCGGCGGCTGGGCCCGTTGCAGGAGAACCCGCCTCGCGCATCCAGGCGAGCAGATTATTGGTCGACCAGCCGGCCGGGCCCATCGCCAGGTGGATCTCGGCATAACCGTCGGCAACCGGCCATTTCGAGCGGCGGGTGCGCGCGCCGCTGCCGCTGAGATCGAGCGCGCGGATGCGCTTCTTTTTCTTTTTCTTCTTCGCCGCCTTGAGCGGGATCGCCGTCACCGAGAAATTGCCGTCGTTGACGCTGCTCGCGAGCACCGCCGAGAGGGTGGCCTGGGCGAGGCTGGCCTGCGCAGCGATCTCGACATGCTGGCCCTGTCCGGTCCGGTGCCGCGCGAACAGGGCGACGAGCGCACCGCCAACCGCGTCGGTACCGGCGTGGAGCCAGCTTTGCGGGGCGGCGATGCGCAGCGGGATATTATCTGCGTCCCGATTGCCGAACAGCGGGCCGCCCGCCGCCCACAGGATCAGGTCGCTCTCGGCATAGTTCGCCTTGGGACCGGTCAGGCCGAAGCCGCTCATCGTGACCTGGATCGCGCGGGGGTTGACGGTGCGGAGCCAGGGCCAGCCAAGGCCATGGCGCGATAGCAGCCCGTCGGGGCCGACCTCGATGACGATGTCGGCTGCGGCGGCGAGCTGTTCGAGCACCGCATAACCCTCGCGCGTCGCGGGGTCGCAGACGATCGAGCGCTTGCCCGCGCCGAACGCCTCCCAGAAGAGCGAGGCATCGCCGTGGAAAGGGGGCGTGCGGCGTGCGCGCGAGCCCCCGGGTGGCTCGACCTGGACGACGTCGGCGCCGAGCCGCGCGAACAGCATCCCGGCCATCGTGCCGCGATCGTCGGAAAGGTCGAGAACGCGGTATCCTGAAAGCCAGCCCTTGCGGTCGGTCGTATCGCTTGCCATGGCGGATGGAGACCATGGCCCCGCCGCCCTGTCCAATAGGAAAAGGTCGGACACACATAATGTGGCATTATGCGGGGACGCGACGTGACGATGAGAGGAACAGCATGTCCGCCCTTGCCTGCCCCGCCCGCTTTGAGACCCGGCCGGTCGAGCCCTTCGGCATCGAGCTGATCGGCGATCTGTCGGTCCCTTTTTCGGCGGAGGAGGAGAATTTCCTCAAGGCGCTGATGGACGAACATGGGCTGGTCGTCGCGCAGGGCCAGCAGCTTTCGATCGAACGGCAGCGTGACATCACCGCGCTGCTCGGCCCGATCCCCGAGCGTGAACTCTACAATGTCTCGCTCGACGACGGGGTGCTCGGCACCGACCCGCTGACCTTTCATTCGGACATGGCCTTCTGCCACACCCCCTATCGCTACGGGTCGCTCCACGGGCTCGAGTTCGAGGGCGGGCAGACCAGCACCAGCTTTGCCAATGGCATCCTCGCCTATCGCAAGCTTTCCGCCGAGACGCGCAAGCTGCTCGCGCGGCTGACGACGCTGGCGGTGTCGACCTGCCGGACCGGCCAGGCCTTCCGCGAGGATATTCCCCACGATGCCTTCCGCACCCAGCGCGCCGCAGTGATCTACCACCCGCGCAGCTTCGAGCCGATCCTTTATGTCGCCGAGGCCCAGCATGCCCGCTTCAACGAGCTCGACCGCGCCGCCTCCGACGCGCTGTACGAGCAGCTCTTCGCGATCCTCTACGCGCCCGACAATGTCTACCGGCATGAGTGGAAGGTCGGCGACTTCGTGATCTACGACAATCTGACGCTGCAGCATGCCCGGCCCGATCTGACAAAGCTCAGCGTACGGAGGTTGCAGCGCATGGGAGTGGCGGACGTTTCCGCCCACGACATGCTGGCCGAATTCCTCGACCAGTCGGGGCTGCCCGAGGTGACCGAAGCGGCCTGATCCCGCGCCGACCGCGCCCGAAATTCCGGGTGCATGGGGTTGTTCTCCCAAATCAATAGGGGGGTTTTGTTGATCCAGGTAAGCCCGGCCCCCGGCATGGATAAGGGATTGCCGGGGGCAAGCCCGACCTTGAGCTGAACTCACTCTCCGCAGGAGTGACGGGAGATGGGTGGGGGGTGTCCAGAGCGCTGCGGCCCGCCGATCGCGGATGGCGGCGCGGCGCAGGCAATCCTCCCACCAGGTCGTCTTGCTGGCGTGCTTCACGATCAGGCTGGTCAGCCGCAGATAGCGGGCGATGTGCTTTATCCGGGCGGTGAAGGCGCCATGCTTCCAGGCGTTGCGATTGCCACGCGGCGCGCCGCTTCCCTTGCCTCCATGCATCCGGCAGCGCGCACTGCCCCGGACGGCGGGGGATCGGCAGGGTGCGCCGCCCTGCGTGCGGGCGCGGGCGCCGCAGCGGGGCGAATTCGCGAGGATTTCGGGTTGGGTGCCGGTCATGGGCCACCTCTCGGAATGTGAGGGGCGATTGCGTAGCAGAGAAAGATGTCGAAGTAAAGAACAAACAGGGAACGAAATTGAGAACACGCCCGGGTCAGCTCCGGGGTGACGACGGATGGGAGGGAGAAGAGTTTGATCTTCGTCCCTCAGTTCTACCTTCTGGGTTACGCCTTATTCCGACTTGTCCATCGCGGCGGCTCCGGCCAAGTTGTCGCGATGAAACATCTGATCGCGCTCATCCTCGCCCCGCTCCTCATAGCCGCCGCTCCGCCCGGGCCAGATCCTGCGGCGTTGCACAAGTCGATTGCGGCGCTGGTCGGTTTCGGCACGCGCCACACGCTATCGACTACATCTGACCCTGCGCGAGGAATCGGCGCGGCAAGGCGCTGGGTCGCGGCTGAATTCGGCAAGGCGGGCACGGCATGTGGCGGCTGTCTTGCGATCGAGACGATCGGCGACAACTTCACCGGGCCGCGCGCGCCGGACGGGGTGCGAGTGGAGGATGTCATCGCCATTCAGAAGGGCACCGCCGATCCCGAGCGGGTCATCATCATCCAGGGCCATATCGATAGCCGCGTCAACGACGTGATGGACGCGACCAGCGATGCGCCGGGAGCCAATGACGACGGCTCGGGGACCGCGCTGGTGCTGGAGGCGGCGCGATTGATGAGCCGCGAGCGGTTCGCCGCGACGATCGTCTACGCCGTGCTGTCCGGGGAAGAGCAGGGGCTATGGGGCGGCCAGTTGCTGGCCAGGACGGCCAAGGCGCGCGGATGGAAGGTTGCGGCGGTCCTCAACAACGACATCGTCGGTAACACGCACGGCATCGGCGGCGAGCATATCGACGATCTGGTGCGGGTGTTCAGCGAAGGTACCCAGCTTGCCGGCAATCCCGGGCAACGCGGCAATGGTAGCGAAGACGACAGTCCTTCTCGCGCCCTCGCCAAGGCTGTCATGCGGATCGCCGCCAGCCAGCCGGGCATCGGCCTCAAGGTCGCGGCGATGCGCCGCCCCGATCGGTTCCAGCGCGGCGGCGATCATATCCCGTTTCTCGAGGCGGGCTATCCGGCGGTGCGGTTCTCCGAAGCCACCGAGAATTACGACCGCCAGCATCAGTCGATCCGGACGGAGAATGGTCGGCGCTACGGCGACACGATCGACTATGTCGACTTTCCCTATCTCGCCCGCGTGACCGCGCTGAACATTGCTGTGGCGCGCGAGCTGGCCTCCGCACCGGCGGCTCCCGCGAGCGTCACCATTTCAGGCGCGGTGAGCGACGACACCAAGGTCAGCTGGGAGGGCGTGGCGGGTGCGGCCGGATACCGGGTGCGCTGGCGTCGCGCAGACGGCTTCGCCTGGAGCGAAAGCCGGGACATGCCCGCTGCTGCGGCCAGCCTCGACCTTCCGAACGTCAATATCGACGACCATTTCTTCGGCGTCTCGGCACTGTCCGCCGGTGGGCAGGAGAGTCTCGTCGTCTTCGGCGGAGCGGCGCGGCGCCCGCCGGTCGGGAGCACGCGGTGACGGGGCCCGGTTACCGGCCTTAGATCCGGGGAGTTTCCCGTCCATTCACCCGCCCCAGCAGCCCCGGCCGGAAGCCGAGCAGGGTCAGCAGCGTCTCCGAACCATATTGGCGCACCTGAGGATCGAGCGACCGGAACCAGTTTTCCTGCGGCAGGTAGATCGGCAGCGTATAGGGGTTGAAGATCGCGGCGCGGGGTTTGCCGCTGTGGTTGGGGGCGGCGCTGTGCCAGAGGCGGCCGTCCAGCGCGAGGATCGAGCCGGCGGGGGCTTCGGCCGGGATCAGGCCGGCGCGGCCGTCTTCCTCGCGGTAGCTGCGGTTGAGGCGGTGGCTGCCCGGCACCACCAGGGTCGCGCCGTTCTCCGCGGTGAAATCGTCGATGCACCAGCCGATGTTGATCGCCTGCGGCCCGCCCCAGGGCTCGGGCATATAGGCCATGTCGGAATGGACGATGATATTGTCTTCGTCGGTGACGATGATGTTGGCCGAACTGCTCGACAGCGACGCCGGCCAGCCGATCAGGAAGCGGACGAGGCCGAGCGCCAACTCATGTTCGGCGAGCGCGCAGAAGACCGGATCGCGGCTGACGAGATTCCAGACGCGCTGGCTGCCCTCGCCGTCCTTGCTGACATCATAGGTTTCGGCGCGGCCAAGCTCGCGTTCCGAGCGGGCGATGCGATAGAGCGCGTCGCGCACCGCCGCCAGCATGTCCGGCGCGAGCGCGTCTTCGATGATGGCATAGCCGTTCTCGGTCAGATCGCGCTGCGCTGCGCCCAGACGGTCGAGCGGAGCGTCCGCCATATCAGCCAACCGCCGCCATGAAGCTGGCGAGGTCGATATATTCCATCAGCTTGACGATCATATCGTCTTCAATGTCGAAGACGACGCAGCCGGGCCAGTCGAGGGTGCGGCCATCGGTTCGCACGATATGGGCGACGAACTGGAGCAGCGCCCCGCCGGGCAGCGGCTCGAGACGGTCGATCTTGTACGTCCGGCTGGTGAAGGCCTCGAAATAATAGGTGGTGCCGACCGCATTCTCTTCGACCGTCGCCCATTTCTGGTCGGTGTTGTGCCAGATGCGGGCTTGTGGCGCGAAGCAGGCGTTGAGCGCGTCGAGATCGCCGCGTTCGAGCGCGTCGACGAAGCGCCCGACCACGGCGAGCGAGGGGTTGGTGCTGATCATGATGCTCCTTGCGAGGTCAGCGAGTCAGCGGGGTCGACCGAATGGCCGGGCCGCCCCGCGAAAGCGGGAATGACGGGGAAGAAGGTCTTTGCATGCCACGCAGCTCTCATCAGCTGAACATCTGCCGCCGGATCAGCCGGCCCGGCCGCTCGCCGGTATCCTGATCATGATCGCGCGTCTGCACGCCCGCGACGAAGGTGCCGACATAGCCGGACGAGGACTGCAAAATCCGGGCGCCGCCCGCCGGCAGATCATGGTAGACCTTGGGCTTGCCGAGCGCCAGATTCTGGAGGTCGATCAGGTTGAGATCGGCGCGCTTGCCGACAGCAAGAGTACCGCGATCGTTGAAGCCATAAAGGCGGGCCGTGTCGGCGGCCATCTTCCTGATGACGAACTCGACCGGCAGGCGGAGCTGGCCCGCCGCCGGCTGTGCCCAATGCGAGAGCATGAAAGTCTGGGTCGATGCGTCGCAGGCGAAGCGGGTGTGGGCGCCGCCATCGCCGAGGCCGAGCACGCTGTTGCCGTGGGTCAGCATCTCGTGGAGCGGGGCGAAATTGCGCTGCTGATAGCCAAGCACATAGAAGACGACGAACGCCTTGCCGTCATCCTTGACGAACTCGTCATAGATGGCGGCCATCGGCTCGATGCCCTTGCGCTTCGCGATCGCGGCGATCGAGCCTTCCGCGCCCGGATCATAATCAAGCTTGTCGGAGAGCGGAAAGCCCGCGTCGAGGAAATTGGCCAGGATCAGGTGGATATTGTCGTTGAGCGCCGGGCTGGCCGGCGGCAGATCGGCTTCGCTCAGGATGGCGGCGCGAATCTCGGGCTTACGCATCTCGGCGGCGCGCTGGGCGAGCGGCAGCCCGGCGATCTTCTGATAGGTCGGGCGACCCATGAAGAGATGATAGGTGCCGAGGCTGACGAGCGTGCCGATCGGCCGGCCCGGGACCTGCGGGACGACTTTCGCGCCAAGCGCGTTGGCGGCATCGGAGGCGGCGAGGCATTCGCGCCATTCCTCGGGTTTGCGGCCGTTCTGGAGCAGCAGATAGGTGATGGTGCAGCCGGTCGTCCGCGAGATTTCGCCGAGCATCTCGACTTCCTTCGCGGTGGTCGTCCGTTCGATCGCGAGGCCGGGATTCTCATAGCCGTCCATCAGGGTCGGGATCGCCTGAAGCACGCCGCCGCCGCCGCGCTGGACGCCGCGCGCCAGCTCCATGAGCTCGCGCTGCTCGGCCCAGGTGCCGGGGACGGCCTGGCCGGTCGAGCTCTGATGCGCCTCGCTGCGCGAGGTCGAGACGCCGAGCGCGCCGGCCCGCACCGCTTCCTCGACGAGCTTCGCCATCGAGGCGATGTCCTCGTCGGTGGCCTGGAGATCGTCGAAGCCGCGCTGGCCCATCGCATAGGCGCGCAGCGCGCCGTGCGGGATTTGCGTTCCGACATCCATGCTGAAGCTGCGCTTGCCGATCGCGTCCATATATTCGGGGAAGCTTTCCCAGCTCCACTGTATGCCCTCGCTGAGCACCGCGCCGGGGATGTCCTCGACACCCTCCATCAGCTTGATCAGGTCCTGCTCGCGGCCCGGGCGGACCGGCGCGAAGCCGACCCCGCAATTGCCGGCGACGATGGTGGTGACGCCATGCGAGAAGCTGGGATCGAGCTGGCTGTCCCAGGTGAGCTGGCCGTCGAAATGGGTGTGGACGTCGACAAAGCCCGGGGTGACGAGCAGGCCGTCGGCGTCGATCGTGCGCGCGGCGGCGCTGGTGATGCGGCCTCCCACTTCGACGATCTTGCCGTCCTTCACCGCGATGTCGCCGGTGACCGGCTTGGCACCGGTGCCATCGACGAGCGTGCCGCCCCGTATCAGCAGATCAACCATGTCATTCTCTCCTTACGGTTTGACCCCGATCCGGGCCCTCGCTGCCGCGGGTCCGTCGAGATCGACGATCGCGGCGACGTTGCGCTTTGCGGATACGGTCAGCAAGACCGCATTGTCCGGCATGAGGCCCTGATAGGGCCAAATGCCTCACCAAAGATATGCCCGTGAGAGCAAGAATCTATGCGGTTTGCCTATAACTTGCGCGCCGTTCTGGCGGGCGGTACGTCGCAGGGGAAAGCGACAATCGAAGGCGGGGGGAAGATGCGATGGTGATGCGGTTCCGGTTCAACCATGGCGTACCACCGGTCAACGTCGAGGAATGGGGCAAAATCGCCCGGCGCAAGCTGCCGGGCATGTCGCTCAGCTATCTCGAAGGTGGCGCCGACGACCTGCTTACCGTCGAGGAGAATATCGCTGCGTTCAAGCGCTGGCGACTGCGCGCAATGCAGCTGACCGGCGTCACCAATCCGGACCTCAGCGCGACCATCGCCGGTACCCGGATATCGATACCGGTCGCCTGCGCGCCGACCGGGGCCGCGGGGCTCAGCCACTGGAGCGCCGACGTGGCGGTGGCGCGCGCCGCCGAGAAGGCGGGCACCCGACTCTGCCTGAGCGGCGCCAGCAGCTACAAGATCGAGGAGGTCGCCGAGGCGACCGAGCAGAATCACTGGTTCCAGCTCTATCCGTTCAGCACCCCCGAGCGGGTCGCCGAGCTGATCGCGCGGGCCAAGGCGGCAGGCTATACCGCCTTGTTCGTAACCGTCGACGTGCCGACGCTCGGCAATCGCGAGGGCGAGCGGCGCTGGCATATGCAGCCGCCCTGGACGGTAACCCCGCCGCGCGCGCTCCACCTGATGAAGCATTGGCGCTGGGTCCGCGACGCGCTCTGGCACAAGCGGATCGGAGGAGCGCATTTCCTCGAATCCGATGTCGGCCTGCCACAGCCGTCCGGCGTGATGAGCGGGGTCGCCGAGGCGATGAAGTCGGCCGCGAACATGCAGCGGCAGATGATGCAGGCTGACCTGAGCTGGGACGACATCAAGTGGTTCCGCGATCAGTGGCAGGGGCCGATGTACATCAAGGGCATTCTCGATCCCGATGACGCCGCGAAGGCGGTCGATGAGCTGGGCTGCCAGGGAGTCGTGGTATCGAACCATGGCGGACGCCAGCTGGAGCGCTGCCTTGCCCCCTGCGACGCGTTGCCGGCGATCGTCGACCGGATCGGTGATCGCGCCGAGGTCTATCTCGACGGCGGCGTCCGGCGCGGCACCGATGTGATCACCGCGATCGCGCTCGGCGCCAAGGCGGTGTTCGTCGGCCGGCCTTATCTCTACGGGCTCGCCGCGAACGGCGAGGCGGGGGTCAGTTCGATCCTCGAAATCTTCCGCGAGGAGATCAAGCGCGCGCTGATCCTGATGGGCTGTCCGTCGATCGAAGCGCTCGACCGCAGCTGGCTGATCCGCGCCTGCCCGAGCCCGCTCGGCACCTTCACGCAATGATCACCTGATCAAAAGGCGATATGGTGGATCAGAGCATTGTGGTCTCGACACGCCCTTCGGGGCATTCGGCCGGCAAGCTGAAGCGGCGCCGGGCGATTCTTGACGCCGCCCGCCAGATCATCACGGAACTCGGCGACGCCGGTCTCACCATGCGGGCGCTGGCGGCGCATGCCGGGGTCAGCCCGGCGACGCCCTATAATCTGTTCGGGTCGAAGCAGGCGGTGCTCCAGGCGGTCTATGACGAGGATCAGGAAGAGTTCTACCGCGACTTCGAGGTACGGGCGTCGAAAGAACCGCTGACCCGCCTGTTCGACCTGATCGACATGAGCATCGCGCACTGGCTGCGGACACCCGAATTCCACAAGGCGCTGCTGGCCATCCTCTATCGTAGCGCGGTCATCGCCGTGCAGAGCGGAGTCAACCCGCCGCGTCTGACCTATGTCTTTGTCCAGGAACTGGTCGACGAAGCGGTCGCGGCCGGCGTGCTGCGCCCCGACACCCCGGTTGCCATCGTCACCGCAACGCTGGCCCGGATCTTCCGCTCGGCCGGTCAGGAATGGATCGACGGCGTCCTGACCCTCGAACAGGCGCGCAATGATCTCGGCCGCAGCTTCGCGCTGGTGCTGGCCGGACAGGTTACGCCGACGTGGAAGGAGCCGCTCGCGGCCATCGTGCGGCGTTATGAGGCGGGCGAAGGCTGAAGTCCCTCCCTTGAAGGAGAGGGGGGGAGTCTGGGCGCCATTCCCCATCTGATACACGCCATAACAGCCGCCTATTGGACCCGGGGTCCAATCTCCATTATGTCACCTTCCCAGCGCCCGCCCGCAAGGGATTCGCGGCGCAGGAGGAGAGCTTCGTCGCATGGCGACCACCGTGCCGGATATTGGCGTGCAGGACATTGGCCCGATGGTGCCCGCGCTCGCGGGCATCAAGGTCGTCGACGCCGATACCCATCTGAGCGAGGCGCACAATCTCTGGACCTCGCGCGCGCCGGCAAAATATCGCGACCGCGTGCCGCGGGTGAAGAAGACCGACAAAGGCCTGCTCTGGGTGATCGGCGACGATACCTCGCTCGGCCTGTTCTGCGCGGCGAGCGCGGTCCACAGGAGCGGCAAGAAATCGATCGGCACCGAATTCTTCCGCTGGCAGAATGACGATGTCGATCCCGGCAGCACCGAGGTTTCGGCGCGGCTGCAGGCGATGGACCGGATGGGGATCTACGCCCAGATCGTCTATCCGAACGTGCTCGGCTTCGGCGGCCAGCGCGCACTGCATGTCGACGGCGACCTGCGCCACGCCAGCATCGAGATCTTCAACGATGCGATGGCCGAGATGCAGGCGGAGTCGGGAAACCGCATCTTCCCGATGGCGCTGCTCCCCTGGTGGGACGTCAGGGCCGCGGCGCGCGAGGCCGAACGCTGCGCGGCGATGGGGCTGCGCGGGATCAACACCAATCCCGATCCGCATGGCCAGGGGCTGCCGGCGCTCGGCGATGCCTATTGGCATCCGCTGTGGGAGGTCTGCACCGATCTCGATCTGCCGGTGAACTTCCATATCGGCGCGAGCGATGAATCGATGACCTTCCTGGGCCATGGCCATTGGCCGTCCTGGTCGAAGGACGAGCGGCTGGCCTATGGCTCGACCATGCTGGTGCTTGGCAATCAGCGCGTGCTGGCGAGCATCCTGCTCTCACGCTTCCTGGAAAGATTCCCGAAGCTCAAGCTGGTCTCGGTCGAAAGCGGGATTGGCTGGATCCCCTTCCTGCTCGAGTCGGTCGAATATCAGATGAGCGAGGCCGGGCTGAAATCCGAGCTGTCGCCGCACGAGATATTCGCCCGGCAAATTTATGCCTGCAGCTGGTTCGAGCGCCGCAATTTCGTCGCCGATGCCCGGCGCGTCGGCGTCGACAATATCTTGTTCGAGACCGATTATCCCCACCCGACCTGTCTTTACCCCGAGCCGCTCGGCTATATGGAAGAAACCATCAACGAGCTGACCCGGGCTGAACGAGAGAAGATCTTCAGTTCCAACGCGGAGAAAGTCTATGCCCTCCCATTATGATATGATCATTCGCAACGGCACGATCGTCGACGGCAGCGGTGCTGAGCCGTACAAGGGCGACCTCGCCATCAAGGGCGATCGGATCGCCGCGATCGGCACGGTCGACGGCACCGCCGATCAGGAGATCGATGCGGCCGGCCAGATCGTCACCCCCGGCTTCATCGACGTCCACACCCATTATGACGGCCAGGCGATCTGGTCCGACCGGTTGAATCCTTCCTCGGCGCATGGCGTGACGACGGTGGTGGTCGGCAATTGCGGGGTCGGCTTCGCGCCATGCCGCGAGCAGGATCGCGGCCTGCTGATCAGCTCGATGGAAGGCGTCGAGGACATTCCCGAGATCGTCATGGTCGAGGGCCTGACCTGGGAATGGGAGAGCTTCCCCGATTTCCTCGACGCGCTCGAGAAGCGCAAGCATGACATCAACCTCGCCTGCTATATCCCGCACTCGGCGCTCCGCGTCTTCGTGATGGGCGATCGCGGCGCGAATCGCGAACCGGCCAATGCGGACGACATCGCGCAGATGTGTGCGCTGGTCGGGCAGGCGATGGAGGCCGGCGCGGTCGGCTTCGCCACCTCAAACATCACCTTCCACCGTCGTATCGATGGCGTGCCGATCGCCAGCTACGATGCCGCCGAGGCCGAAATCCTGGCGATCGCCAAAGAAGTCGGCCGCCATGGCGGTATCTTCCAGATCGTCTCGCGGGTCACCGAGGACACCGAGGACGATCAGGCCCGCCGGGATTTCGACGTGCTCTACCGGCTCGCCAAGCAGGGCCAGGTTCCCGTCACCTTCACCATGGCGCAGGCGGACTTCCGGCCGCACCGGCTCGATCAGGTGATGACCTGGCTTGAGGAGGCGAACAAGGAAGAGGGCGTCAACATGAAGGCGCAGCTCTATCCGCGCCCGGTTGGTATGGTGCTCGGCCTCGACATCTCGGCCAATCCGTTCCTCGAGCGGCCGACCTACAAGAAGCTGGCGGCACTGCCGCTCGCCGAGAAGGTCGCCGAACTGCGCAAGCCCGAGGTCCGCAAGCAGATATTGTCCGAGGAGTCGGGCGTGCCGCTGCTGCCGCTGATGAACATGGCGCGCAAGTTCGACCAGATGTACCCGCTCGGCGACAATCCCAATTACGAGCCCGATCCCGAGAACAGCGTCGCGAAGATCGCCAAGCGGATGGGGATCAGCGCCGACGAGCTCGCCTATGACCTGTTCCTCGAGCGCGACGGCCAGGCGATGATGATGGTCGCGATGGCCAATTTCACCTGGGGCAATCTCGACGAGCTGCATCGCCAGCTCAAGCGGCCCGACGTGATGATCGGGCTCGGCGATGGCGGTGCGCATTATGGCCTGGTGTGCGACAGCAGCTACCCGACCTTCATGCTCGGCCACTGGGCGCGCGACCGCAAGCGCGGCGGCTTCACCATATCGGAGGCGGTCCGCATGATGAGCTCGGTGCAGGCCGATTTCATGGGCTTCACCGATCGCGGCCGGCTCGA
>CANJRZ010000090.1 GCA_947476735.1 Sphingomonadaceae bacterium
CCCCATAGTGGCCCTCGCCGAGGCCGTGGCGCTCGTCCGCGACCTGATCGACACGCCAGCCGCCGACATGGGGCCGGCAGAACTCACCGCCGCCGCGGAAGCGGTCGCCAGTGCGGCCGGTGCCGATTTCCGGGTCACGAGCGGCGACGCGCTCGATCAGGGCTATCCCATGATCGCGGCGGTCGGCCGTGCCGCCGTTCGCGACCGCGCACCCCGCCTGATCGAGATCGAGTGGGGCGATCCGCAAAATCCGCGTGTCGCGATAGTCGGCAAGGGCGTCTGCTTCGATTCGGGCGGACTCGATCTCAAGCCATCTTCGGCGATGCTGCTGATGAAGAAGGACATGGGAGGGGCCGCACATGCCCTGGCGCTCGCCCAACTGGTCATGAACGAGCGGCTCCCCGTGCGGCTCCATCTGCTCATCCCCGCTGTGGAGAACGCCGTTGCGGGCGATGCCTTCCGGCCCGGCGATATCCTGCGCAGCCGCAAGAACATCTCGGTGGAAATCGGCAACACCGATGCGGAAGGTCGGTTGATCCTGGCCGATGCATTGGCTCGGGCCGCCGAAGACAAGCCAACGATGATTCTCGATTTCGCGACGTTGACCGGTGCTGCGCGCGTAGCACTCGGCCCCGATCTCCCCGCGCTGTTCTGTAACGATGAGGCGCTCGCTGCCGATATTGCCGCGGCCGCGCAAGCGGCGTCCGATCCGGTCTGGCGCCTGCCACTCTGGTCCGACTATGCGGATATGCTGAAATCAACAGCCGCCGACATCAACAATGCGGGTGAAGGTGGACAGGCCGGCGCGGTAACTGCCGCGCTGTTCCTCCAGCGCTTCGTGCCCGACGGCACCCCCTGGGCCCATTTCGACACGTTCGCCTGGAGACCCTCGGCAAAGCCGGGCCGTCCCAAGGGTGGTGACGCTCTGGGATTGCGGACCGCATTCGCGCTCCTGAAGGCCAGATTCGTTACGGGCTGAGACCGGTTGCCGGATTTCAGCGACGAAGTTCAAATTACCAAATCGCCGAGTGAAACGAATTGGGCTGGCGAATGTTACTCTTCTGGAGTGATCACCTCCTGCAATGAGTTTCACGTGAAGGGCGCGTAATATGGCCGACACCCAGCTCTCCCAGTGGATGCGAGCCCTGGTTTCCTATGTTCGTTCCGGACAACCCGATCTTACCAATCGCCAGATGGCATTGCTGTTGATCAGCTACATCACGCCTGGGCCGCACACCGTGCGCAGCCTGGCCTCGCAGCTTGGCGTGTCCAAGCCAGTGATAACGCGCGCCTTGAATACCTTGGGTGCGCTCGGCTATCTGCGCCGCGAACGAGACGATAATGATCGTCGCAACATATTTGTCGCTAAGACCGAAAAAGGGGCTGCCTTCCTCGATGCCTTCGGAAATTCCATCGACTTCGAAAAGGCGCACGGCTGACCCCTCGTCGGGCGGCTGGGCTCGCCGCTCCACATTTCATCTCGACGGACCGACCCGGGTTCTCGATGCTCGGGTTAACGCCTTTCGTGGCGATGTCGCCGATATTGATTTGGCCGGCACATTATTCGCGCCCCACTATGCCGCGCCCATGGCGCGCACTGCAATCGCCAGTACCATGATCAGGAGTGCGCCCGGCAACGATACCGAGGCTGCTTCTCAGATTCTTCCGGGCGAAGAGTTTGCCGTGCTTGATCTCACGGCAGGCTGGGCTTGGGGCTATTCCCGGCACGACCATTATGTTGGCTATGTCTCGACCGATAAGCTGGAACTTCCGGTCACAGCCAGCCATCGGATCGCGGTCCGTGAAGCCCTTGTGTTCGCAGCCCCCTCGATCAAGGCGCCTGCGATCGCTACTCTGCCGTTTGGCGCCCGCGTCGCTGGCACAACGGGGGAAAGCTTCCTCGAAACCGCGGCGGGCTACATCCACAATCGGCATGTAATGCCCGTCCAATCGGTGGAAAGCGATGCGGTTTCGGTCGCCGAGCGGTTTGTCGGCATGGCATATCTGTGGGGCGGCCGCGGTGCGGATGGGATCGACTGTTCGGGACTTGTTCAGGTCGCGCTCGCCGCAGTCGGGGTGGCAGCGCCGCGCGACACCGACATGCAACGATTGAGCGTGGGCGATCCGCTGCCAGACCGCGAGCGCCTCCGACGTGGGGACATCGTCAGTTTTCCTGGCCACGTGGGGTTGATGGTGGATGACACCCGACTGATCCATGCCAATGCGCACTGGATGAGCGTCGTGATCGAACCGCTCGCCGACGTCGTGGCCCGTCTCGCACCTCATCATGACCGGCCGATCTTGAGCCGGCGGAGAATTTCGACATGACCGCCAGGGTCTTCATTGACGGTGCCGCAGGCACCACAGGATTGGAAATACGGGAGCGGCTGGCTGGCCGGTCCGATATCGAGCTGATCACGATCGCCGAGGAACAGCGCAAGGATGCCTCTGCGCGTGCCGAGGCCTTGAATGCGGCGAATGCCGTCATTCTTTGCCTTCCCGACGACGCCGCACGTGAGGCCGTGGCGTTGATCGTTAATCCCGGGGTCAAGGTGATCGACGCCTCGACTGCCCATCGTACGGCACCCGACTGGGCGTTCGGCTTCGCCGAGCTCGAACCGGGTCAGCGCGAGCTGATCGGGCGAGCAAACCGGATTTCCAACCCCGGCTGCTATCCGACCGGCTTCCTTGCACTGGTGCGGCCGTTGGTTCGCGCAGGCATCCTGCCCGCAGACACGCCGATGTCGGTCAACGCCGTCTCCGGCTATTCGGGCGGCGGTAAATCGATGATCGCAGCATTCGAGGATCCCGGCGCATCCGATACGACCGATACTGCCTTCAGGGCTTATGCCCTCGGCCTCGGACACAAGCACGTTCCGGAGATGCAAAAGCGCGCCGGCCTCGTTCACGCCCCGATCTTCTTCCCCTCAGTTGCCCGCACCTATCGCGGCATGCTGGTCGAGGTTCCGCTGCATCTCCACTTGCTGCCTGGGCGTCCAACCGGAGAGACTATTCGCGATGCACTCAGCGCGGCCTATGCCGGCAGCAGGATCGTGCAGGTCGCCCACAACAATCCGGCAATGCTGACCATCGAGGCTTCCGCTACGACCGATCGGCTCGATCTCTATGTCTATGCCAATGAGAAGACCGGCCAGGCGCGGCTGATCGCAACCCTCGACAATCTCGGCAAGGGTGCGGGGGGCGCCGCGGTGCAGAACCTCAACATCGCGCTGGGCTTCGATGAAACCGAGGGGCTGCGACTTTAGCGATGTGCGCCGTTAACAGGAGCCCCTTCCCAACCGCTCATCCAGGGTAGCCACTGAGCTTGCCGCAGAGGCGTATTGAAGGCGGCATGGGTTAGACCAGATGCACGGTGGAGATTGCTCACGGTCGCCGTTTTGACCGCGTGGTTATCGCCGGCGGGACAATCACTCGCCGTGTCGGCGCCACCTTGATCCCGTTCGAACCGAAGAAGCGGGTCATTGTCATCTTGAGCAAATGGTTGCATCCTCCGCTGACTTTGCGATTAGGGGGAGGTCGCGATGGTTCCTGTCTGGTATTGGATCGTAGCTGGTATCTTACTGATCTGGAACTTGGCCGGCTGTGGCGCCTGCTACAGCCAGATGACCGCGTCGGCGGAAAAAATCGCCAAGCTTCCCGATAGTCAGCGCGAAGCGTGGAAGGCGATGCCCGCCACCGCCAGGACCGCTTATGTCGTCGCTGTCGGAGCGGGCCTGTTTGGCGTTATCGCCCTGCTCTTCCGCAGCCTTGCCGCGGGACCGCTGTTCATCGCCTCGCTGGTCGGTATCATCGTCCAGTTCGGATGGTTCTTCGTGGTCTATAGGGGGATGACAAAGGCCGGTCCCTCCTCGGCCACCTTTCCCGCCTTCATTGCCATGGTCGCACTCGGCGAGATCGCCTTTGCCTGCGCGGCGAAGAACCAGGGCTGGCTAAGTTGAATGCGGATGATCGCCTCGTCCTCACGACAGGCTTAGCGAGCAAAGGAGAATGAGCATGAATGATAGCATCAAGCTGCCTGTCTGGTTCCGGATCGTGAGCACTGCTTTCCTGATCTGGAACGCCATCGGAATCTTTTTCTTTTACACGCAGATCTCGATGTCACCTGCCGAACTCGTCAGCAGCATGGGTAAGGCCAGCGCGGACACTTTCGCGGCGATGCCGCAATGGCAGTGGTGGGCCTATGGCATCGCCGTGTGGAGCGGTACCTTTGCGGGCATCGCGCTTTTGCTGCGGCGAGCGTGGGCCCAACCGCTCTTCCTGGTCTCGCTGATCGCGGTGGTCATCCAATATGGCTATTCATTCGGGGTGCTGAAGATCCAGAATATCCTTGGCTGGAGCGCAGCCGCCCCGCTTCCGGTCTTCATCGTTGTCATGGCCGCGCTTGGCCTGTGGTTTGCTCGGTGGACGACGCAGAAAGGCTGGCTCAGCTAGCCCCTACATTTCCCCCCGCGCCCGGCGGAGCGCGTAAAAGCGCTGCACATTCGCGTTATGCTCGGCGAGAGTCTTGGCGAAGACGTGGCCTCCCTTGCCGTTCGCCACGAAATACAGCGCGTCGCTCGTCGCCGGCTCCAGCACAGCCTCGATTGCTGCACGGCTGGGGTTGGCGATAGGACCAATCGGCAGGCCGGCCGACGCATAGGTATTGTAGCCGTTGACCGCATTCAGTTCGGAACGCTTGATCCGGCGCCCCAGCGGCTTACCCTTGGTGATCGGGTAGATCACCGTCGGATCGGCCTGGAGCTTCATCCCCTTGCGGATCCGGTTCGAATAGACGGCTGCAACCATGGGCCGCTCCGCGGCAACCGCCGTCTCCTTCTCGACAATGGCCGCCAGGATGAGCGCATCGCGTGAACTGGTGACAACCGTGGTCGGCTTGCGAGCTGCCCATGCCTCGTCGAGTGCGGTGCGCATCGCGGTTTGCATCCGTGCGAGTACCGCCGCGCGCGGCTCACCTTTCTCGAAGCTGTAGCTGTCGGGCAGCACCGATCCTTCGGCGGGAACGTCGATCTGACCGGTGAGGTCAGGCTCATTCATCAATCGCTCGTAGACCAGGATCGATGCCATGCCCTCGGGAATGGTGACCAGATGCTGGACCGGCTTGCCGTGCTGGAGAATGTCGAGAATCTCGGCGCCACTGCTTTTCTCAGGAATTTCGAACTCACCGGCGAGAATCGGCTCATCAGGCCCGAAGCGCCGGGCGAAGCGCAGGAAATTGGTGGTCGAACGGATCGCCCCTGTCTTCTCCAGGGCACGTGCCGCCGAGGCCAGCGTATCGCCCTTCCTGACGGTAATGCTGACCTTCTGGACGAGCGGCCCCTCCGCCCACCAATCGCGCGAAATCCACGCTGCCGCCCCGCCCGCGATAAGAGCGAGGATCAGGATCAGCCCAACGATGCGGCGGATCATCGATGATATCCGACGCCGGCTCAATCCTCAACGGCACGCATGATCAGGCTGGCGTTGGTACCGCCGAAGCCGAAACTGTTATTGAGCACCGCCTTGACCTTGCGCCTCTTTGCGACAAGCGGGACCAGATCGAAATCCTCGAGGCCTGCGCTAGGGTTTTCAAGGTTCAAGGTTGGGGGCACGATCTGATCCCGCATCGCGAGGATGCAGAAGATCGATTCCACCGCGCCGGCACCGCCAAGAAGGTGGCCGATCGCCGACTTGGTCGAACTCATCGAAACCGTCTTGAGCGCATCGCCGAACAGCCGGCGGACCGCTCCGGCCTCCAGTTCGTCGCCGAGCGGGGTCGAGGTGCCGTGGGCGTTGATATAGTCGATGTCGGACGGCTGTAGGCCAGACTTCTTGAGTGCCATCGCCATGGCGCGAAATGCACCCGAACCTTCGGGGTGCGGCGCAGTGACATGATAGGCATCGCCTGACAGCCCGTAGCCGATCACCTCGGCATAAATTTTTGCGCCGCGCGCCTTGGCATGTTCATACTCCTCGAGCACGACAATGCCGGCGCCCTCGCCCATCACGAAACCGTCGCGTCCCTGATCATAAGGCCGCGACGCTTTTTCGGGTTCGTCATTGCGGGTCGAGAGTGCCCGCGCCTGGGCGAAGCCGGCGATCCCAAGCGGGCAGAGCGCGCTTTCCGCTCCCCCCGCCAGCATGATGTCCGCATCGTCCATCGCGATCATCCGCGCCGCGTCACCAATCGCGTGCGCGCCAGTTGAACAGGCGGTGACAACCGCGTGATTGGGTCCGCGCAGCCCGTATTTGATCGAAACCTGGCCCGAGATCAGGTTGATCAAGCGGCCGTGAACGAAATGGGGTGATACGCGCCGCGGCCCCTTCTCGTAGAGCACGATCGATTCGCTCTCGATTCCGGGAAGGCCTCCGATACCAGAGCCGATCGACAAGCCCGCGCGGTAGCTCATCTCCTCGCTCATATCGGTTAGGCCGGCATCCTCGAGAGCCTGCCCGGCGGCATCGATGCCGAAGATGATGAACAGATCGACCTGCCGTTGCACTTTATGATCGACCCGCTTGTTCGGGTCAAAACCATAAGGGTGATCGGCCGGCTTCACCTCACACGCAATCGTGCAAGCGTGATCTGTGGTGTCGAAGCGGGTGATCGTCCCCGCCCCCGACTTTCCCGCGAGGATGTTTGCCCATGCGGTCTCGACGTCCGCGCCGAGCGGCGTGACAAGGCCTAATCCGGTAACAACCACGCGGCGCATGGCATTCTCCTGCATTGAGGTCTCGAACAACAAAGCGGCTCCCCGTCCCATCGGATAGTCCGGGGTCGGGGAGCCGCTGAAATGCCTCGGCTCTGTCACCTGCCCCGGTCGATCATCGGCCGGTGGGCGGGACGATCAGCCCTTATGGCTTTCGATATAGCTGATGGCATCCTTCACGGTCGCGATCTTTTCGGCCGCGTCATCAGGAATCTCGACACTGAACTCCTCTTCGAAGGCCATCACCAGCTCGACGATGTCGAGGCTGTCCGCGCCCAGATCGTCGATGAAGCTGGCTTCCTCGGTGACCTTCTCGGCCTCGACGCCCAGATGCTCGACAACGATCTTCTTTACGCGCTCAGCGGTCTCGCTCATGTTCTAAACCTTCCTTAGGGTTTCTTCCGCCTGCCCTAACCGGGGCCGACAAGGCTTGCAAGCTTGCTTTGATGACTGGCCCAAACGGGATGTCGGGATTTGACCGAACTGGTCCAACCGCGGCCGGTCTAGATCATCGCCATTCCACCATTCACATGCAGTGTCTGGCCGGTGACATAGGCAGCCTCGCGGCTCGCCAGATAAACGACAGCAGCAGCGATATCGCTGCCTTCGCCCAGTTTCCCGGCAGGAATCTTGCCGAGGAGCGCTTCCTTCTGGGCGTCGGGCAGCACGTCGGTCATCGCCGACGAGATGAAACCGGGAGCCACGCAATTCACGGTGATGTTGCGGCTCGCCAACTCCTGCGCCAGCGCCTTCGACATGCCGACGAGGCCCGCCTTGGAAGCCGCGTAATTGGCCTGACCGGGGTTTCCGGTGGTACCGACGATCGAAGTGATCGTGATAACGCGACCGAAACGCGCCTTCATCATCGGCCTGGTGGCCGCGCGGATCAGACGGAAAGCGGCCTCAAGGTTGACCGAGATCACCTGATCCCACTCTTCATCCTTCATACGCATGACCAAATTGTCGCGGGTGATTCCGGCATTGTTGACCAGGATGTCGAGCTTGCCGCCGAATGCTTCGACTGCACGCGGGATCAGTCCATCGACGGACTCCGCTTCGCCGAGGTTGCACGGCAGGATGACGGTATCGCCGCCGATCTCGGCCGCAACGGCTTGCAGTGCATCTTCGCGCGTCCCCGACAGCGCCACCTTCGCACCCTGGGCAACGAGCGCTCTGGCGATCGCCGCGCCGATGCCGCCCGAAGCGCCGGTTACCAGCGCCGTCATGCCTGACAGATCGAACATGCTTTTCTCACCTTCCCTGGTCATTCCGGCTTTCGCCAGGATGACGTCCAAACTTACAAGCTGGCCGCGATCGCTTCGATATCCGCCATGCTCACCACACTGGTCGAGGTCGCCTGGTCGGTGATGTCCTTGACCATCGGCCCGACCACCTTGCCGCCGAACTCAATGAACTGCTCGACACCTGCATCAGCCATCGCCGCGATGCTCTCGCGCCAGCGGACCGTGCCGGTGACCTGTTCGACGAGCAGTCGGACAATGTCCGCCGGATCGGACACCGCCGCCGCGATCACATTGGCAAAGACCGGCACCAGCGGCGCCTGAATCGCGGTCTTGCCGAGCGCTTCGGCCATCGCATCGGCCGCCGGCTGCATGAGCGCGCAGTGAAACGGCGCGGAGACCGGCAACAGCATCGCGCGGCGGGCACCCTTTGCCTTGGCAATCTCGATTGCACGATCGACGGCGTCCTTATGGCCCGAAATGACAACCTGCCTGTTGCTGTTGTCATTGGCGGCTTGGCAAACCTCGCCCTGTCCAGCTTCTTCGGCAACCGCCTTTGCGCCCTCGAAATCGAGCCCCAGAAAGACGGCCATCGCGCCGACACCAACCGGCACCGCCGCCTGCATCGACTGGCCGCGCAACTTGAGCAACTTCGCGGTTGTCGCCAAATCGATCGCCTCGGCCGCGCAGAGAGCGGTATATTCTCCAAGGCTGTGGCCGGCGACGAACGCCGCCTTGTCGGCCAGGCTGATGCCGCCTTCCTTCTGGAGGACGCGCCATGTAGCCATCGCGTTGGCCATGATCGCCGGCTGGGCATTTTCGGTGAGCATCAGCTGGTCGGCGGGACCTTCGACCATCAGCCTGAACAGATTCTGGCCGAGCGCGTCGTCAACTTCCTGGAACACTTCGCGCGCGACCGCGCTCGCATCGGCCAGCGCCTGGCCCATGCCGACTGCCTGGCTGCCCTGTCCCGGAAAGATGAATGCACGCATCAGGGCCTCCCTACGGTTTGGCGTGGGGCACTAGGAAAGCGCAGGCGACGTGGCAAGCGCAAAGCAGCGTCGTTGGGTCTGTTCCACTCCGCCAAAGCGCTTCAATTCCCCGGGTGGATTGCCGAATGGGGCAATCTGTATGTCGGGCCACGCCTATCGGCCCCTTGCTTCGCCGCTTCTTTTCCGCCATAGACCGCGCCAGCCGGGGCGGGAGCGTGTCTCTCCGCCCCTGGTTGTTTTGGAAGATAGTCGGAGGGGCGTCGTGATGGGCACGGCGTCAGCGATCGGCAAGAAAAGGAAGATGCGAACATGGCTCTCTATGAGCATGTGTTTCTCGCGCGTCAGGATCTGGCCCAGGCACAGGTCGACGCGCTGGCGGAAGCCGCCACCAAGATCGTCGAGGACAGCAGCGGCAAGGTCGTCAAGACCGAGAGCTGGGGTCTGCGCAGCCTCGCCTACCGTATCGCGAAGAACCGCAAGGCGCATTATGTGATGCTCCATATCGACGGACCCGCCGGTGTGGTCGCTGAACTTGAGCGCCAGACCGCGATCAACGAAGACGTGATCCGCTACATGACCATCCGCGTCGACGAGCTCGAAGCCGGCCCGTCCGCGATGATGCGCCGTAGCGATCGTGGCGAGCGTGACGGACGCCGTGGCGACCGTGAAGGCGGCCGTGGCGATCGTGGCGACCGGGGCGATCGCCCCCGTCGTGAAGATCGCGAATTCTAAGGGAGAAGAGACACATGGCACGCGCATTTTTCCGCCGCCGCAAGAGCTGCCCCTTCTCCGCGAAGGACGCTCCGCAAATCGATTACAAGGACGTCCGTCTGCTGCAGGGCTTCGTGTCCGAGCGCGGCAAGATCGTCCCGAGCCGCATCACCGCGGTTTCCGCCAAGAAGCAGCGCGACCTCGCCAAGGCGATCAAGCGCGCCCGTCACATCGGGCTGCTTCCGTACATCGTCAAGTAAGAAGGGAGGACCGCCAACATGGACGTGATCCTGCTTGAACGCGTTGAGAAGCTCGGCCAGATCGGTGACGTCGTCTCGGTCAAGGCCGGTTTCGCGCGCAACTATCTGCTGCCGCGCAAGAAGGCGTTGCGCGCCAACGAAGCCAACAAGAAGGTCTTCGAGGCGAACCGCGCCACGATCGAGTCCGAGAATGCCAACCGCCGCTCGAATGCCGAGACGGAAGCTGGTGCGCTCGAGGGCAAGTCGATCATCCTGATTCGTCAGGCGTCGAACACCGGGCAGCTTTACGGCTCGGTTTCGACCCGCGACATCGCCGAGGCGCTCGGCGAGGACGGCATCAAGGTCGCCAAGTCGGCGATCGTGCTGAGCCGTCCGATCAAGGCGATCGGCGTCCACGAGGTGAAGGTGGTCCTTCACGCCGAAGTCAGCCGCAACCTCAAGATCAATGTTGCCCGCTCACCCGAAGAAGCCGAACTGCAGTCGCAGGGTGTTGACGTCATGGCGTCGATGTTCGAACGCGACGAAGCCGGCTTCACCGAAGCCTATGATCCCAATGCAGAGCCGGGCGAGATTCCCGCCGACTTGCAGGGCGATCAACCGACCGACGAAGCCTGAGACTGGCCAGACAAACCAAAAAAAGGCCGTCCGGAATGATCCGGGCGGCCTTTTTCTGTTCTATGTCCGGTCCGTCCCGATCGAACGGTGCAAACCCTCAGGGCAGGTGAACCTGCCATCCGCCATCGCGGCCATCGCACCGTGGCGGCAGCGGCTCAATGACGGCATCGGGCACCAGGCTCAGCAATTCGGTCCGCGCCGTGTCGCGCCAGATGTTGCGCGCATAGCCCGGGAATTCGTTCATCTCCTGCCAGGACAGGCCATGCCGGGCCGGGCCGCAAGCCGCTTTGCCAGCCCATCAAGATCGAAACTCATAGCGTTCATCAGTCCAGATTCCCTCCTCCCCGGGCAGCCGATCCGGCAAAGCGTTCGGTCGCCCGGTCGTACAGACCTTCGCTCAGGCTGCCTGAGCGCGGTATTTTGCCGCTTCGGCCTCGATCAGGATGTTCGCGAGGATCCAATAGGCCTCACCCCACGAGTCGAGCACGGACTGGTCAACCGCATCGCCCAGCACATCCTTGATCGCAGGCAACAGCGCCGCAGCCACGGCGGGATAATGCTCAGGCTTCACATGGGTTTCGACATGGCGCTGCGCCATGCGTTCGACGGCCTGGCTCAGCGCCCCGAGATTGTCGATGTTCTTCGCATAAGCGAGAATGGCCGCTGCCAGCCGCTTCGGCTGCTCGCCTGAAATCTGCGCCGCCTGATCGAACAGCGCCTTGATCTCGGGATCAACAAACAGTCGCTCATACATGCGTTGGGTGATCGCCAGGCCGTGCTGCTGCAAGGCCGGAGCGCTGGCCTTCACGATGGCAATGGTCTCGGGTGAAAGTGATGTGGTCATGCGGAACCCCTTAAAGATGTATTATGAATACATCTATACCGAGTCGCGCAAAGATGTAAATTGAATATATCTTTAAAATGCACTATCATGCCGCATGCGCCTCTCCCGCCACACCGACTATGCCCTGCGCGTGCTCATCCATCTCGCCGCTGCGCCCGACCGGCTTTCATCGATCGCGGAGATCGCGCGGGCCTATGACATTTCACAGAATCACCTGATGAAGGTGGTGAACCAGCTCGCCCGCGCCGATCTCGTGAAGACCGTTCGAGGTCGCGGCGGCGGAATCGCCCTGGCGCGGCCTGCGGAAGACATCATCATCGGCACCGTCGTCCGCCTGACCGAACCGGATCACAATCTCGCCGACTGCGGGACGTGCCTGATTGCCCCCGCCTGCGGTCTGATCAGCCCGCTCGACGAAGCGCTGCGTGCGTTCCTCGCGGTGCTCGATCGCTACAGCGTCGCCGACGCTGCGGCCCGCAAGCGGGACCTTGCAAATTTGCTGGGTCTTGCGGTCGCCTGACGCCGGTTCGGCGCGGAAACAGCCCGCCGGTCAGTCGAGCGCGCGATGCCCCATCGGTCCGTGCCCCTGGCCGAGTCCCGGCGCGTTAAGGAGCGCCGCCCTGACGAAATTGCGGGCGCGACCGATCGCGTCATGCAGGCTCATCCCCTGCCCCAGCCCGGACGCGATCGCGCTGGCGAGGGTGCAGCCGGTACCATGATCGTGGATCGTGTCGATCCGTTCATTTTCCCAGCTCCGCTTGTTCGCCGCGGCGATCAGCAGATCGGTCAGCTGCCCGGGCAGATAGGCACCGCCCGTGGCGAGGATGGCGCCACTACCCCCGGCGACCAGACGGCCGGCGGCAGCGATGACAGCATCCGCATTCGTCAGCGCCTGCCCGCTCAACGCCTCCAGCTCATCCAGATTGGGCGTCGAAACCGTCGCACGCCGCATCAGCCTCCCGAACAGCGCGATCGTCTCGTCGGACGCGAGCCGGCTGCCGCTGGTCGCAATCATCACCGGATCGAACACGACCGGCACATCGGCCAGGTCGGGAGCATCGAGCCGATCGGCCACCGCCTCGAC
>CANJRZ010000091.1 GCA_947476735.1 Sphingomonadaceae bacterium
ACCAATTTGCTGCTGATGATCGTGACGCTCGGCATCTACCGCTTCTGGGCAAAAACCCGCGAACGGCGCTATCTGTGGAGCCACACCGATTTCATTGACGATCCGCTCGAATGGACCGGGACGGGTAAGGAGCTGTTCATCGGCTTCATCATGGTGGTTCTGCTGTTCTTCCCGCCGCTCATCGTGCTTCAATTCGTGGCGCAGGGGTTGATGACGCGTGGCCATTATGGTTTCGCGGGCCTGCTCATCGCCGCCGCTTACGCCGCGATCCTCTACCTCTACGGCTTCGCCCGCTACCGGGCGTTGCGCTACCGTCTCAGCCGTACCTTCTGGCACGGGATTCGCGGCGGCAGCGATGATTCCGGATGGAGCTATGCCTGGACGGCACTGTGGAAAACGGCAATCGGCGGGCTGGTCTTTGGCTTCATGATCCCCTGGTCGATGACAAGCCTGTGGAACGACCGCTGGGGACGAATGAGTTTCGGCAACCACCGGTTCGATGCGGACGCGAGCTGGGGACCGATCATCGGGCGATTTCTGCTCTTCTACCTGCTGCCCGTCGTCGGTTGTGTCGCCGGCTTCGGTGCAGTGATGAGCGCGGGCGGCGCGCCGCCCTCTCCCGGAACGATGATTGGGTTCCTGCTCGGCGCAATGGCGGCCTATTTCATGCTCGGCCTGATCGCGATCGTCTATTATGCCGCCTTCCTGCGAGAGGCGATCGGCTCGCTGACTCTGCACAAGATCGGCTTCGAGTTCACCGCACGGACGACCGACTGGATCAAACTGATCCTCGGCCACATAGGCCTCGTCATCGTCACGCTCGGGATCGGTTTCATTTTCCTCGGCTACCGCAACTGGTCCTTTTTCATCCGCCATTTGGAGGCGACGGGCGAGATTGAGCTCGATGCGCTGACCCAGTCGACGACGCGCGAGCCGACCCAGGGCGAAGGGCTGCTCGACGCGTTCGATGTGGGGGCGATTTGAGCGAAGGGGTACCGGCCTGGCTCCATGACGGCGTTACCGCCGCCCGTCACGAGGTGCTCGTTGCGCTCGATGGAGACCGGCTGCTGATCACCGGCTATGGGGAGGTACCGCTCGGGCAGATACGCCGGCTCGACGGGCGACAGATGGTCTTTTCGCGCGCGGATCTGAAGGGCTGGCGGCTCGGCTTCGATCAGGAGCCGCCACCGCCCCTGTTATGGCAGCTCCCCGCGAAAGGCCATTATGGCGGACCGATCGACCGGATCGGGCTGTGGGGTTTCGCAGCAATCGCCCTTGTCGTCTCGGTTCTGGTGGTGGTCGGCGTTATCCAGGGGCTCGATCTGGTTGCGCGGGCGATCCCCTATAGCTGGGAACAGAGGCTCGGTGACGCGATCAGCGGCGATTTCGGCGAGCAGGCCTGCCGCGCCCCCGCCGGGCAGAAGGCGCTCGATGCGCTCGCCCGCCGGCTTTCGCCATCGAGTCGGCCGATCCGCGTCGGAATGGTCGATTTTCCCCTCGTCAATGCTGTCGCGCTGCCGGGCGGACGCATCCTGATCTTCCGCGGGCTGGTCGACGAAGCCACGTCGCCTGACGAGGTCGCCGGCGTGCTCGCGCACGAGATTGGCCATGTCGAACACCGCCATGTCATGGTGGCGCTGCTCCGCCAGTTCGGCATCGGCATGCTCGTCGGGTCGGGCGGCACGGCGGCCGAATATGGCCAGGCGCTGGTCGAATCGCGGTACAGCCGCGCCGCCGAGAGCGACGCCGACGATTATTCGATCAGGCAACTCAGCAAGGCTCGGATCAGCCCCGCGGCGACCGCCACATTGTTCGCGCGCCTGAGCAAGGAAGAGCCCGACATGCCCGGCCTCTTCGTCTATCTCGCCAGTCACCCGCCTTCGGATGAGCGGCAGCGGCGTTTCGCCGCAGCGGCGAAAGCGATGCCCATGCCGGTTCCAGCGCTCACGCCGGCCGAATGGGACTCGGTTCGGGCGATGTGCAGTGGCCGGAAGAAGTAACCGCAACGAAGAAATAGACCGGCGACATCATTCTCCTGACGGACGGGCCGCGCTAAAGAGCCGCCCATGACCGCCTATCTCACCCGCCCCGACAAGCCCGCGCTCGCCTATCGCTTCCGCCCTGGACGCGCGCCGACCATCGTCTTCCTGCCCGGCTACATGTCCGACATGGAGGGCGAGAAGGCGACCGCGCTCGACGCCTGGGCAGGGCGCGAGGGGCGGGCGATGCTGCGGCTCGATTATTCGGGCTGCGGCGCCAGCGAAGGACGTTTTGCCGATCACACGCTCGAGCATTGGCGCGACGACGTGCTCGACGCGCTCGACGCGACGGCGCCGGCCGGGCCGGTGGTCCTCGTCGGTTCGTCGATGGGCGGCTGGCTGGCGCTGCTGGTCGCGCTGCGGCTCGGCGCGCGGGTCAGGGCGATCGTCGGTATCGCCGCCGCGCCTGACTTCACCGACTGGGGCTTTACCGAGGAAGCGGTCGCGCTGCTGCGCGAGCAGGCGAAGATCGAGCGGCCGAGCGAATATTCCGAAGAGCCCTATGTAACGACACTCGCTTTCTGGGAATCGGGCCAGGCGAACCTGCTGCTGGACAGCGAGATTCCTTTCGACGGGCCGGTGCGGCTGCTCCAGGGTCAGATGGACGAGACGGTGCCGACCTCGATCGCGCTTCGCCTCGGTCGGGCGGTCCGTTCAGCCGACGTGCAGACGATTCTCGTCAAGCAGGGCGATCACCGGCTGTCGCGGCCCGGCGATATCGCCCTGCTGCTCGCCACCGTCTCGCAATTGGTGAAGGACTAGATGCTGACGCTTCTTCTGGCCGTGCTCGCGGGAGGCGCCGCACCTCCTCCCCGAATCGCGCCGCTCGAAATGCCGCGCGCGGCGGCCAGGCCCACGCCTCCCGTCCCGACCCAGGCCGAGCATAGTGCCCATGGCCGGGCCTGTGCGGCCCTTGCCAAAGCCGAGCCCGCCAAGGCTGAAGCCGAGGCGCGCGCGTGGATCAAGGCCGGTGGCGGGATGGCGGCGCGGCAATGTCTCGGGGTCGCCCAGTCAGGGCAGGACCGCTGGAGCGATGCCGCAGCAACGTTCGAGTCCGCCGCCAAGGATGCCCAGATCGCCGGCGATCCGATGGCGGTGGTGCTGTGGATGCAGGCAGGCAATTCGGCACTGGCAGGTGACGAGGCGGTGCGCGCCCGCGCGAGCTTCGACAAGGCCCTCGCGCTCCGTGGCCTTTCCGACGAGATGAAGGGTGAAGTCTTTCTCGACCGCGCCCGCGCCGCCGTTTTCGCCAATGACCTCACCGGTGCAAGGGCGGATCTCGACCAGGCGACGAAACTGGTGCCGCGCGATCCGCTCGGCTGGCTGCTGCGCGCCAACCTCGCTCTCCGGATGAAGGACCTGCCGGGCGCCTTCGCATCCATCCGCGAGGCGGTGGCGCTGTCGCCGCAGGATGCCTCGATTGCCTTCGAGGCGGGGAACATAGCGGCCGCCGCCGGCAATATGGAGGACGCGAAGGCAGCCTGGACCCGGGCTGCGCAAAAGGCACCGGAAAGCGATGCAGGGAGAGCTGCGGCGATGGCCTTGCGGGGGGAGCAGGATGCGGCCCCTTCTCCAAAACCCTGATCGTCATACCAGCGAAGGCTGGTATCCATGTCTGTTGCCTTTTCAGATGTGATCTCGTGTTGAACGAGACATGGACCCCTGCCTGCGCAGGGGTGACGTGAATTGGGAGGTTGAGGCAAGAACCTCCGCGTCCTACACTCTACCCGCCATGAAATATTTACACACCATGATCCGGGTCTCCGACCCCGACGCCACCGTCCGCTTCTTCGAGCTGCTCGGCCTCAAGGAGGTCCGCCGCATCGACAATGAGGCGGGCCGCTTCAGCCTGATTTTCCTTGCCGCCCCCGGCGACGAGGAAGCGCAGGTCGAGCTCACCCACAACTGGGACGAGAAGGGCTATGGCGGCGGCCGCAATTTCGGCCATCTCGCCTATAAGGTCGACGATATCTACGCGGTCTGCCAGCGGCTGATGGACGCTGGCGTCACGATCAACCGCCCGCCCCGCGACGGGATGATGGCGTTCGTCCGCAGCCCCGACAATATCTCGGTCGAGATCCTTCAGTTCGAGCCGGCGGCGCCGGTCCAGGAGCCGTGGAAGTCGATGCCGAATATCGGGGAGTGGTAGCATGACCATCGAGATCGTCCGCGTACCCGTCCTCAGCGACAATTATGTCTGGCTGGTCCACGAGCCGGTCTCGAAGGAAACCGCCGTGGTCGATCCGGCCGTCGCCGAGCCGGTGCTCGAGGCGGCCAGGGAACGCGGCTGGAAGATCACCCAGATCTGGAACACCCACTGGCACCCCGATCATATCGGCGGCAATGATGCGATCAAGGCGGCGACTGGTTGCCGGGTGAGCGGGCCGGCGCGTGAGCAGGCGAAGATTGCCACGCTCGACGTGTCGCTTGACGAGGGTGACCATGTCCGTCTCGGTGATGTCGTAGGCGACGTGATCGACGTCCCGGCGCACACCGCCGGGCATATCGCCATCCACCTGCCGGGCGAGGGCGCGGTCTTCGTCGGCGACACCTTGTTCGCGATGGGCTGCGGACGTCTGTTCGAGGGAACGGCCGAACAGATGTTCGACAATATGGTGCGGCTTTCGCATCTGCCCGAGGAGACCCGGGTCTACTGCGCACACGAATATACCCAGTCGAATGGTCGCTATGCGCTCGTCGCCGAGCCGGACAATGCAGACATCGCCCGGCGCATGGACGAGGTGAACGCAGCCCGCGCGCGCGGTGACGCGACAGTGCCGACGACGATTGCGCTGGAGCGCGCAACCAACCCCTTCATGCGCGCCCGGAGCGTCGAGCAGCTCGCCGAGCGCCGCACCGCCAAGGACAATTTCTAGGCTCGCCCGATTCGGGCTATGATGGCGCACTGGCCTTCGGCCGTTCTGACAGGGAGATTCGTCATGCTCCGCGCCCTCACCATATTGCCGGCCCTTGCCCTGCTCGCGGCAGCCCCGTTGCTGGCCCATTCGGACAGTCCTGCCCCGCTCTCCGAGAAGGCGCAAAAGGCGCTCGCCGGCCGCACCGCCGGCAAGCCCGTCAACTGCGTCCAGCTCAACCGGATCGGTTCCTCGACGATCGTCGACGAAACCGCGATCATCTACAAACAGTCGTCCAGCCTCTGGTACGTCAACCAGCCCGATCAGGGCAGTTGCAACCTTCTCAGGCCGCGCCGCACGCTAATGACCAGGACCTCGTCGAGCCAGCTCTGCGGCAACGATCTGGTTTCGGTCGCCGACCTGAGCTCGGGGATCACCTATAGTGCCTGCGGCCTCGGGAAATTTGTGCCGTACAGAAAATAACGCATTCCCCCTCTCGCCTGTCCCGCAAACGGGCGAGGGGTTGGAGGCCATGGAAAGCGAGCGCTTACCCGGGCTCGCGCTGGTTGAACACCGACCAGCCGGTGGCGACGGCGATCCGCTCGAGCGCCAGTGAACCCAGGGTCGAATTGCCGCGATCGTTGAGCCCCGGCGACCAGACGGCGATCGAGGCGATACCCGGGACGACGCAGAGAATGCCTCCCCCGACCCCGGACTTGCCCGGAATGCCGACGCGGAAGGCGAATTCGCCTGAGCCGTCATAATGGCCGCACAGCATCATCAACGCGTTGATACGGCGAGCGCGCATCGGCGAGACGACGTTGAAACCGGTCTCGGGGTGCTGCCCTTCAAGCATCAGATAGCGGCCCGCTTTCGCGAGCTGCTTGCAGTTCATCGCCAGCGCACATTGGTGAAAATAGACACCGAGCACCTGCTCGACAGGATGCTCGATATTGCCGAAGGCGCGCATGTAATTGGCGAGCGCGGTGTTGCGGAAGCCGGTCTCGGCCTCGCCTCTCGCGACCTCGTCGTCGATGGTGATGCCGTCGTCGCCGGCGACTTCGCGCATGAAGCGGAGGATCTCGCCGATCGCTTCCCTGGGCTCGTGCCCGGCTAGCACCACGTCCGAGATGACGATCGCGCCGGCGTTGATGAAGGGGTTGCGCGGAATGCCATGCTCGGCCTCGAGCTGGACGATCGAATTGAACGCATTGCCCGATGGTTCGCGGCCGACCCGCTTCCACAGCGCGTCGCCGACTTTGCCGAGCGCGATGGTCAGCGCGAATACCTTGGAGATCGACTGGATCGAGAAGTTCATCTCCGCATCGCCGGCCGAGTACATCTTCCCGTCATGGGTGGTGATGGCGATACCGAAATGCTTGGGATCGACCCGCGCCAGCCCCGGAATATAATCGGCGACCTTGCCGCGGTCGGTCTGCCCGGCCATTTCCTCGGCGACGCGGTCGACAAGCGCCTGCAGGTCGGCGGCGACGGTCAGCGGCATCTCAATCTCCCCCCCTTGTTCGCGTCAGCCGGGCGGGATCAGACCCGCATCGGCATCAGCACATAGAGTGCGGCGGCCTTGTCGTTCTCGCGGATCAGCGTCGGGGCGGCAGCATCAGCGAGGTGGACCTCGACCGTATCGCCGTCGATCTGGCCGAGAATGTCGAGCAGATAGCGAGCGTTGAAGCCAATCTCTAAGCCTTGTGAGCTATAGTCTCCGGGGACTTCCTCGGCGGCAGTACCATTCTCCGGGCTCGTCACCGACAGGGTGATCTTGTCCTTTTCGACCGCCATCTTGACCGCCCGGGTCTTCTCCGAAGCGATGGTCGCGACGCGGTCGACGCCCTCCATGAAGCTCTTCGGATCGAGCTTGAGCAGTTTGTCGTTTCCGGTCGGGATCACCCGGTTGTAGTCCGGGAAGGTGCCGTCGATCAGCTTGGAGGTGAGGATCGCGGTACCGAGCCCGAAGCGTATCTTGGTGCCGGATAGCGAGATGTCGACCGAGCCGTCGACTTCGTCGAGCAGCTTGCGCAGCTCGCCTACGCATTTCCGGGGGACGATGATGTCGGGCATGCCCTGGGCGCCGTCCGGTCGCTTTATGGTGACGCGGGCGAGGCGGTGGCCGTCGGTCGCCGCCGCCTTCAGCATATCGTCCTGAACATGGAAGAAGATGCCATTGAGATAATAGCGAGTCTCTTCGGTCGAGATCGCGAAGCGCGTCTTGTCGATCAGCTGCTTGAGCGTCTCGGCGGGCAGCTCGAAGCGGGTCGGAAGCTCTCCCTCGGCGATCATCGGGAAATCGTCTTTGGGCAGCGTCTGGAGGTTGAAGCGGGCGCGCCCGGCGATGACGAGCATCTTGCCGTCGGCAGCGCTGAGCTGGACCTGCGAACCCTCTGGTAGCTTGCGGGCGATGTCGAACAGCGTGTGGGCGGAGACGGTAATCGCGCCCGGCTGTTCGATCGAGGCAGGGACCACCTCGACGATCTGCAGGTCAAGATCGGTCGCCATCAATCTGAGCGTGCCTTCGGATGTGGCCTCGATCAGTACGTTGGAGAGGATCGGGATCGTGTTGCGGCGTTCAACCACCGACTGGACGTGGCCCAGGCTCTTGAGAAGCGTCGCGCGTTCGATCGTTGCCTTCATGGACTGCCCCGGCATCCCCGAATGATGAAAGTGGAGGCCGACTATAGCGCGGCTTTGCAGCCCCGCTAGTCCCTAGTGGCAGATGGCCGGGGATAAATCGGCCTGAGGCATGCTCTCGCTTCGCTTCACGGTCTCGCCCCCCGGCAAGAGGAGGTCGAAAATTCACACCTGCGGATGCCGGCAGTGCCAGTCGGTTGCGGTCTGAAATGCATGTCCTGCGCGGAAAAGCAGGCTCTCTTCGAATGGCCGTGCGACAAGCTGGAAGGCGACCGGCATGCCATCGCCGTCGATTCCGCCCGGAAGGGTTATTGTCGGATGGCCGCTGACGTTGAAGCCGCCGCAATAGTAAAGCATTTCGAACATGGGCGTCATATCGGGAGCATTCTCGACCTCACCGACTTTCGGCGTAGCGCGAGTCAGCGCGGGGACGAGCAGCAGGTCGACCTCGGTGAACAACCGCGCCAGTTCGCCCTTGAGGATGTTGGACTCGGTAATCCCCGCCGCGACATCGCGGGCCGAAATCGTCGCGCCCTGTTCGATCAGCCCGGTCAACCCCGGGCCGTAATCGGCGGCGCGCGACGGATAGGTCTCGCGATGGATGTCGGCGATCCCCGGGCCGAACAGTCCGAACATCGCACCCATGCCGAGATCGGGCAGCGCCACGGGCCGGATCAGGGCGCCGAGTCCCGCCAATGTAGCGGCCGCTTCACGGATGCTGGCGAAGATCTCTGCGGCGCAGCGCGGCTCAATGCCCGACAGGTCGAAGCCGATCCGCAGACCGCGCACGCCGGCGGCGATGGACAGCAGATAATCGGGCACCGGAGCCTGCGCGGCGGTCGGGTCTTTCGGGTCGGGTCCGGCGATGACGCCGAGCACTGCCGCGGCATCGGCGGCTGAGCGGGCAAGCGGGCCGATCGTGTCGAGATAGGTGACGAGATGGAAGATGCCGTGGCGGGTGACCCGCCCCCAGGTGGGTTTCAGCCCGGTAGTACCGTTCATCGCGGAGGGGATCCGGATCGATCCGCCGGTGTCCGATCCCAGCGCCGCATAACAGAGTCCGGCGGCGACTGCGGCACCTGAACCGCTTGACGAGAAACCGACGGCGCGCCCGGCGTCCCATGGGTTGAGCGGAGCGGTGCGGTCCGGATGGTGGGTCATCGTCGCGCCTTCGGTGAGTTCGGTCTTGCCGATGATCACCGCGCCCGCCTGCCTGAGCCGGGTGACGATCGTCGAATCTTCGGGCGCCAGCCAGCCATTGTAGATACGCATCCCCGCCTCGGTCGGATGATCGGCGGTGTGGATCAGATCCTTGATCGCGACGGGGACACCATGGAGCGGCCCGCGATGGAAGCCGCGTGCAATCTCGGCATCGGCTGCCCTGGCTTGCGCCCGGGCGCTGTCGGCGCAGACATGGGCAAAAGCGTGGACCTTCGGTTCGACGGCTTCGATCCGCGCCAGCAGATAATCGGTCACCTCGGCGGCGCTGATCTGGCGACCGGCGATCCCCCGGCTAATGTCGGTGAGCGTGGCGAATTCGATATTGGGGGTGATCGTCATGTCCGGCCTCTCCCGCGTCTGGTTGCCGGAGAATTCGCCAGAAAAAGATGCCGAGACAACCGATAATTTGACGGGAAGGCCAAGACGGGTCGATCACCCGCTGTCGTTCCATCCTGAGGCGACGGGCGCTTTGCGAGGAGAGCGGCGACAACGATGTCGGGCATTGTATAGTAGCAGTATAAAGCCAGCGTCTTCGCACTGGGGTAGAGACGAGGGTGGCCCAGTGCTTCGGCCGGCGCCTGGCTGTATGAAGTCCAAATAAACGATGGAAACTATTGCATTTATGCCATTTGGGGGAGCTTTGGGGTCGACGGCGTGGGCACGCGGTTTGGTGGGGCTTGGTGCCGCCGCGCTGCTGCTCGGCGCAGCGCCTGCCGGACGCGTAACGTTGGGAATTTTTTCGGGCTGGGGGGCCTTTGGCGACGCCAACCCACGGCGCTGCTACGCGATCGCGACCCCCGAACGGCGCGGTGGCGGTCAGTGGCGGAGTTTCGCTTCGGTTGCGATCTGGCCGCAGCGACGGATCAGCGGCCAGGTCCATTTCCGTCTGCGCGAGCCGCGGGCGCCGAACAGCCCGGTCCGGCTGGTGTTCAGCGAAAAGAACTTCCCGCTGGTCGCCGCTTCGGTCGATGCATGGGCCCCCGATCCCCGCGCGGACGCCGCGATCATTGCCGCGATGCGTGGCAGTCGATCGATGCGGATCGCCTGGGTCTCGAAGGATGGGCGAGACCGATCGGACGGCTATCTGCTGAAAGGCATTGCGACCGCGATCGATGCCGCGGCACTGGGGTGCGCACGGCGGTGATGACGCTCCCCGCGCGGGGAAGCGATGCTGAATCAGGCTCGCATTGCCACCGCCGCGAGCTCGTCCGCCTCGATCAGCAACGCCTCGTCGGCCAGTCCCTGTGCCACCGTCTCCCGTCCGATCAGCACCAGCACCGGCACCGCGAGCGGCGAGACGCGATCAAGCCTGACATGGACGATCCGTTCGGCGGCCCGCTCAATCAGCGCGCCGAGTCGTCCGACATCGGTCATCTTGGCCCGCGCGTCGGCCCAAGCGGCGTCGAGCAGCAGGTGGTCGGGTTCGTAGCGGCGCAGCACGTCGTAGATCAGATCGGTCGAGAAAGTGACCTGGCGGCCCGATTTCTTCTTGCCGGGATGCTGCCGCTCCACCAGCCCGCCGATCACGGCCACCTCGCGGAAGGCGCGCTTCAGCAGCGCCGAGCCCTCGACCCACTGGACGAACTCGTCCTCCAGGATTTCCGGCGAGAACAGACTCGCCGGATCATCGACCGGCTTCAGCGAATACGCCGCGATCGCATAGTCGCTCGCGACGAAGCCGAGCGGTTCAAGGCCCTGGCTCTCCATCCGCCGGGTCAGCAGCATGCCGAGTGACTGGTGGGCGTTCCAGCCTTCGAAGCTGTAGATCACCATATAATGCCGCTTTTCGTGCGGGAAGGTCTCAACGAGCAGCTCTTGCGGAGCCGGGAGTCGCGAACGACACGCCTGCATCTCGAGCCATTCGCGGACATCGTCGGGAAAGCGTTGCCATTCAGCCGGATCGTGCAGGAACGCGCGCACCCGGTCGGCGAGATGGGTCGAGATTGGCATGCGCGCGCCGCCATAGGTCGGGATACGCGCGGGCCTGGAGGTGGCACGCACGATCAGGTCGGTGAGGTCGATCTTCTGGACCTCAAGCGCCATTCCCATGAAGAAGAAGCAGTCGCCCGGCGACAAAGTGACCCCGAAGCCCTCCTCGACCTTGCCGAGGCTGCGGCCGTTCCTGAACCGAACGTCGAGCATCGGCGCCTCGACGATGATGCCGGCATTGAGGCGGTGCTGTGCGGCGAATTGCGGATGGCTGATCCGCCAGCGCCCGTCGGGATCGCGGGTCAGCCGGCGATATTTCTCATAGGCCCGGAGCGCGTAGCCGCCATTGGCGATGTAATCGAGCACCCGGTCGAACTGCTCGGCGGTGAAGGTCGCGTAGGGTGCGGCACGGTTGACCTCGACAAGCATCTCATTGGCCCGGAAGGGACCGGCACAGGCGAGAGCCATGACGTGCTGGGCGAGTACGTCGATGCTGCCGGGGCGAAAGGGTTCGGCGTCGAGCTCCCCCTGCTCGATCGCGTCGATCGCTGCACGGCCCTCGAGATATTCAAAGCGGTTGCCGGGCACGATCACCGCCTCGCTCGGTTCGTCCAACCGGTGGTTGGCGCGGCCGATCCGCTGGAGCAGTCGTGAAGCGCCCTTGGGCGCACCCATCTGGATGACGAGATCGACATCCCCCCAGTCGACCCCGAGATCGAGGCTCGCGGTTGCTACCAGGGCGCGCAGCCGTCCATCGGCCATCGCCCCTTCGACCTTGCGGCGCGCTTCCCTGCTGAGCGAGCCATGGTGGATGCCGATCGGCAGGCCCATCGCGTTGACCTTCCACAGATCCTGGAAGATCAGCTCGGCAAGGCTGCGCGTGTTGCAGAAGATGATTGTCGTCTTGTGGGTCTCGATCTCGGCCATCACCTGCTCGGCGGCATAGCGCCCGGAATGGCCGGCCCAGGGTATGCGCCCCTCGGGGATGAGAATGTCGACGCGGGGCTCGGCGCCCGGCTCGCCCCGGACCAGGGCGACCGACTCATAGTCACCATCCCCCGAAAGCCAGCCGCGATAGGCGTCGGCATCGGCGACGGTTGCCGATAGCGCGATGCGTCGCATGTCCGGTGCCAGCGTCTCGAGCCGGGCCAGCGACAGCGACAGCAGGTCGCCGCGCTTGGTGGTGGCGAAGGCGTGAACCTCGTCGATCACCACCGTCTTCAGCGTCGCGAAGAGAGTGGCGCTTTCGGGATAGGAGAGCAGCAGGCTCAGGCTCTCTGGCGTGGTGAGCAGGATTTGCGGCGGCCTGACTCGCTGGCGCGCCTTGCGGTCGGACGGCGTGTCGCCGGTGCGGGTCTCGACCCGGATGTCGAGGTCCATCTCCGCGATCGGGGTCAGCAGGTTGCGCTGCACATCGACCGCGAGCGCCTTCAGCGGCGAGACATAGAGGGTATGGAGACCGTCCTGCGGGTTCTCGATCAGTTCGGCGAGTGTAGGCAGGAATCCGGCGAGCGTCTTGCCCGATCCGGTCGGGGCGACGAGCAGGGCGTGGTGCCCGTCGCGCGCGGCTGCGAGCATTTCCAGCTGGTGGCGGCGGACCTGCCAGCTCTTGGTCGCGAACCAGGCGGTGAGGACCGAGGGAAGGTTCACCATTCACCCCTTCGTCACCCCAGCGAAGGCTGGGGTCCATGTCTGTTGCCACCCACGATGGCATCTCGAGTGGAGAAAGACA
>CANJRZ010000092.1 GCA_947476735.1 Sphingomonadaceae bacterium
GAAGACGTCGGCTCCGACATAGGCCGAGGCCAGCGCCTCGCCATGAAGCGAGCCAAGAAATCGCGCATGGGGATAGGATCGCTCAAGGCCCGCGCGGGCCGGGCCGTCGCCGACGACCACCTTGCTGCCGGGGGTATCGCAGGCGAGAAAGGCCTCGATATTTTTTTCCACCGCAACGCGGCCAACATAGAGCTGGATCGGGTGTTGCAGCCCGGCGAAGGCCGGATGTGTCGGCCGGTCGGGCGTGAACAGCCCAAGATCGACTCCCCTGCCCCAGCGCCGCACCGGGCCGATACCGCGGGCCTGGAGGATCGCTTCGACCGAGGGCGTCGATGCCAGCACGGCGGCGGACGGGCCATGGAACCAGCGGATATAGCGCCAGAACCAATCGGCAGGCATGCCCGTGCGTTCGGCGACATAATCTGGAAACTGGGTGTGATAGGCAGTCGTGAAGGCGAAGCGCCGGCTGACGCAATGGCGGCGCGCGGCAAGACCAATCGGCCCTTCGGTTGCAATATGGATCGCTTCCGCTCCGAACTCGGCGATCTTGCGGCCCACGCCGAATTGCGTCGTCAGCGCGAGCCTTATCTCGGGATAACTCGGGCAAGGCAACGTAAGGAACTGGTCGGGCGCGATCACGCAGACCTCATGCCCCATCTCGACCAGCTCGGCGCTGACCGCCTGGAGCGTACGGACGACGCCGTTGACCTGCGGGCTCCACGCGTCAGTGGCGATCGCGATCTTCATGCCGCCATCGCCGTCGCGGCGAACTCGCGGCGCGCCGCCATGACCTCGCCCCAATGCAGCACCTCCATCCGCCCGTCAAAATGCTCGACCAGCGCGGTGCAGCCTTCCACCCAGTCGCCGTCATTATAATAGACGATGTCGCCGAAGTTGCGGATTTCGGCGGTATGGATGTGACCGCAGACCACCCCGTCGACGCCGCGCTCACCCGCCTCGTGCGCGACCGCCTCCTCGAAACGCGAGATGAACTCGACCGCGTTCTTCACCTTATGCTTCGCGTGCTTGGACAACGACCAGTAGGGCAGGTTGAAGCGCTGGCGCACCGCGTTGATCACGATATTGAAGCGCATCAGGATCGAATAGGCGGCGTCTCCGGCAAAGGCGAGCCAGCGATGGCACATCACAACCGCGTCGAACTCGTCACCATGGGTGACCATCAGCCGCCGGCCATCTGCGGTCTCGTGGATCGCCTGGCGGCGGATTTCGATCCCGCCAAAAGTCATTCCCGTAAATTGACGGAACATCTCGTCGTGATTGCCCGGGATATAGACGACGCGGGTACCGCGCTTTGCGCGCTTCATCACGCGCCAGACAATGTCGTTGTGCGCGGCGGGCCAGTACCAGCTCCGCTTGAGCCTCCAACCGTCGATGATGTCGCCGACCAGATACATGGTCTCGCTGTCGGTCGAGTCTAGAAAGTCGATCAGCATCTGAGCGTTGCAACCGCGCGTGCCGAGATGGACGTCCGATACCCAGATCGTACGGTAGCGCTGGCGCTGGCGCGAGGCCTCCGGAATCGACGGCGCATTGTCCTGATAGGCGGTGATCCGGGTGATGGCATTCATCGCTCGTCTCCTGGCTGGATGACGAGCCGACGCTATGATTCCGATATGTTACAGCCACTTCGAATTAAGCTTACGCCTTTATGACAATGACTTAGCCGAAATACCGGAAAATTCCACGCGGGAACAAAAAAGGTTCAGCGATCGCAGATTGATAAGCCATGTTCATCAGAAGTGCTTGGAGCTTTGTTTCGCTTCAGTGGCAGACCAGTTTATTGGTCAGAAATCGCACTTTCTGGAGGGAATATGGAAATTTTCGGTGATTCGATTTCTGGCAACTGCCTGAAAGTGAAGTGGACTGCCGATTGGATCGGCCTTTCCTATCGCTGGATCGAGACGAATGTTTTGACCGGCGAGACCCGCACCGCCGCCTATCTGGCGATGAACCCGGCGGGCCAGGTGCCGATGGTCCGTTTCGATGATGGTCGAATTCTCACCCAGTCTAACGCGATCATCGTCCACTTCGCCGAAGGATCGGCCCTGATCCCGGTCGATGCGTTTCAGCGCGCCAAAATGTTTGAGTGGCTGTTCTGGGAGCAATATAGCCACGAACCCTATGTCGCCGTGGCACGCTTCCACGTCCGCTATCTCGGCACATCCCCGTCCGACCTCGAACCCCGTATCGTCGAACGCGGCAAGGGTGCGCTCGCCCTGCTCGACGATGCGCTGGGCCGCAGCGATTTTCTGGTCGACGACGCGCTGAGCCTCGCTGATATCGCGCTCGTCGCCTATACCCGGGTCGCAAACGAAGGTGGCTTCGATCTCGACGATTATCCGGCCGTCCGCCGCTGGATCGCCCGGGTCGAGCAGGCCGCGAACATTACCGATTAGGACCAGACATGCCGACAACTGCCGAAAAGCGCGCCACCTTCTTTAAGCTGCACGAGAGCGGCTTTTTCATCCTTCCGAACGCGTGGGACGTGGGGAGCGCCGTCAGGCTTGAGAAGCTCGGCTTCAAGGCCATTGCGTCAACCAGTGCAGGCGCGGCGTGGAGCCTTGGCAAGGACGATGGCGAGATCGGCCTCGACGAGGCGCTCGCCCATCTGAGGATGCTCGTTGGGGCGACCGATCTGCCGGTCAATGCCGATTTCGAGAATGGCTTCGCCGACGATCCGGAGGAGGCCGCCGGTAACGCCGTGCTCGCCGCCGAGACAGGCCTTGCCGGCCTGTCGATCGAGGATTGGTCGGGCCGGGCTCACTATGACATGGCCCTCGCCGTCGACCGGATTTCAGCCTGCCGCGCCGCGCTGGATCCCGCGGTGATGCTGATCGGACGGCACGAGAGATTCCGCAATCCTGACCTGCCAGTGTCGGAAGGTATCGCTCGCGCGGTCGCCTATGCCGAGGCGGGGGCCGATTGCCTGTTTGTGCCGGGACTGGCCGATCACGGCGCGATCGCCGAGTTGATCGCAGCCGTGGCGCCCAAGCCGGTCAATGTCATCGTTCACGCCTATGACGAGCAGATCGTCCAACTCGCCAGGCTGGGCGCACGGCGCTGCAGCGTCGGCGGAAGTCTGGCGGCGGTGGCCTGGGCCGCGTTCGATGCGGCGGCAGAGACGCTTAGGAAATTCGAGCCTTAACCCCTGCCTTCGCAGGAGTAACGAAAGAGAATGAGGCCGGAGTTACGCGAACTCCGGCCTCTCTCAACCCAGCTTTGACCGCATTCACGCGTCAGCCAGTTCCCTGGCCGGATGCTTCTCGAGCCACGCGAGCACCTTGTCGGGCGCGCTTTCACCATAGGGATCGTCGTCCAGTCCGGCGTCGTTGATACCCGGTTCCTCGAACCAGGCGACGATCTTGCCGTCGTCGACCACCATCGAATAGCGCCAGGAGCGAAGGCCAAAGCCGAGATGGTCCTTGTTGATCAGCATGCCCATGCGGCGGGTGAAATCGCCGGAGCCGTCAGGCAGCAGCTTCACCTTCTCAAGCCCGAGATGCTTGCCCCACTGGTACATGACGAAGGCATCGTTGACCGAGAGGCAATAGACCTCGTCGGCGCCCGCAGACCTGAGCGCATCATATTGACGCTCATAAGCCGGGCATTGTTCAGTCGAACAGGTCGGGGTGAACGCGCCCGGCAACGCGAACACGACGACCCGGCGACCCTTGAACAACTGGCCGGTCTGCACGTCCTGCCAGCGGAAGGGATTGGGACCGCCCACGCTCTCGTCGCGCACGCGGGTCTTCAGGATCACGTCGGGGATTGTACGTCCAGGCATCAATTCGTCCTTTCTTGATGGGATGACGCGTCAATGCCTGGGGCCGACTGATCGTTCCAATGAGAAAGTACGCTTTCAGTGATCGAAAATATCGAACAATATGCACTTAGCGGATCGGGCCTTCGGCTCTGCCCTGAACGAACTGATCCACATAAGGGTTGCCGCTGTCGTAAAGTCTGTCGCGTGGCCCCGCCCAGATGATCTTCCCCTTGTAGAGCATGGCGACCCGATGGGCGATCTTGCGCGCCGACGCCATGTCATGGGTGATCGTCAGCGCGGTGACGCCGAGATCCTCGACGAGCTCGACGATCAGATCGTTGATCACGTCGGCGCGGATCGGATCGAGGCCGGTGGTCGGCTCATCGAAGAAGATGATCTCCGGGCGTGGCGCGATCGCGCGGGCGAGCGCGACGCGCTTCTGCATGCCGCCGGACAGCTCGCTCGGCCGCAGATCGAGCACGGTGCTGTCGAGCCCCACCCGTTCGAGATTTTCGGCGGCGATCCTGCGCATATTGCGCGCATCCATCATCCGGCCCTGGGTCAGCGCGAAGGTGACGTTGCGCCAGACCGGCAGGGAATCGAACAGCGCCGAACCCTGGAAAAGCATTCCGAACTTGGCGCGCATCCGCTCGAGATTGCGCGCCGACAGTCCCGTCAGATCCTCGCCATCGACGCGGATCGCGCCGTGGTCGGGTTTGATCAGACCAAGGATGCATTTGAGCGTGACCGACTTGCCGCTGCCCGACTGGCCGATGATCGCCAGGGATTCGCCGCGCTCAATCTCCAGATCGACGCCATCGAGCACCCGGTTTGCGCCGAACGTCTTGCTGACGCCTTCGAGCCGGATCTTCGGACCATCCGCCATCAGCCGAACGCCATCAGGGTGATGATCATGTTGGACAACAGGATCAGGATGAACGCCGAGACCACGGCATCGGTGGTGGCGCGGCCGACGCCGGCCGCACCGCCCTGTGCGCGAAAGCCGTGATAACAGCCCATCAGCGCGATGAAGAATCCGAAGAAGGCGGACTTGACGAGCGCCATGTGAAAATCGGTTGCGGTCAGAAACTGACGGGTGATCTGCAGATAGTGGACCGCGTTGAAGTCAAGCTTGTAGACCGCCACGAAATAGCCGCCGAAGATACCGATCGCATTGGCGATCAGCACCATCAGCGGGGTAGCGACCAGCGCGGCGATCAGGCGCGGCGCGATCAGATATCGGTAGGGATCGGTCCGCAGCGTCGACAAGGCGTCGAGCTGTTCGGTGACCCGCATCGTGCCGAGTTCGGCCGCCATCGCCGAGGAGACCCGGCCCGCGACCATCAGCCCGACCAGCACCGGACCAAGTTCACGCACCATGGCCAGCACGACGATCGCCGGGACGGTCGAGGTGGCGTTGAAGCGCGAGCCGGCGGTGAAGGTCTGCTGGGCGAGCGCCGCGCCCGAAAAGATCGCGGTCATGCCGACCACGGGCAGCGAAAACCAGCCGATCTGCATCAGCTGCTCGACAACCCGCAACGCGTAATAGGGTGGCCGGACAGCACGCGTGATGGCGGTACAGGCGAAGATCGCCACCCGCCCGATGGCGGCGAGCGCCGCGATGAGCAGCCCGCCGATCCACGCAAAAAGCTCGATAATTCGCTGCAACGTCACGCTCGCTGATCGATCCATCGCCGCTGATAGCGGGACCCCAGCCCTGTCAGCAACTCATATTGCGAGAGCCCTGTGGCGCGCGCGGCTGTCTCCAGCCGGTAATCGATCTCGAGCCAGTCGCCCTCCGCCACGTCCGCGGCGGCGAGGTCGACGGCGACCAGATCCATCGAGACCCGCCCCACCAGCGGGCATTCGACATCCCCATGGCGCGCTTTGCCCTGGCCGGCAAAGGCCCGCAGATAACCGTCGGCATAGCCCAGGTTCAGGATCGCGACGCGCATGGCGCGCGTAGCGGTAAAGGTTGCGCCATAGCCGATCGTCTGCCCCGGCTGCACATCCCGGACCTGGAGAATCTGCGCTTCGATCCGCGCGACCGGAGCAATATGCCCCGCCGCCTCGGCGCGCGGAATGCCGCCATAGAGGGCAAGGCCGGGACGGACCAGGTCGAAGCCATAGTCCGCACCGATACAGATCCCGGCCGAGTTGGCGAGGCTGCGCCGTTCCGACCGGATCCGGCCTGCGACATCGGCGAAGCTCGCCCGCTGGCGCGCATTCATCGCGCTGTCGACTTCGTCGGCACAGGCGAGATGGCTCATCAAAACGTCGATCCGCAGCCCGTCGAGCAGCCCCGAACAGGCTTCCTCGACGCTGAGTCCGAGCCGGTTCATCCCGGTATCGACCATCACGTCGCACGGTCGGCCCGGTGCGGCCGCCTTCCAGCGCGCGACCATCGCCGGAGTGTTGAGCACCGGCCGAGCGCGCGATGCGAGCGCGGAAGGCATGTCCTCCTCGCGCACACCGTGGAGCACCGCAATTTGCCCTTCAGTCACCAGCGCCTCGATCGCATCCGCTTCGGCCCAGGTCGCGACGAAGAAATCGCGGCAACCGGCCTCCGCCAGGCGGCGCGTCACATCGCCCGCGCCCAGGCCATAGCCGTCCGCCTTGACCGCCGCGCCGGCCGGTGCCGCCGCGCAGTGCGCCAGCCAGCGCCAGTTGGCGACCAGCGCCGTGCCGTCCAGAATCAGCCGGAGAGGAAGCTCTTCAGGGATCACGCTCAGCCCGATAGCCGCCCGGGATCGCCTATTCCAGTTCTTTGCCTGCGGTCTCGGGCAACCAGATCAATGTCACCAGGGCAGCCACGACAACCACGCCGATCGGATACCAGAGCCCCGCAAAGGGATCGCCGGTCCGCGCGACGATATATTGGCTGATGAACGGCAGGAAACCGCCGAAATAGCCGGTGCCGATATGATAGGGCACCGACAGCGAAGTGTAGCGCACGCGCGCCGGGAACAGCTCGACAAGCAAGGCCGCGACCGGGCCATAGGTCAGGCCCGAGAAGAGCCCGATCATCAGCAGCGCAAACACGATCTTCGCACTGTCGCCCAGGGTCGGCACGATCTTGTCGAGTTTGTAGCCGGCCTCGGCGAGCGCCTTTTCCAGCCTGTCCGCATCGCCGGCATCGACCGGCTTGTCGCCGATCGTCACCACCGGCGCGCTGCCCGGCGTTCCTTGCACCTTGGTGTAGGCGACACCCTTTTTGGACAAAACATCGAGCACGGTGCCGCACGCCGTCGCCTGCTTCTTGGCAAAGGGATCATAGCTGCAGTCGCTGCCCGTCACCACCACCGGCGCCCGTTCCATCGCCGCCGACAGCTCCGGATTGGCCGCGCCGGCCATGAAATGGAACAGCGGAAAGGCGCAGAGGAGGAACAGCACATAGCCGACCAGGATCGGCTTGCGGCGGCCGATCTTGTCCGACAGCCAGCCGAACAGGATGAACCAGCCGAGGCTGCCCATGGCGGCGACGCCCAGGATGAGCTGGGCTGCGGTGTCCTCGATCCGCAGGCTGTTCTGGAGGAAATAGAGCGCCTGGAACTGGGCCGTGTACCAGATCACGGTGAGCCCTGCGGCGATGCCGAACAGCGCGACCAGGATCAGCTTCACCCGCGCCCAGCTGTTGAAGCTTTCGCGCAGCGGGTTTTCGGCCAGTTCATCGGCCTCCTTCATCGCCTTGAAGACCGGGCTTTCCTTGAGCTTGAGCCGGATCCACAGCGAAATCGCCAGCAGCAGCAGCGAGAAGAGGAAGGGAATGCGCCAGCCCCATGCGGCAAAGGCTTCCTTGTCGACCAGCAGATGCGAGGTCAGCACGACGGCGAGGCTGAGCAGGAAACCGCCGATCACCCCCGACTGGATGAAGCTGGTATAGAAGCCGCGCTTGCCGGCCGGCGCATGCTCGGCGACATAGATCGCCGCACCGCCATATTCACCGCCCAGCGCCAGTCCCTGCAACACCCGGCACAGCACCAGCAGGACCGGCGCCAGGACCCCGATCGACTCATAGGTCGGCAACACACCGACCGCCGCGGTGGCGCCGCCCATCAGCGCGATGGTGACGAGGAACGTATATTTGCGGCCGAGCTTGTCACCGAGAATGCCGAACAGCACCGCGCCGAGCGGGCGCATGCCGAAGCCGACGCCGAAGCTCGCGAAGAAGATCAGCAGGCTGACGGTGGGATTGTCCGCCGGAAAGAAATGCGCCGCGACGATCGTCGCCAGCGTTCCATAGACGAAGAAATCATACCATTCGAAGACAGTGCCCAGCGTCGATGCAAGAATGACCAGCCGGTCCCGCTTCGCATCAATCTCCACCGCTCCTGCCGCCATGGCCTCGTCCCCTGTGATTGTCGTTGCGACACAGGCCTATGGCAGAGATCGGCGGGTGACAAGTAGACCCCGATTTCCCCCTTCCCCAAATTCTTCCCCTCCCGTGAAGGGAGGGGCTAGGGGTGGGTAACGGAGCCGAGGGCTCGATGCCCTTGGCGAAGTTCCATGCAACGGTGAAGATGCTCGCTGCGCTCGCACCCACCCCCAACCCCTCCCTTCCAGGGAGGGGAGTTTAAATTTCGGTGACGTAGCGTAATCGATGCAAGATGTAAGGATGCGATGATTCATGATCAAAAAAGGGTTCGGGCGATCAAAATTTCGGTGACAGTGCACTTAATTGAGACCGCGCCGCCGCCCGGCCAGCCTGCGCGCATGGCCCGACTGGCGCGCGCAGTGTTCCCCGGCATCGCCCGCCACGTAACGCAACGTGGCAACGGCCGCGCCCGGACCTTCTTCCGCGACGAGAATTACGCGCTCTACCGCGATCTGCCGGCCGAGCATTGCGCCGCGGCCGGGGTCGCGTTGTGGGCCTGGGTGTTGATGCCCGATCATGTCCATCTGATCCTGGTTCCGGGCGATGCCGACGCCATCCGCCGGGCGCTCGCGCCGGTGCACCGCCGCTATGCCGGCCATGTCCATGCGCGCCTCCAGCGGACCGGGCATTTCCGGCAGGGCCGCTTCGGCTGCGTGGCGATGGACGCGGAGCATCTTGGCGCGGCGCTGCGCTATGTCGCGCTCAATCCGGTCCGCGCGCAGCTGGTCGAGCACGCAACCGAGTGGCCCTGGTCGAGCGTGCATGTCCATCTCGGACGGGTGGCGGCCGACGGCGTGACCCATGCGGCGGCGGTACGCGACCGCTATCCGGACTTCGCGGCGCTGCTCGCCCTGGGCGAGGACGAGGCCATGTCGATGCGGTTGCGCAGGGCCGAGAGCATCGGCCGGCCGGCCGGCGACGAGGCGCTCCTCAGCCGTCTCGAAGCGGCGTCGGGCCGCGCCCTCAGGCGCGCCGCTCCGGGGCCGAAGCCAAAGATATGTGCACTGTCACCGTGATCCAGGAAGTAAAGAAGACAGGATTCATGATCAAAAAAGGGATCGGGCGACCCGGAAGCCGATGATGTTGCTGCGCCAGCCGGCCGATTCCCCTAAGCGCTTTGCCGAGCGGAGGGCCCGAGGAACGCTGAGCCAGGAACCGCCACGCTCGACGCGCTCGCTGCAATTCCCGGCGGTCCAAGCGCTACCATTGGCTGGTGCTCCGCCATAGGAGCCGTTCGCGCAGTCCTCGGTCCACTCCGCAAGATTCCCGTGCATGTCATGAAGACCGAAAGGGTTCGCCGGATAACCGCCCACCGTTCTCGCCTGCGAATCTCCGCCCGCGAAGTTCGCCTGAGCAGCCGTAATCGACAGGCCGGTCGCATAAGGTGTCGCCGTGCCTGCCCGCGCCGCATATTCCCATTCCGCCTCGCTCAACAACCGGTACGGCTTTCCGGTGGTACCGCTCAACCAGGCAACATAGGCTTTCGCGTCATCCCAGCTCACATTGATAACCGGCTGGCGTCCCCGCCCCCAATGGTCCGCGGGCCGATAGCCCCTGCATCCTCCCGCCGCGGCGCAGCCATCCCATTCCTCAAACGTAACCTCAAACTTACCGACCGCAAAGGCGCTCGCGATCGTCACCTTCGCCCGCGGGCCTTCGTTAGGGTATCTGCCGAGCTCAGCTTCCGGCGATCCCCGTACATAATCTCCCGCTGGTATGACCACCATCTCAGGACACGCTGCGCAGTCGCGAAACACACTGCCAGCCGCACCTCCGCTCGTAGCGCCTGGCCGTGGCGCCACCGGAGCAGCGGCCAGGGCAAGTTTCGCTGCATCCTCGATCGCCGCCCGATTGTTCGCCGCCCGCTGCCGCAGCCCCTCATCATCGCTCGAATAGGGATTCTGGTCGGCATAGGCCGCAAGAAAGCGGTCCCACGCCGCGCGCCGTACCTCGGCGGAGCCCTGAAACGCCGTAACCCTGGTGAAATCGGCCCGCATCCGTGCCTGCCAGGCATCCCATTTGGCCTTCGCCGCCGCGTCGCTCGCCGTAAGGTCATCGAGCGACATGGCACTGTCCGAGGGCAGCGCGATGCCGGGCGCCGCTGGTGCGCGCGGTGAAGGTGTCGATGGCCGCGCCACGACGGTTGCCGGGGTCACGGTCACTTCGATCTTGACCGTACCCGGCGTGAAGATGAAATCGCCGGTTGCTTCATCATAGATCGCCGGCGTCTGCTTCAACCCGATCGAATCCGCCGCCGTCGCGACCGCGATCTTGACCCGGTTGATCGCATCGCGGACCGATACGCCGGGAACCGCAATGGCTTTCAGAAACTCGCGCGTGAACAGGCCGTTGGGATCGGGATCGGTCACCCCCAGATTGTCGATCGCCTGCTGATTGGCGCCGGCGGAATAAACGATCATCGCGCCTGACGCCGTTGTCGGAGCCAGCCCCCGGGTCGTTCCCAGCGACCGGACCGAAATCGGGAAAGGATTATCCCGGCAGGCGTCGACGATCGCCAGGCTGAAACGGGCTCTGGTCGCGGTTATCTGTTCGACCAGGGTCCCGAGCGGATAGCCGTCCTGCATCAGGAATGTCCGGCTTTCGGCGCTGACATCGATCGGCAGCAGATAATTCTGGCCCCCGATCTGAACGCCATGGCCCGAGAAATAGACGACCGCGATCGTTCCGGCCGACAGCCGGTCGATAAACTCGTCGATCAGGCCCAGCATGCCGTGCCGATCGAGATCATATCCCGCCATCACCTCGAAGCCGCGCTGGCGGAACGCAGACTCCATGGCATGGCCGTCGGCCGTGGTGTTCTGGAGCCTGGCCGCATTCTTGTAGTTCGAATTGGCGATGACGAGCGCCACGCGACGCTCACCTGTTGGCGCCGTTTGCCCAGCCACGGGGGACGCCGCCACCAGCGCCAGCAGCAGCGCTCCGACCATGGCGAAAAATCGCTGCCCCATCATCCCCCCGAACGCCCCGTTCCGCGCCTTGGCTATCAAAGCGATCAGCCCCCGGCAATCGCCGCCTATCGCTTGTCCATGAGCGGATGCCGGCTGTTGACCAGTTCGACCAGATGCGCGCTGTTCACATGGGTATAGATCTGGGTCGTCGCGATGTCGGCATGGCCAAGCATCGTCTGCAGCGCGCGGAGATCGGCGCCGCCTTCGAGCAGATGGGTGGCGAAGGCGTGGCGCAGTACGTGCGGACTGATCCGATGTGGCGGGATGCCCGCCTCGGCGGCCAGTTCGCGCAGCAGCTGGAACAGGCGGACCCGGCTGAGATGGCTGTGCCCCGACGGGAACAGCCAGGGCTGATCATCGGCCGCATAGCCGGTCGCACCCCATTCGGCGACGGCGGCGCGGGCGCGGTCCGATATCGGCACCAGCCGCTCCCTTCCGCCCTTGCCGCGCAGGATCAGGAAGGGCTGATCGCCGCGCAGGGCATGGCGAGGCAGCGACACCAGCTCGGTCGCACGCAGCCCCGAACCGTAGAGCAGCTCGACCAGCGCGATCAGCCGCAGGGTCAGCGGATCATCCTGCCGATCGCGCCGCCGCTCTTCGAGCGTATCGAACAGCCGGGCGACGTCGCCATGGCTCAGCGTGCGTGGCAGGGCGCGCTGGGTGGTGGGACGCGGCAGAGCATCGGACGGGTCGTCAGTGCGGATGCGCTCTTCCTCGAGAAAAGCGAAAAATCGCCGCAGAACAGAGGATTTGCGCGCGACGCTCGTCCGGCTCAGGCTCATCCATTCGCCGCCGAGTTTCTGCAATGCGGCACTATCGGCGTGCACCAGCCCGCCGTTCAGTATAGCGGACGCGCCGCGCAGGTCCGAGCCATAGGCCAGCAACGTATTCTTCGCCGCCCCGCCCTCGGCCGCGAGCATCTCGAGGAACTGCGCGATGGCTTCGGAGTCTCGCATCTTAAATCCTCCCTATGCGCAGCATGGGGCGGGGGACCGCTCGCAGAGCGGTGGAGGGGTTTCCCGGAGCAATCGTTGAACGTCCCCTCCACCATTCGCTTCGCGAACGGTCCCCCTCCCCGTACCGGGGAGGATTAAGAAGGTTCCCCACTACAACCGTGACATCGCCTCGGCGGCAATCATCCGCGCTTCGCCATCGAGGCCGACATCGTGGAGCGCGCGGATCATCGTCGCGAACATCGCCGGCGAGACCTGCGCCCAGCTCATCTTCTGCAACCCTGCAGCCACC
>CANJRZ010000093.1 GCA_947476735.1 Sphingomonadaceae bacterium
GCCGACCGTCAGGGTGATCACGTCGGTGCTGACCTGGGTCGCAAAAGCCACGCCAACGCTACGGGCGTTAACCGTGGTCGTCGAAACGGCGATGATGTCCGCTCCGGTGATCGCATCGGCTTGCGCCTGTGTCATATTCTCAAAAACAAAAGTAGCCATTTGTCAGCTCCAGTTGGACATTACCCAAGCGCGCGGCGTGCGACCTCCCGCTTATCACGAGCGGAAAGCGCCCTTTGCCGCTCGTGAAACAATCCCCCATGGCATGATTCAGCGAGCAAGCGGGGCCATTTTTAACCAAGCTTTCCGATCGGCGCAACAGTCAAAACGCGCAGTGCAAGATTGTCATAGGGCGATTTAATTGGGTTGTTGCATTTCGATGATAACGCGAATTGTTCCCGGGCGATCAAAATCGGTGAAAATTCGAATAGAATAGCGAAAGATATTCGTCACTGCTGTTCCGCGAAGAGCCTGCCGAGGAAGATCGGGCAATGATATTCGGTGGTTATTCCACGTAGAATGCGCAAAAATTACTTGGCCCGGCCGCCGAACTGCGGCCGTTCGCTCAGCGTCTACCAATTCCGGGGATCAATCCCGGTCAGGTTGAAAAATAGTTTCATATCAGCCGCATAGACTTCTCTAAGGAGATCTGCATCGGCCGGTTCGAGCGTGGAGCCGTAATCCGTCTTGCGTGCGACATGCACGATCTTGGGCTGGAATGCGGGGGGTGGTGGCTGATTCAGAAAGGAGCAGATGTCAGTCAGTGCGTCCGCCGGGCGATCGCGCAGATCTTCCGAACGGAGAAACAGGCATTGCGAGCGTGGGAACAAGGTCAGCAGATGGGCAATCTGTTTCCCGTAAAATCCGCGTTCGACATAGCTGAAGACGCGATGATGTCCCGGAGCCGTCGAATCGCCGATCGCGACCCGTGCCCTTCCTTCGCGGATGCACCATTGGAAGCCGTTGGTCTCTTTCCGCTTGGCGAATTCCATCTTCCAGTGTGACCATGCTCGTTCAACAGGGTCGCGGAACAACAGGATCAGCTTCATCGCCGGGTTGTAAACGGCGATCCGTTCGAGGCTGTTTGGCCAATAGAGATAGATGGGGGTGGCTTCGCCCCAGAGTCTTGCGTCGTCGACAAAGAGCCGATGATAGGCGGCATAATCGGGTCTGCGCCAATCCACGCCATTCTCGTCGTCGAAGAAATGCGCCTCTTTGACGTCAGGGAGTTGAAGTCCCGGCATCTCCCGCAAATATTCGAACAGAGCAGACGTCCCGCCCTTTTGCACCCCTGCGATGAGGAATTCGACCTTGCGCCCGGCGCTCATCGCTCGCGCAGGGAATCTTTTATCGCGTCGGTGAAGGGCTTCATCAGGTAGCTCATGATCGATCGGCCGCCCGTGACGATCGCGACCTGTGCCTGCATCCCCGGCGACAGCTTCACATTGCGCCCGGCGGCGGCGAGCTCCGCCGGCGAGATCGTCACCTCGGCGGTGAAGTAGGACGTACCGGCCTTCTCATTGACCTTCGCATCGGCGGAGACGAGCGTGACCCGGCCGTTGATCGCGGGCGTAGTCTGCGGGTCATAGGCAGTCAGCGTAATGCGGGCCGGCATGCCCACCTTGACGTTGGCAATATCCTTGGGCGAAATTTCAGCCGATATGATCATTTTGGCGTTGGATGGAACGATCTGCATCAGCAGCTGGCCCTGGCCTGCAACGCCGCCTTCGGTGAATTGCGAAAGGTTGAATACATAACCGGTGACGGGCGCGCGCAGCTCTGTCTGGGTCAGCTGTGCAAGTGTCGCCCTGAGCCTCGGTTCGCTCTCGGATAGCTGGTCCTGCGCCGCCCGAATTCCATCGGCAACCTCGGTCTGATGCTTGTCCTGAAGCTGGGCGATCTGAAGTCGAACTTCACCGATCGACTGGCCAACCCGCGCCATTTCGGCCGTGACCGATCCGCGCTGACCCTTGACGTTGACAGCAGTCCGCTCAAGCGCCAGGCGCCGAGACTCAGGGGCATAGCCCTGGCGGCTCAGTTCGCGGACGTCTCTCAGCTCCTGCTCAACCAGGTCTGCCTGATCGTCGACCGCCTGTGCCTGAAGTCGCAGACCGGACAGCTGGGTCGTGCGCTGCTGGACCTGCGATCCGAGCACTTCGGCCTGGCTACGATAGAGCATCATGCGGGTCGAGAAGAGCGTCCGCTGCGTTTCCAGCAGCGTGGCCACGCGGGGATCGCTCAGGCGGCTTGTCAGTTCCGGAGGAAAGGTGACCGTTGCTGCGCTGGCCGCTTCCGCCTGAAAGCGGGCGATATTGGCGCGGGCGCTGTCGACATTGTTCTGGAAGACATCCACGACCGCCTTGCTCTGCGTGTCGTCAAACCGAATCAGCACCTGGCCCTTTTTCACCAGCTGCCCCTCGCGGACGAGGATGGTGCGGACAGTTCCGCCTTCGAGACGGCGGATATCCTTGCTGTTGTTCTCGACCCGCACCAGGCCCATCGCCATCACGGCGCCCGAGACCGAAAGAAACGCCCAAAGAAACAGGGTGACGACCAGAAGTCCGACGATGATCAGGCCGCCCCGGATCGGACGGCGCAGCCTGCGTTGCAGCTCGGCATCGTCGGCGGCGTCCCCCGCGATATACGCGGCAGCGGCCTCGTCGCTGTCGGAGACATCCGGCTCTTTCGGAGAAAGCATGCGCCTGAAATCGGGAAGCAGGTTCACGACTTCACCTCCTGGAGGGCCGGCCGCTGGCCGCCCTGGAGCGTTCGCATGACCTCTTCCCGGGGGCCATATTGGGTGATCATGCCGTTGCGCAGCACCAGCAGCTTGTCCGCGCTCGCGAACATGGCCGGCTTGTGAGACACCAGCACGATTGTCGCGTTCCGCTCCTTCGCGCTTTCGAGGGCCTTGAGCAGGGCCGCTTCGCCATCGGCATCGAGATTGGCGTTGGGTTCGTCGAGAATGATGACCTTCGGATTGCCATAAAGCGTTCGGGCGAGCCCCACGCGCTGGCGCTGACCGGCTGACAAGGTGACACCGGACTCGCCGATCTCGGTTTCATAGCCTTTCGGCAGGCGGAGGATCAGGTCATGGGCGCCCGCCGCCTGTGCGGCGGCTACGATGTCGGCATCATCGGCATCGACCGAGAAACGGCAGATATTGTTGCGGATTGTTCCGGCGAACAATTCGGTATCCTGCGGCTGGTAGGCGACATGCTTGCCGAAATCGGCTCGGTCCCAGCTGTACACGTCGGCGCCATCAAGACGTATCGCGCCGGTGTTGGGTTTCCAGATACCGCACATCAGCCGCAGCATGCTTGATTTACCAGCGCCTGACGGGCCGATGACACCAACCATCTCGCCGGGCTGGATCAGGAGATTCATGTTGGCGATCACGAGAGTTGCGGCGCCGGCTGGCGCAAAGCTCACGCCTTCGAAGGTTATCCTGCCCGTCGGAGTGGGCAATTGAGTCGCTGGGACGGGCTGCTCATATTTGTTGAGTACGTCCTGAAGACGGCGATAGGATTGAACGCCTTCAAACAGCGCCTTCCACGAACCCATGATCCGGTCGATCGGAGCCAGTGCACGGGCTGACAGGATCATGTTGGCGAACAGCAGGCCCGGCGCGATATTCCCTGCGATGATGAGCCAGGCGCCCAGTGCGATGATGGCGATCTGCATGAACATCCGGATGAAACGGATCGCAGCCGAATAAAAACTGCCGCGCTCGTTGGCGATAACGCCCATCTGCAACGCGACTTGGCGAAAATGCGCCCAGGCCGCACCGAGCGTCGGAAGCATGCCAAGTGCTCGCACGATTTCCGCATTCCGCAGCGCCGCATCGGTGAACGAATAGCTTTTGAGCGACGCCTGGCTTTGCTCCTTCATAGCCTTGTGTGTGGCGCGGTCCTGAAGATAGGCCAAGATCAGCAGCACCACCCCGCCGACGAACGTCAGCAATCCGACCCATGGGTCGATGATGAACAAGATACCCATGAACACGGGAATCCAGGGAACGTCGAAGAGCACGGCGGTACCATTGCCGGCAATCATCGAGCGAACCATATCCAGATCGCGCAACGCCTGAGCATGTGAACCGCCCATCCGACGGACGACCAGATCGAACAGCGCAGCGAACGTGCTGCTCGCCAGCCGGCGGTCGAACGCAATACTGAAGTTGATCAGTACCTGTGTCCGGAAATGGTCGAGGATGCCCGAGACCAGGAAGACGATGGTCGCACCTACGGTCAGGACAATCAGTGTGGCCCCGCTGTGGCTGCTCATCACCCGGCTGTAGATCTGACTCGTGTAGATCGGCAGCGCCAGATACAGCAAATTGCTCGCGAGGCTGAACAGCGCCGCAAAAAGGAAGGCACTCTTGCCCATCGCCAGCGCATCGCCGAGTGGGTTCGAACCTTGGTTGGATGGACCGGAACTCATCTGCGCAGACACAATCCTGTACTTGCAACCGACCGGTCAGAGCCGGGCAGGGCGCCTCTTATCATGTTGCTCGGTAGGCGGCGAAAGCTTTTCATTGCCGAGGTTCACCGGGCGCCGGGGCCGTTTCATAATATTTGACACTATCTGGCAGCTGATCGCCCGGGATGAGCGGGCTTTCCTTGATCGGGACGAGCGGCGTGTCGGTGAAGCGCTTGTCGGGGGTAGGCGGCAGGGCAGGCTGACCGGTCGGCTTGGGCTGGTTATTGCCGCGCAGATCGGGCTTGCGCTTGGGATAGAGTTTTGCCGAACCGATGTGGTCGACGAGCATCATGGCCGGGTCGGTCGGCAGCATTCCACGCCAACGCACCTTCTTGAACTCCGCCATCGGGTCTTTGGCGGGGATCGCCGAATTGATGGTGCGCGCATCGAGCCTTCCCATGGCAAGTAGCAGATTGGCGCGCGCGACATATTCCTGGAAACGGGCAGTCAACAGGTTGAGCTGCGCTGAGGCGAGCTCCTGCTCGCTGTTGAGCACTTCAATCGTGCTGCGCAGGCCGTAGGTCTCCTCGCGCTGCATACCCGCGAAAGCGATCTGGGCGGCTTGGACCTGCCGCGTACCGGAAACGACCGCGACACGCGAGGAACCGAGCTGATTCCAGGCCTGCACGACATCCTGCAACGCCTGGCGTCGCTCGCCGTCCACCACCGCCTGAGCGGCATTATTCTGATCCTGGGCCTGTCGAATTCGTGAGCGGATCTGTCCGCCTTGCCAGAGCGGTTGCGTGATGGTCACCTGGGCGATGACTTCCGTCTGGAAATCACGGGCCCGTATCGGATTGAGAGTTCCGGTCTTTCCGGCCTGGGCCTGGAGCACGGCATTAGGGCGCTGACTGCCTCGCTCCGCCGCAATATTCGCGCGCGTTGCTTCTTCTGCGCGCCGGGCGGCAGTGAGATTGGCGTTTTCCAGGTCTGCGACGTCGAACGCTTCGTCGATCGAAGCCGGCAGGCCCGGCAATTCCGGCAAAGGCGCTAGCTCGCCCGGTTCGTGGCCGACAACCCGGAGATATTCACCGCGGCTGATGCTGAGCTGCGCCTCAGCATTGGCGAGCTGGGTTTCGCCCGACGCGAGGCGTACATCGGACTGAGCGACGTCGGTGATCGTGACATCGCGTACCTTGCGCCGCGCGCGGCGTGCGTCCAGCTGCTCGCGAAGCACCTCCACATTCTGCCGGGAGACTTCGAGCCGGTGCTGATCGCGCAGGACGGCCGCGTAAACGATGACGACAGCCTGGATCGTTTCGCCTTCGACGCGACGCAGCCGCTCCTGGCTGGCGAAAACATTGGCGCGAGCTTCTTCCAGCGCCCCACGCGTTCGACCGCCGCTGTAAACTTGCTGGCGCAAATTGAGGAAAGCGTTTCCGGTCTTGCTGCTATTCTCGGAACTACGCAGCTTGGCAAAATCATATCGTGCATTGGCGGTGACCGAAAGGCTCGGACCATATTGCGAGCGCACCTGGACATAGTTTTCGTTGGTGCTCTTCTGGCGATAGCGCTGCTCTACCAGAACCGGATTGTCGGCATAGGCTGCGGCGACCGCATCCATCAGCGTTTCGGCCGCTGCTGGTGTTGGCAGCAAAGCAAGGGCTGCCGCTACAAGCACCGGATGGGTATGCCTGTGTCTGCGATATCCCGCTAAATGCTCGATCGGATTGATGATGACATTCATCCAGCTTGCCGCCCAAAACCCCGGCGGTTCTAACCGGGAATGGCCTTGATGTCGGGGCGCCCCATAGCCTCCTTGACGCGGCTGTCAATTGCGAGGCCTGCCTTTCCACAGCCTTAACAGCTTGCGTGCAAACCGAACTTATTTCTATGAAGCCGCCTCTTTGTGCCGAGCTGGACAGTCGGCCGCGACTGGATTTCTACGGCATGGACCAATTTGTTTCGTCCTACCTTCGGGCATGATAGCGAGCATGGCATGACCGGTGCGTATTGGCGAAAGCGAGCAATAAGGCGGGCGTCCATCAAGGCGAATGCCGCTCGTGATGCACGTCGGTGGACCGACGCCGCAAAACACTATCGCCGCTACCTGAGCTACCGGCCCGATGATTTTGCTATCTGGGTGCAGCTCGGCCACATGCTGTCCGAAAGCAGCGACGCCGAAGGCGCGGATAAGGCTTACCGGACCGCGTATGCGCTTGGTCCCGACGATGCGGACCTCGCCCTGTGCCGCGGTCACCTCGCGTTGCGGGCGGGGGACATTGATACGGCGGTCAGGCATTACCGCATGAGCTTGGAGCTGGACGGCAATGAGCATGCGGCGAACGCGCTCGCCGAACTCGTGCCGCCTGAGCCTGAACCCGAACCCGAACCGGAGCCCGAACCCGAACCCGAACCGGAGCCCGAACCCGAACCGGAGCCTGAACCGGAGCCTGAACCAGTCGCGCCGAACGGCGGGCAGGTCGAAAGTTGGTATCAGCGGAGCATTTCGGGGGTGCTGTTTGACAGCGAGGCGGATGATCCCTGGGTCGAATTCCGGGCAGGCGGTCGTCTTGTCGGGCAGGCCGTGCCGGATCGGCGCGAGGACGGTGCGCTCGCATTCCGGGCTCTGCTCGATATCGAACTTGGCGAGAATGGCGAAGGCGTCGAGGTTGTCGCCTATAGGATGCCCGACGCAGCTGAACTCGGGCCGTCCCCGATCATGATGTTCCCGGCGTCGCGCCATCCGGCAGACCACCCGGTCGCCTGGTCGGTGCCAAGCGAGGTCGTCAAACCGCTGACGGAGGCGACCGACCGTGAGATTGTTCTGTTCGTCACCCATTCGCGCACGGGCAAGATCAAGCCGCATGTCCTTCCCTATCTGCGGGCGCTCAAGTCGGAAGGTCTGGCCATCTTCCTGATCGCGACGGTCGATCGACCGGTCGATCTGCCGGAGAATCTCGTTGAGCTGGCCGATGCGGTGATGGTCCGTCGCAATGCCGGCTATGATTTCGGTGCTTGGGCCCACGCGCTCAAGCTCTACCCGCAGCTTTATGGTGCTTCGACCCTCTATCTCATCAACGACAGTGTCGTGGCGGCGACAGGTGATGGACGGTTGGGAGCGATCATCGATCGGGTGCGGCACAGCTCGGCGGATTTGATCGGTCTGACCGAGAGCCATGAATGGCGCTGGCACGTGCAAAGCTATTTCCTGGGCCTGAAGCCGCGCCTGCTGTCTTCGCGTCACTTTCACGGCCTGATGGACGACCTTCGCGTCCTGACCCGCAAGGATCATGTCATACGGGCCTATGAGATCCGGCTAGGCGAGATGGCCGAGCAGGCAGGGCATAAGGTCGAGGTCCTCTTTCCGAGCGCGACGGCGATCAACCCGACATTGTTCGGCTGGCGCCAGCTCATTGCCGAGGGACTGCCCTTGGTGAAGCTCCTGCTGCTCCGGGGTCAATTCAAAGCCGCGGACATCACAGACTGGCGCGAGACGCTCGGGCAAGCGGGCTTCGACGTGCCTTTGATTGAAGCAACGCTGGTTGCCGCGGCGGAGCAGGGGCCAATCGATGACGGAGGTCGGCTGCTCGCCCATCGCCTGCCGCGTGAACGCCGTGGTGACAGGCCGTTGCGGATCGCCTTTTATGGCCCTTGGAATTACGATAATGGCCTTGGTCAGGCGAGCCGGGGAATCATCGCGGCGATCCGGCGCACCGGCGCGCAAATCAATCTTCACCCGATCAAGAAGCCTTTCCACGTCCACAAGCCGCTGGTGCCTCCCGCGGACATTGTCGACTTTGACGGCCCGGCCGACATCGCCGTCGTCCATCTCAACCCGGACAGCTGGCACCTGTTGACCGAGGAGCAGCGGGCCGGGATCGCGGCCGCGCATCGCAGGATCGGCTATTGGGTGTGGGAGATGGGCCATTTGCCGCCCGCCTGGCGCCGCAATTTTGCGGCGGTCGATCGGATATGGGCTCCCAGCGAATATTGTGCGGACGTTTTTGCGGCGCAGGGCTCGGTTCCAGTCGATGTCGTTCCCCATGTCGTGGTGATGCCCGAACGCGCACCGATCGATCGCAGGGAGGCGCTCGGCCGGCTGGGACTCGCACCCGACAGCCGTACGATCCTCTACATCTTCGACGGGTCGAGCTATCTGGTCCGCAAGAATCCGGCGGCGCTGGTTCGCGCCTTTTCGGCCTCGGGCCTGGGCGAGCGCGGCTGGACCCTGATCCTCAAGACCAAGCATCTTCATGACCGACCAGAGGAGGCTGGGGTGTTCCAGGCACTGGTCGACGCCACGGCCGGAGTGCTGCTGATCGACCGGTCGATGGCGAGTGGCGAAATGGCTGATCTTGTCGCCCTTGCCGATATCTATGCCTCGCCGCACTGCTCGGAAGGCTTTGGACTGACGATCGCTGAGGCGATGGCGGCGGGCAAGCCGGTGGTAGCGACAGATTTCGGTGGCAGCCGCGATTTTCTCGATGCCGACACCGGCTGGCCGGTTAAATGGCATAAATGGCGGCTCGATCAGGATTATGGCCATTATACCGAAGGCGGCGAATGGGCCCGGATCGACGAGCCCGCGCTGACCGTAACCCTGATCAGTGCTGCTGACGCAATAGAAGCCGGTCATGATGCGAGGGGCGCCGCGGCGCGGACGCGGGTTGCCGACCGGCTCTCCTATGATGCGGTAGCCACACGGATCACTGCCAGCTTCACTGCGGTAGCGAATGCACCCGCTGAGGAGGGGAGCACACATATCGCCTCCAACCTCGGCATGGGCATGCCGGTCGAACGGGTTCAATTCGGTCCCGAGCTGCATATGGTCTTGCTGGCACAGGATGGCGCACTCGATACGCCGCTGCCCAAGGACCTGCCCGTGGACCGAGATCATTGGATCGTGCTGGCGCCGAAGGGGAGCGTCCTGTCGCCACAGTTCGAGCGCGATTGGCGCGAAGCGGCGGCTCAGCGGCCCGATGTCGGCATTTTCTACGGCGATGATTTTGCCGCGGGTGAGGATCGCGGCAATGATCAGCTTCGGCTCAAGCCGTCCTTCGACCGCACTTTGTTGGTGGCACAGGATTATATCGGTGCGCCGCTCATCGTCAGGGCATCGCTCCTGGCCGAGCTCGGCTTGCGCGACGAGACCGGTACGGCGCTGCTTGACGATCTGTTGTTCCGCGCCGACCATGCCGGCGCGTCGATCGAACGGATCCCCTGCGTGCTGCTCGCGCATCGCGGCGCCCGCCCCAGGGCCGAATCGGTCGTCCGGCGGGCGATGCTCGCGCGGCAGGCGCAATTCGCGGAGTACAGCTTCCGCGACGGGCGGGTCCCGGGCAGTCTCGCACAGGTCCGCGACTTTGGCGGCGTTTTTCCGGATGTGTCATTGATCGTCCCCACCCGCCGGTCCAGGCTGCCGGGCGCACGCACGCCTTGTATCGAGCAATTGCTCAAGCTGGTGGCGCGGACCGACTGGCCGATGGACCGGCTCACGGTAATCGTCGGCGACGATGTTTCCGGAGAGCCTGCCTGGGCGAGGCGCAATTGGCCATTCACCCTGCGTCGGATCGAGACCCTGCGCGGACCGGACGAGCCGTTCAACTATTCCGCCAAGATGAACCTTCTGTGGCGTGCCGCGACAAGCGACCAGCTGGTGCTGATGAACGACGATCTTTTGCCCGAGGAGCCGGGCTGGCTGAGGGCGCTGATCGGCTTCACCATGGATGAGAATGTGGGCGGTGCCGGCGCCCGGCTGATCTATCCTGATGGCCGACTGCAACATGCAGGCATTGCCCCGCAACTGGGCGCGATCGCCCATGCCTGGGCTTTCCGGAGCAAAGTGAGCGGCACCTATCAGGACTGGGCGCTGGTGCAGCGTGAATGGTCGATGGTGACCGGCGCGCTGTTCGCGACGCGGCGCTCGGTGCTCGAGGCGATCGATGGCTTCGACGAGCAGTTCACCCTCGAATATAATGATGTCGACATGTGCCTGCGGATCAGGGCGCTGGGCTACCGGATCATTTGCACGCCCGAGGCGGAAATGGTTCATGCCGAGAAGGCCTCGCGCGCCAAGATGGAGGTCGTGGGCGATCAATATGCGGTGTTCCATCGGCGCTGGTCGCATTGGCTCGACAATGATCCTGCGTGGCATCCCGGCTTGCGCCGCGACACGTTCGAAGTGATTCCCGCCGACGATCCCGGGGCGTGGTACCGCTAGGGCGGGACCGGCTGTCGCCGACCATATTGCGGTGAAGGTGCGCCCTGCCTAGAGAGGCGGGCAATTGGGAGCTTGGCATGAACATCCGTGAGGGCGTGATCTGGGCGTATCGGCTGATCCTGAACCGGGAGCCGAGCGACGACGAACTGAACGCGCGGATGGCGGCCTACACCGATCCGCCGGCGCTGCGGCGCAGCCTGCGGACGTCGCGGGAGTTCGGCACACTGCTCGATCGCGCTGGCGCTCTGTTCCAGCCGCGGCTTCCTATGGACTGGCGCGAGGGCGTGCTGTGGGCCTTTCGGCTGTTGCTGCGCCGCGAGCCCGGTGACGAGGAAGTGCGGGCCCATCTCATCGACCAGGATACGGTCAGCGCAATGCGCCTGCGCCTCCTGACGACCCGCGAGTTCGAGGTGGATTCGCCGGGGGGCCTCCCAATGATCGACTTCGCGATCGTCAACGCCTTTGCTCCATTTCAGGAGTTCGAGCCGGTGGCCGACGGCTATCGCGACATTTTCGGGTCGATCACGCGGGTGCGCTACCTCGATCGCAACGCCCAGCATCTCGCCGGCTATCGCTATCGCAGCGTTCCCCGGCAAAGCGAAGGCGGGTTGCACGGTACCTCCGAATGGGTCGGTACATTGCGCAGCGTGCTCGAGGCGAAAGACAGCTTCACCGCGATGGAGCTCGGTGCTGGCTGGGCCCCATGGCTGGTGGCTTCGCAGGCAGCGGCCCGGCAGCGCGGTATCACCAGGATCGATCTGACCGGTGTCGAAGGCTCAGCCGAGCATTATGGCTTCATGATCGACAATTTCCGCAACAACGGGCTCGATCCGGCGGCATTTCACCTGCACCACGCGGTCGCAGGGGCGGAGGACGGCGTCGCCGCCTTCCCCAGGCTTCGTGCCGCGCAGGATGACTATGGTGCGAGCGCGGTGTTCGAAGACTCCGAACGCGCGGCCGCCGCGCTGCGCGGCGACCTCGAGGAAATCCCCAGCCTGTCGTTGAAGACGCTGATCGGCGACAGGCCGCGGGTCGACCTCGTCCACATTGATATTCAGGGGCATGAGGAGTCGGTGATCGCAGCCGGCATCGATGTGCTCGACGAACGGGTTCGCAGGCTCGTGATCGGCACCCATTCGCGGACGATCGAAGGGCATTTGTTCGATCTTCTCCATGCCCATGGCTGGGTGTGTGAATCGGAGCTGCCCTGCGTCCTGTGGCCGACGATGGACGGGGGGCGTTATCTGGCTGCGGATGGGGAGCAGGTCTGGCGCAACGACCGCCTCGAAGGCCGCATTGCGGCCTGATCGCTGAAGAATATGGCGGGATCCATCATCGACGAAAGTCACGCCGAAGCGGGTGCAACAGCCCTCCCGCCCCGTTTCGACGCTGCTTATTATCTCGCCGCCAATCCCGATCTCGCGCTCGCCGCCGATGCCGCCGAGGACCATTATGCGCGGACCGGACGGGCCGAGGGACGGGTGGCCTCGCCACTTGCGCTGCGCGAGAATCTCGTCGCGCTGATTGACGACGGCCGTTCAGTCCTGGAGATCGGGCCGTTCTGCGATCCGCTGCTGCGCGGCACCCATATTGCCTATCTTGATGTCCTCGACGCCGAGCAGCTCCGCGCCCGGGCCGTCAAGATTGGCAAGGATCCGGCGCGTTGTCCGGCATGGATCGACTATGTCGGCGGGCTCGAA
>CANJRZ010000094.1 GCA_947476735.1 Sphingomonadaceae bacterium
CGGCGGACGATGCCGAGCGCGGCGGGGAAGGCGGCGGGCTCGGCGACCATGCGGATGCCCTTGCCGCCCCCGCCCGCGCACGCCTTGATGATCAGCGGATAGCCGATCCCATGGGCGGCGGCGGCCAGCCGGTCGTCGTCCTGATCGTCTTCGTCATAGCCTGGCAGGCAGGGCACTTCATGATGTCGGGCAAGCCGCCGCGCCTGGAGCTTCGATCCCATCAGCGCGATCGCGTCCTCGCCCGGGCCGATGAAGATCAGTCCGGCCGTGGCACAGGCACGCGCCAGTTTCACGCTCTCGGAGAGGAAGCCATAGCCGGGATGGACCGCGTCGCAGCCGGTCGCTTGCGCCGCCGCGACCAGCTTCTCGGGGACAAGGTAGCTTTGCACCGCATCAGCCGGACCGATCGGGCTGGCCTCGTCGCACATTCGGACATGGAGCGCATCCGCATCGGCCTCTGAATAAACCGCCACGGTCGTGATGCCGAGCCGCCGGCAGGTCCGCGCGATCCGGCAGGCGATCTCGCCGCGATTGGCGATCAGGATCTTGCGGATCATGGCCGCCATGACGGGGGGCGCTTCTCGAGGAAGGTGGCGATGCCTTCGCGTCCGCATTCGGTTTCCCAGGCATCGGCGAGCGCGGTCGGCGTATAGGCCTTGATCGCCTCGTCTTCATGGTGCGCGACATAGGCGAGCAAGGCCTTGGTCTGTGCGATCGCCTCAGGCGCGGCCTGGAGAAAATGGGCGATCTCAGCCTCGACCGCGGCGTCGAGCGCGTCATCGGCGGCAAGGTTATGGACCAGGCCGACACTTGCCGCTTCGGCTGCGGTGAACACCAGTCCCGAAAGGCCGAAGCGACGCGCATTGGCCTCGCCGATGCGGCGGACGACGAACGGGGCGATATTGGCGGGGATCAGGCCGATCCGCACCTCGCTCAGCGCGAACTTCGCCGATTGCGCCGCGACGGTGACATCGGCGGCGCAGGCAAGGCCGGCGCCGCCGCCGAAGGCCGCGCCATTGACCCGCGCGATCACCGGCTTGGGACAATCATTGACCGCCCAGAGCATGTCGGCCACCAGCTGGCTGCCGGCGATCCGCTCCGCGCGGCTGGCGGCAAGATTGCCCTTCATCCAGGCGATGTCGCCGCCCGCGCAGAAATTCCGGCCGGCGCCGGTCAGCACCACAACCCGCACCGCGGCATCCTCACCAAGCGCCCGGAAGGCGACGGCCAGTTCAGTCATCAGTTCGTCGTTGAAGGCGTTGCTGACCTCGGGCCGGTTGATCGTCACGTGCGCCACGCCGCGCGGATCGGTTTCGACGAGCAGTTTCTGATACATCGGCCTACATCCTGAAGACGCGGAAATTGCCCGGCTCGGGCGGCACGCGATCGGCGAGCGACAGGCACAGGCCGAGCACATCACGGGTCTGGTGCGGCTCTATGATGCCGTCGTCCCACAGCCGCGAAGTCGCGTAATAGGGGTCGCTCTGCCGCTCATATTGTTCGCGGACCTCGCGGCTGATCGTCGCCAGTTCCTCCTCGCTCGTCTCGCGCAGGCCGCCCTTGCGCACGTCGACCAGCACGGTCTCGGCGGTGTCGGCGCTCATCGTCGCGATCTTCGAATTGGGCCAGGCGAACAGGAAGCGCGGATGGAAGCCGCGCCCGCACATGCCGTAATTGCCGGCGCCGAAGGACGCCCCGATCAACACGGTATATTTGGGCACGGTCGAGCAGGCGACCGCCGCCACCATCTTGGCGCCATCCTTGGCGATTCCCGCTTCTTCGGCCTGCCGCCCGACCATGTAGCCGGTGGTGTTCTGGAGGAAGAGCAGGGGCGTGCCGCGCTGGTTGCACATCTCGATGAAGTGGGTCGCCTTCAGCGCCGATTCCGAAAAGAGGATGCCGTTATTGGCGACGATGCCGATCGGAAAGCCGTGGATATGGGCGAAGCCGGTGACGATCGTCGTGCCGTAGCTCGGCTTGAACTCCTGGAAGTCGCTACCGTCGACGATCCGGGCGATCAGCTCATGGACGTCATAGCCGATCTTATAGTCGACCGGTACGATACCGGTCAGCTCGGCCGGGTCGTAGAGCGGCGCGCGGACCGGGCGGCGATCGAAATGACTCTGCCGCGGCCAGTTCATCTTCTCGAAGATGGCGCGCACCGCGACATAGGCCTGGTCTTCGGTCTCGGCGAGAATGTCCGACACGCCCGATCGGTAGGTGTGAAGCTCGGCGCCGCCCAGCGCCTCGGGATCGACGATCTCCTTGAGCGCCGCCTTCACGATCGGCGGCCCGCCGAGGAAGATGCGGCCGATGCCGCGGACGATCACGACCTCGTCCGACAGCGCCGGCACATAAGCTCCGCCCGCGGTGCAGCCGCCGAGCACCACCGAGATCTGCGGCAGTCCCGCAGCCGACATCCGGCACTGATTGTAGAAGCTGTTGCCGAAATGATCCTTGTCGGGAAACACCTCGTCCTGGAGCGGCAGGAAGGCGCCGCCGCTGTCGACCAGATAGAGACAGGGCAGCCGGTTCTCCTCGGCGATCTGCTGGGCGCGGACATGCTTCGCCACCGTCTCAGGAAAGAGCGTGCCGCCCTTTACCGTTGCGTCATTGGCAATGAACATCGTCGGGATGCCATGGATCTGGCCGATCCCGGTGACGATCCCGGCGCCCGGCGACTGATCGCCATATTGGCCGAAGGTGGCGAGGGTCGAGAGCTCGAGGAAGGGCGAGCCGGGGTCGACCACCCGGTCAATCCGGTCGCGCACCATCAGCTTGCCGCGATCGAGATGGCGCTTGATCTCACGCTCGCGATCACCTGCTACGACCCAGGCCTGACGGGTACGCAAGATCGCGGCCAGCGCCGCATGGTCGGCCTGGTTTGCCGTGTAAGCCGGGCTATGCCGGTCGATTCTCGTCTTCACGACGGTCATGCGCGTAGCGTGCCCTCCTCCTTGCGGTGTGGCATATATCCCGCCTATCTAACAAGTGTTAGACAAATTGCAGGGCCGCCCCATGAACTCCGCCAGCTCCCCCTACTTCACCGAAGAACATGACATGCTGCGCGAGCAGCTCCGCCGGTTCGTCGCCGAGGAGATCAAGCCGCACGCCGATGCCTGGGAGCGCGACGGCATGGTTCCGCGCGCATTGCTGCGCAGCATGGGCGCGCTCGGCTTCTTCGGCATCCGATACCCCGAGGCCTATGGCGGATCCGGCATGGACACGCTCGGCACCGTCGTGCTCGCCGAGGAGCTCGGCCGCTCGACCTATTCGGGCGTGGCGATCACCGCGCTGGTCCATACCGACATGGCCTCGGTCCATATCTTCAACGCTGGAAATGCTGCGCAAAAAGAACGATGGATGCCGGCGATCGTCCGCGGCGATGTCATCACCGCGGTCGCGGTCACCGAACCCGATGCCGGTTCCGATGTGAAGGGTATCCGCACTACCGCGCGCAAGGTCGAGGGCGGCTGGCTGCTCAACGGCACCAAGCTCTACATTACCAACGGCGTCCATGCCGATCTGGTCTGCGTCGCCGCGAAGAGCGACAGTGCCGGCCCCGCCTCGAAGTCGGTCACGATGTTCCTCGTCGAGAAGGGCATGCCGGGCTTCCGAGTCGGCCGCCAGCTCGACAAGCATGGCTGGCGTTCGTCGGACACCGCCGAGCTGGTGTTCGAGGATTGTTTCGTGCCCGACGACGCTGTGCTGGGCCAGGAAGGCCGAGGCTTTTACGCGATCATGGCCAATTTCCAGAACGAACGGATCGTGCTCGGCGCGATGGCGATGGGCGAAGCGCAGGCGGCGATCGAGCTGACCCTCGACTATGTCCGCACCCGCCAGGCGTTCGGTGCGCCGCTGTTCGACAAGCAGGCGATCCGCCAGCGGCTGGCGATGCTCGCCGCCAAGGTCGAGGCGGGGCGGCAGCTCGTCTATGCGGCGGCCTGGGGCGACGTACAGGGCCGCGACATGACCAGGGAGGTCTCGATGGTGAAGGCCTATTGCGGCGAGCTGGTCAACGAGGTGATGTATGCCTGCCTGCAATATCATGGCGGCTTCGGTTATATGCGAGACACTGCGATCGAGCGGATGACGCGGGACGCGCGCATCCAGTCGATCGGCGGCGGCGCTACCGAGGTGATGCTCGAGGAAATAGCGAAGAGGCTGTGAGGGGATGACCAAGTTCGAAGCAAGGATCGAGGACCGGCTGGAGATCCAGGCGCTGACCTATCGCTGGTGCCGCGCGGTCGACCGGCGCGACTGGGAGCTGGTGCGCGACTGTTTCCATCCCGACGGGCATGACGATCATGGCGTCTATGTCGGCGATGTCGATGGCATGATCGCGTGGCTCCAGGAGCGCCATGCCGAGATCAGCCAGTCGATGCACCATGCCGGCAACATGCTGATCGAGTTCGCCGGGCCGGATCGGGCGGTGGTCGAGACCTATGTCGTCGCCGAGCAGCATTATCCCGAGAGCGCCCGCGCCGCCCGGATCGCGATGCTGGGCGAGGAGGTCGGCACGCAAAAGGGCGAGGTGGTGATGCATGGCGGCGGCCGCTATGTCGACATCGTCGAGAAGCGGAACGGCGAATGGCGGGTGTTCAGGCGGACGGTGGTCTACGAGACGCTGGCGGCCCACCTCGCGCCCGAGTTTCCGAAGATTAACCCGACTTTCACGGTGCAGCGGCGCGATCGCGAGGATGCGGTGTACACGGCGTTGCGAGAGGTGGGGTTGCTTTAAAAGCTCCTCCCTACGCGAAGCGGTGGAGGGGGAGCTACCTCAGGGACAATGGTTGCGACGAGGTTGGAGACCCCTCCACCAGCTTCGCTGGTCCCCCTCCCCAGCTTCGCCAGGGAGGAACTGTCTACCGCAGCAATATCGCAGCAAATTCGGCCGCGAGGCGGTCGATCGACTGGCGGCCGGCGCGGTACCATTCGGGGGACCAGTTGAGCATGCCGAGCGCGGCGAGACGCAAGGTCTCGCTCGACACGCCGGGCGGGGTCGCGCCTGCCGCGACGGCGTCGTCGATCAGCCGGACCCAGATCGATTCATAGCGGCGGCGGTGCTCACGGGCGAGCTGGCGCACCGGATCGGGGGCGTCGGCATAGCTCTTCATCGCCGCCGACGTGTAATCGCTGTGCTTGTGGAGCGCGTTGAGATGGGCGGCGATCGCGGCGGTAACGCGGTCGTTGATGCCGGCCGACGCCGGCAAATGCTGCAGCGTCGCGGTGACCGCGTCGAACACCCAGTCGACGCCCTCATTCATCACGGTCGAGGCGATCTCTTCCTTCGACTCGAAATGATAATAGATGCTGGCGGCGCGGATGCCGACCTCCTCGGCGATATCGCGCAGGGTGGTCGCCTTGTAGCCCTGGCTGCGCAACAAACGCGCCGCCGCGTCGAGGATCTCGCGGCGCGATTTCGCCTCGATCGGTTCGCTCACCTTCTTGTTGGTCCGGCCTGCCATCAATGCAAGGCCTAGCGCCGGATCCGCGCCGCCGCCAGTGCCGCGCCACCCAACAACAGCCCGCCGACCAGTATGAATGCCGTCTGGATTCCAAAGGCTATATGCAGCGGGTGCATCACGACCGGATTGGCGAACTGCGCGACATAGAAAGAAGGTGCGATCAGCCCGGCGGCGCGCTCGCGGGCGCCCGGCGGGGCGCGCTCGACGATCACGCGGATGAGCCAGGCGACGGTGAGCCCCGATCCGGCTCCGATCACGAGGCTGCCGAGCACGGCACCCCACAGCGCCGGTATCGCGCCCATCACCTCAGCCCCGGCCCCCAGCAGCGCCAGCGCAGCAGGGAACAGCATCCGTTTCAGGAGATGCGTCTCGATCCAGCTGCAGGCCGTCGCGGTCACGGCGTTCGACAATGCCGACAGGGCGATCACCACCGACTGGACGGCGGGATCGCCGATCCCGTTGGCCGACATCAGCAGCGATCCCTGGACGGTGACGAGATAGATGGCGGTGAAAGCGGCGACCGACATCAGCACGGTGGGCATCAGCGGCCGCAGCGAGCCGCCGCCCTCACCTTTTGCTTTCTTTCCTGCGGCAGGCGGCAGCCAGGCGAGCGCCGCGATCAGCGCGTAGAGTGCGGTCGCCAGATAGATGAAGAAGCTCGCCCGCCAGCCGAAATGGCTGGCGATCGGCCCGGAGACGAGGGTGAGCGTCATGCCGAGCAGGGCGGCAAGACCGCTCTGATAGCTGACCATCCGGGCCAGCGTGACGCCGTGGAACAGCAGCCCGGTCAAAGCCACCAGCGCCGAGTAGAGCGCGACCGCGCTCAGACCGACGATCACCCGCGTGCCGAGGAAGGGGATCATGCCGTCGACCCAGGCCCCGGCCGTGCCCGCCGCGGCGAGCATCAATGCGTTGCCGATGATCACCGGACGGTAACCGAAGCGGCCGATCAGCCAGCTGGTGAGCGGCCCGCCGACGAAGACCCCGGCCGCCGGAACGACCATGGCGAGCTGGGCGATCAGCGCGCCGTGATTGCCGCCACCGAAACGGGCCGCGATGCTCGACGCGAGCGGTGCCACCACCGCATTCTGGAAAGAGCTCAGGCACGGGCCCGACAAAGCGAGGACCAGCACCAGCCAGGCGGCGAAGCGGCCCGGCCTTCCGCTCGCCTGCCGGATCGCTTCGATCGCGCCGGGCGGCTGATCGCTCATGACCTGGCTGCCCGAAGGCGGATCGCCGCCGCCCAGGCCGCACCCGCGAACAGGACGATGCCGACGATGACGAACGCCATATGAATCCCCACCGTCACGCGCAGCGCCTGCATGATGAAGGGGTTGGCCGACTGGCCCAGATAATGCGCCGGCGCGATCAACCCGACCGCGCGCTCGCGGACCGAGGGCGCAGCACCCTGCACCACCAGCTTCACCAGATAGCTGGCCGACAGACCCGATCCCGCGCCGATCAGCAGGCTGCCAAGGCCGGCGCCCCAGACGGCGGACACGGTGCCCATGACCAGCACCCCCATACCCATCAGGGCGAGCGCGGCCGGGAAGGTCCAGCGCCCGAGCAGGCGCGTCTCGACCCAGCTGCACAAGGTCGCGGTCAGCGCATAGGCAAAGGTTGAAAAGGAGATAACCACCGACTGGACCTGGGGATCGCTGATACCGTTGGCCGCCATCAGCAGCGAGCCCTGGATGATCACCATGAACACCATCGAGAAAACGACGACATTGAGGATGAGCGCCGGAATCAGCGGTTTGAGCGATGCTTTCTCGCCAGCCTGCGAGGCGCGCGAGGCGGCCAGCGATGCCCGGGAGGGCAGCCAGACGATCAGCGCTGCGAGCAGGAAAACGCTGGCAAAGAGATAGACGAGAAAGCTCGTCCGCCAGCCGAAATGGCTCGCCACGGCGCCCGACAGCAGCACCAGCAGCAAACCCGAGGCGGCGCCCGCGCCATTTTGATAGCTGATCATCCGGCTCAGCGTGGTGCCGCTGAACACCACTCCGGTTAGCGCCACCAGTGCCGAATAAAGCGCGACGGCACTGAACCCGACGAGCAGGCGCGCCGCAAGGAACGGCAGCATTGCATCCGTATAGAAGCCTGCCGATCCCGCCACCGCCAGCATCGCGGCATTGGCGATGATCACCGGACGATAGCCGAACAGGGTGATCAGCCAGGCGGTGAGCGGCCCGCCCAGCACCACGCCGATCGCGGGCAGCGTGATGGTGAGCTGGGCGATGAAGGCGCCATGATTGCCCCCGCCGAAATGCTGCGCAATGCTCGATCCCAGCGGCGCCACCACCGCGGTCTGGAACGAGCTGGCCGGCGGACCGGCGAGCGACAGGATCAGGAACAGCCAGGCCCCGACAAGGCCCGCACGTCCGCTCGCGGCGCGGATCGCGGCGATTGCGCCGAGCGGCGGGCCGTTTTTTCCGTCCGCCATAGCGGCCATCGCTTCAAACTCCCCCGACGTCAGGCCGAGCCTAGTGCAGCGCAGCCCTCGTTACTTGACTTCAAAGCCGCTCGACGAGCGTCTAACAGATGTTAGATATTCCCGCGCCGGTCAAAGGCCAGGACAGCGAGGAGAGATGGGCATGCAGGTAGCGATCATCACCGGTGCGGGCAGCGGCATCGGCCTAGCGACCGCCCGGCACATGGCCAACATGGGCATGGCGATCATCGGCACCGGCCGCGATCCCGACCGGCTCAAAGCGCTCGAGGATGTGGTGCCGGCCGATCGGTTGCACGTCATTCCGTCCGACGTCACCGACGACGGAGCGGCCGCGCTGATCGTCGGGCAGACGCTTGAGCGCTTCGGAAGAATCGACTTCCTGATCAACAATGCCGGCGACGGGCGGCCCAAGCCATTGCTTGAAGTGACCGACGACGAGTTCGACTATTTTATCGACGTGCTGCTGCGGGCGCCGTTCCGCCTGTCGCGCGAGACCATCCCGCAGATGAAGCAGGGCGGCGCGATCATCAACATCACCTCGACATTCGCGGTGATCGGCGGATTGCGCGGCGGCGCCTATTCGGCGGCCAAGGCCGGTGTGCAGGGACTGACCAGCCACATCGCCGCCCAATATGGCGCGCAGGGGATACGCTGCAACGCGGTCGCGCCCGGCGTAGTGCTGACCCAGCTCACCGAGGCTCGACTCGAGGATCCGGTGTTTCGCCGGATGAATGTCGAGATGACTCCGCACACCCGGCTCGGCAATGTCGACGACATTGCCGCGACAATCGCCTTCCTCTGCTCGGAAGGGGGCAGCTGGATCAACGGACAGACGATCACTGTCGATGGCGGCTGGTCGTCGACCAAATATCTGTCGGAGTACGGGCGTACCTCGGAGTGGGTGCCGGCGGGCTCCGCCGATACGTCTTCCCTTCCGGGCGGGGGAACGACTTCGTGACCACCGCACCACAAGGCCCGACAATCGGCCTGATGCTCCCCGCCATCGCCAATACCGATACCAACCGGGTCGATCCGCCGCGCGTGCTGGCCGCGGCCCGCCGCGCCGAGGAGGCAGGGTTCGATGGCGTCTATGTCGGCGACCATCTGCTCCACCCGCGCGAACTGCTCGAAGCGGTGGTGACCCTCTCCGCAGTCGCGGCGAGCACCACCCGCGTCAGCATCGGTACTTGCGTGATGCTGGTGGCGCTGCGCGATCCGCTGTGGCTCGCCAAGCAGCTCGGCACGCTCGCCGCCTTCGCCCCGGGCCGGCTGCGGATCGGCATCGGCCTGGGCGGCGAATATCCGGCGGAATTCGCCGCCGCCGGGGTGCCGCTTGCCGAGCGCGGCCGGCGCGCCGAGCAGATACTGGTGGAGGTCCGCAATCTGCTCGCGGGACGGACCAGGCCTGCGTCCGCCGATGACGGCATGATCGTCGGTATCGATCCGGTGCCGGGCGAGAATGTGCCGATCCTGCTGGCCGGCTGGAAGGAGATCGCGCTGCGTCGTGCGGCGCGGATCGGCGACGGCTGGATCGGCTATCTTCTCTCGCCCGACAGCTTCACCCGGCGGCGCGACTTCCTCCTCGAGGAGCGGACGAAACTCGGTGGCGAGCCGCTCATCACCGGCATGCTGCTGCCCGTCCATCCCGACGAGGCGCCCGATGCCCGCAGCCGTGCGGGTGCCGCGTGGAGCAGGCTGACGGGCGCCGGCGCCACTTTCCCGGAGCGGCTGTTTGTAGCCGGGGGGCCGGACGCGATCGTCGACCAGCTCCACGATTACTGGCGACGCGGCTGCACGGAGATGGTGCTAAGCCTCGTCGATATGGGCGATGCGTTTTCCGAGCAGCTCGATATGCTGTGCGAAAAGATACTGCCGCGCGTCCGCGCCTTCAAAAACTAGTTCGATCCCTGGGAAACCGCCGATTGGTGCTATCGCGCCGCGCTGCTTGGTCTATGCTGGCTTCCGGATGGCAGGGCGATAACGCCCGCCTGTCGGGGTGGGGAGAGGTTGCGGCACATGACCGATACCAAGAAGCTTCACGAAACGCTCGATCTGCTCGGCATGCGTGCGCAGGCGGCGTCAGTAGGCATGATCCAGCTTTCGATCGAATTGTCCCGCGCCGGGCTGCTCGACGAGGCCGCACTCGGCCGGATCAAGGATGCGATCTTCGGAGAGATTTCGCTGCGCCGCCCGGCCTCGGTGCCCAAGGAGGAATATAACCGGACGATGCGCCGCCGGCTCGACGCGCTGTTCGCGGGAAGCGAGCCTCTGGGCCAGAAACCGCCGGTACCGATCGGCCCGGTGATCGGAGCGGAATAGCGCCCGGAAGGGTGCCGCTATTGCTGCGGCATCGCGAAGGTGTTGAGCTTGTTGCCGTCAGGGTCGCGGAAATAGGCGGTGTAGATGCCGTTGGCGCGCACGCCGGGCGGACCTTCGCAGCTGCCGCCATTGGCAAGCGCGGCGGCATGGACGCGGTCCACCTGAGCCGGGTCCCGCGATGCGATCGTCGCCATCGTGCCGTTTCCGAACGTCGCTGGCTGCCCGTCGAACGGCCTAGTGATCGCAAAGCCGATCCCGCTGCCCGGATTGGCCCAGTAGATAGCCTTGTCGGTGGTATTGCGCCGCCCGAAGCCGAGTTCGGCAGTGATCGCATCATAAAATTTGGCCGACCGTTCGAGATCGTTGGTTCCCATGCAGATGTGGACAATCATCGAGATTGCCTCCTGTCCCCGGTCATCCAGCGCTCGATATTGCGGTGGAAGGCGACGATATTGGGTTCGAGTTCCTCGCCGACGACGATCTCCTCGCTGACCTTGAGCCCTTTCTGGATACGCGCACTGTTCGATACATCTTCGTCAACGATCAGCGTCGTCTGACCGAGCACTTTCTGCGCCAGTTCATGGTCGCGCATCAGCGTGCCGCGTGGGATCATCGTCATCGGCACGTCCGGCGGCAGCGGGCCGTCGCCGGGCACCGGCACGAGATTGGCGATGTCGAAGATCATCGAATTATGATCATCGCCATTCGGCCGGAAGCGATAGGTGACATGACCGCCCGGGCCGACGAACGAGACGAAGTTCGGGAAGATCAGGTTCGAGAACAGATCGACCAATTCGGTCTCGCTGACCCCGGACAGGTCCAGCCCCTGACCGCCCCAATTTCCCCGGATCGTGTCCGCCATGAAGCGGCGCGCGGTGACGCCATCGGGCAGGGTCATCTGTGGCAGGCTGTCGGGATCCTGACCGTCGGGGATCTGCACGAAGCCACCGGCTGCCTGCATCACGCAGTCGAAAATCTCCTGCTCGGTCGATTCCCAGCCCGACGTGAACGACGGAATCAGCGCCATCGAGATCAGCCGGTGATGAAATCCGAACACATCGATCCGGCCCTGCACATCGCCCGAGCCAGGCGCGTAGGCCGGATGGGTCCAGGGCACATGATATGCCTCGAAAAAAGCTTCGGCCATGATCTTCCAGTTGGATTCGACGACGATGCCGAAATGCCAGCTCTTCCACATGCGATGGTCGGGATAAGCCTCGAAATTGCGGTGCATGGTGGCGCCGATATGGTCGATCAGCGGCGCGGCGTTGTCGTCGAGATTGACATAGACATTGCTGTTGTAGGTCTCGCAACGGACTTCGCGCAGCCCGGAGCCGTCGAACTGCGGGAAATCCCAGCCGGCGGGGACATGCTCAAGACTGCCGTCGAGCTTGTAGGCCCAGCCGTGGAACGGGCAGGTGAAGCAACTGGTGTTGCCCTTGCCCGAGATCATCGCCGTCGCGCGGTGGCGGCAGGCGTTCTTGAGCGCCTTCACGCTGGTCTCGCTATCGCGGACGATGATCAGCGAACGATCGCCGATCTCATATTCGAGATAGTCGCCGACATTGGGGATGTCGTTGAGCCGGCACGCCATCTGCCAGACGGTGCCCCACAGATGCTCGCGCTCGCGCTCATGCTGCTCGCGCGCGAGATAATTTCCGGCGGGCACGCGAAAATCCTCGACCGGGCCGAGATCGTCGCCGGTCTCGAACAGATGGGGCGAGATCCTGTCCTTCTCGGGCGCCGCATAATCATGCCAGCATTTGAAATCGGGCTTGCCATTGCCCATCGGTGTGGGCGGATCCAACAGCGACATATCTCTCTCCGTCGGGCGCCGACTCATCCGTTCGGCAGCCCCGCCCGGATGCTATGCGCTTTTGCATATCGGGGGGAGTCATTAAGCGCTTCGACTTGGCTCACGAAGTCAATGTAATGCGGGCGCAGGACGGATACACAGGCGCTCGGGAGGATTGCCATGACCTCGGACCTCAAGATGATGCAGGTTGCGCTGAACAGCAGCGACCTCCCCGGATCGCTGCGGCTTTTTTCCGA
>CANJRZ010000095.1 GCA_947476735.1 Sphingomonadaceae bacterium
CACCGCACGGCCTCCACGTTCGGTCCACAGCCGCTGCACGCCGAACAGGAGCGACAATGTTCCCACCGCGACCAGCACCCAGGCTTCGGACAGGCTGGCGGCGAACCCGTATCCGAGCCCGATGCCGATCAACGCGCCCGGCATCATCACCACCATGTTCCGCGCGTCCCAGGTCTTGCGATAGGACCAGACGCCAACCGCGTCTTGCGCGACGAGCAGCGGCAGCAGTACCGCCGCCGACCGCACCGGGGAGAGCGCCAGCGCCATCAGCGGCAAGGCGAGCGTGCCCACCCCGATGAAACCGCCCTTGGAAAGACCCATCAGAGTGACGGCCGGGATAGCCAGCAGCCAGAACCAGGGATCGTGGAGAAGCGGTAGGTCGGTGATCAACCGCGCACGGCCCTGGCGACCGCGTCCAGCAAGCCGTTGACGAAGCCCTTTTCACGCCTGGCGTAAAAGGCATCGGCGACATCGACATATTCACTGATCACCGTCGCGGTGGGAACGTCCGGACGCGCGATCAGCTCATAGGTGCCAACCCGCAGGATCTGCCGCATCGGCCGGTCGAGCCGCTCGAGCGTCCAGCCGCTCGCCAGCCGCTCACTGATGGCGGCGTCGATCTCGGCACGACGTGCGTCGACGCCCTTTACCAGATCGTCGAAGAAGCTGACCTCGGCAGCGGCATATTCGACATCCTCGATGGTCGCTCCGAGGCGATGCTGGTGAAACTCGTCGAGCAGGACGGCGATGGGGGTGTTTTCCATCTCCTGCTGGTAGAGTGCCTGGGCCGCTGCAAGGCGGGCAGCACTGCGCGAACGTGCCCGTTCGTTGATCCTGGTCATATCATCGTTCCAACCTTGCGGCGACCGACGCGGCGTGCGCGGGCAGGCCTTCCGCCTTCGCCAGGGCGACGGCAGCGGGCCCGATCGCGGCAATCGCGGCGGCATCAAGGGCGATGAAGCTGGTCCGCTTCATGAAATCAAGCACCGAAAGGCCCGAGGCGAAACGCGCCCGGCGGCCGGTCGGCAGAACATGGTTCGGCCCGGCGACATAATCGCCGACCGCTTCGGGCGCATAGCGGCCGAGAAAGACCGAGCCGGCATGACGGACCCTGTCGAACAACGCCTGCGGGTCGGCCACCGCCAGCTCGAGATGCTCAGGGGCCAGCCGGTCGGACAGGGCGGGCACCTCGTCGAGCGATGCAAGAGTGATGATCGCGCCATTGTCGGCCCAGCTCGCCCGCGCGGTGGTCTCGGTCGGGAGCCGCCCCAGTTGTGCCTCGACCTCGATAGCGACAGCGTTGGCGAACGCCATGTCGTCAGTGAACAGGATCGACTGGCTGGTCGGGTCATGCTCGGCCTGGCTCAGCAGGTCGGCAGCGATCCACGCGGGATCATTGTCTTTGTCTGCGACGACGACAATTTCCGACGGACCCGCGACCATGTCGATCCCGACGACGCCGTAGAGTTGGCGCTTCGCCTCGGCGACCCAGGCATTTCCCGGCCCGACGATTACATCCACAGGCCGGATCCTGTCGGTGCCATAGGCGAGCGCGGCGATCGCCTGAGCCCCGCCGATCCGCCAGACCTCATCGACCCCGGCAAGCGCGGCGGCCGCCAGGACCAGCGGGTTTACCAGGCCGTCGGGCGTCGGCGTCACCATCACCAGCCGATCGACACCGGCAACCCTCGCGGGAATGGCGTTCATCAGTACGGAGGAAGGGTAGGCGGCACGACCGCCCGGCACATAGAGGCCCGCCGCATCGACCGCGCTCCAGCGCGCTCCCATCCGCACGCCGGCGCTGTCGGTCCGCTCGCTGTCAGAGGGGCGCTGCGCGGTGTGATAGGCCTCGATCCGCGTCGCGGCGAGCTCGAGCGCCTCACGCAGACCGGACTCGAGCCCGGCCAATGCCCTGTCGCAATCGGACCGTTCGATCCGCCACCCCGAGGCCTCGAGTTCATGACGGTCGAAGCGACTGGTATAATTCGCGAGCGCCGCGTCGCCATGCGTACGAACCGTGGCGATGATCGCGCTCACATCGCGCGACACATCTTCGTCGGCCTCGCGCCGACCCTCAACCAGCGCCGTAAAGGCCGCAGCGAAGCCCGGGTCGCGGCTGTCAAGCCGAAGCGGCATCTTTGGCTCCGACCGCGCGACGGAAACCCTCAACCAGCGGGGCAATCTCGCCCGCGCGGGTCTTGAAGGCGGCACGGTTGACGATCAGCCGCGAGGAAATGTCGGCGATCGTCTCGACCTCGGTCAGGCCGTTCTCCTTGAGCGTGCGCCCGGTTGAAATCAGATCGACGATCCGGCTCGACAAACCGAGCACCGGCGCGATCTCCATCGCCCCGTTGAGCTTGACGCATTCAGCCTGAACGCCGCGCGCTTCGAAATGCCGCCGTGTGATGTTCGGATATTTGGTCGCGACGCGAACATGGCTCCACTCGCGCGGATCGTCCTTCGCGGCCATCGCCACCGGCTCGGCGACCGAAATGCGGCAATGGCCGATGTCGAGGTCGACCGGCGCATAAAGCTCCGAATAATCGAACTCCATCAGCACGTCCGAGCCGACAATGCCAAGCTGGGCAGCGCCATGCGCGACGAAGGTCGCGACGTCGAATGCGCGCACACGGATAAGGCCAATGTCGGGCCGGTTGGTGGCGAAACGCAAAGCCCGGCTGTCCTCATCGCTGAACGAGGCCTCGGGAACGATGCCAACCGCCGCGAACAGCGGCAGCACCTCTTTCAGGATGCGTCCCTTCGGTACGGCGATGATGATCTGCGTGGTCATGTTGCCGCGGCCCTTAGCCGAGCAATTCCCGAATCGCCAGCGCGCCGAGCAGCACAAAGATCGCGGCCGCCGCGATCCGCATGACGCGCAGGGGGACCAGCCGTGTGATCCGGTCGCCCAGAAAGACAGCCGGGACATTGGCGATCATCATGCCAAGCGTCGTGCCGAGGGCGACCAGCTCAACCGCATGGTAGCGCGCGCCGAGAGCGATCGTGGCGATCTGCGTCTTGTCGCCCATCTCTGCCAGAAAGAAAGCAATCGTGGTGGTAGCGAACACGCCATAGCGCGCTGGCTTGTCGGTTGCCGCATCCTCGTCGAGCTCGTCGGGGATCAGCGTCCAGACCGCCATGGCGAGGAATCCCAGCGCCACTGCCAGCCGGAACCAGAAGCCGTCGAGAAGGCCCGAAATGGCCGAGCCGGCCCAGGCAGCCAGTGCATGATTGACGATTGTCGCGGCGAAGATGCCTGCAATGATCGGCCAGGGCGCGCGGAACCGTGCGGCGAGGATGATCGCGAGCAGCATCGTCTTGTCGCCGATCTCGGCAAAAGCGACGAGCAGCGTGGAGGAGAAAAGGACTTCCATCAGAACGGTGGCAGTTAGGGAGAGGCCCCGCAAATATCAATCGCCGGGCCCACCTTGATTTTCCGTTGCGAAGGCGCGTGCCAAATGGTCGTGCACACGCCGAAAAGCCCTCGTTCGGCTTGACTCTTGACCCGTTCCACCGCTAAGGGCGCCCACCAATCGAGGCGGCGGCAACGCCGCTTATCTTTTTTCTGTCGATAAGGGTTTCGGGTCATGGCCAAGCCGACCACTGTCAAGATCAAGCTCGTCAGCTCGGCTGATACCGGCTTCTACTACGTCACCAAGAAGAATCCGCGCACCCAGACCGAGAAGCTGAGCTTCCGCAAATATGACCCGGTCGTGCGCAAGCATGTCGAGTTCAAGGAAGCCAAGATCAAGTAAGTTGTGCGGCTTTCGGGCCGCGCCTTGCTGTCAGGCTGAACGCCCGCCCTAACCCGGCGGGCGTTTGCGTTTGACGTTGTTTGTTTGTCCTTCAGGCGCCCGGCGCTTAAGCGCTAATCCAATAATGACTCTACCCCGCCCGCTTGAACCCGTCCCCGAGCGGTCCCGCCAGCCCCTCGACCGCCAGGACGAACCGAGAGACCGAGATCGGCTTGGAAACATAGGCGTCGGCACCGGCCTCGCGCACACGACCTTCATCGCCCTTGCCGGCATAGGCGGTCACCGCCATCACCGGCACCGAATCGAGCGCCGGATCGGCTTTCATTGCCTTGATCAAGTCGACCCCGCTGATGTGGGGCAGCTGAATATCCATGATGACGAGCTGGGGAAGAAAGGCGCGCATCGCCTCCAATGCATCACGGGCGTCGCGGATCGTACGGACTTCGGCGCCATGCGCTTCCAACAGATCGCGGAAGAGCCGAAGGTTCAGCTCATTATCCTCGACAATCAGGACTTTTTTCGCCACGGCTACACCACCTTACAGCCAATCGAGCTTAGCTATGCCCCCGGGTGAATCCAACCCCGCGAAAGTACTGTATAATTACGACAAAGATATGGTTTTGACAGGCCTGAATGCGCTTGCCTGGACGCTCGGCGATCCGGCGCGCGCGCGCCGGCTTCTCGACCTCACCGGGCTTACCCCCGAATCCTTGCGTGCCGGCGCGGGCGAGCCACGCATTCTCGCGGCATTGCTCGACTTTCTGGCCAGCCACGAGCCCGACCTCGTGGCCTGCGCGGAAGCACTCGGTGTCGGCCCAGCCGAACTGGTCCGCGCGCGTGACGGGCTCGCCTCATGAGCCGCCCGCTGCTGATCACGGATTGTGACGAGGTGTTGCTCCACATGGTGGGCCCGTTCGGCCAGTGGCTCGACGAGGCGCACGATATCGAAATTGCCATGGACCAAGAGAATTTCGGGCGTGCGCTGACCCGGCGGGCGGACAAAAGCGTCGTGCAGGAAGAACATATCTGGCCGCTCCTCGACGGCTTCTTTACCACCGAGATGCACCGCCAGACGCTGGTCCCTCACGCTGCCCGGGCGTTGGCGACCATCGCCGAATTCGCCGATATCGTGGTCCTCACCAATCTCACCGACGATTTCCATGCCGGCAGGGTCGCCCAGCTCGAGGCGGTCGGCATCCGCCACAAGGTTCAGTGCAATCAGGGCGGCAAGGGCCGTCCGGTTGCCGATCTCGTTGCCCAGTATCAACCGACCGCGACCGTGTTCGTCGACGATCTCGAGCATCATCACGAATCCGTCGCCAAGCATGCTCCCGACGTGTGGCGTATCCATATGGTCGCCGAGCCCCGGGTTGCCAGGCATCGCCCGCCCGCGCCTCACGCCCATGCCCGGATCGACGACTGGTCCGAAGCGCTGCCATGGATCATCGCACACTTCGCATCCTGATCTGATCCGGCGTGGCCGACCCCGCCCGGCACCAAAACCTGGAAGCATCACAAAACGCACGCTTGACGCTGTTGACCGTAACGGGGATGAAGCCCTGATGAGTATCGATGCGCGTATCGCCGAACTGGGGATAACCCTGCCGGCTCCCGCGGCTCCGGTCGCTGCCTATGTGCCAGCGGTCGAGGTCGACGGGCTGCTGCATATTTCGGGGCAACTCCCCTTCCGCGAGGACGGTAGCATCATCACCGGCCGGCTGGGCCAGAACGTCTCGCTCGAAGCGGGTGCCGAAGCGGCAAGACGGTGCGGCATCATGCTGATCGCGCAGATCAAGGCGGCGCTTGGCGGCGACTTTTCGCGCGTGAGGAGGATCGTCAAACTGGGGGCCTTCATTTCGTCAACCGCCGATTTCACCGATCAGCCGAAGGTCGCCAACGGCGCCTCCGAACTGATGCAAGCGGTGTTTGGCGAGGCTGGTCGCCATGCCCGGAGCGCGGTCGGCGTGCCGGTGCTTCCGCTCGGCGCCGCGGTGGAGATCGACGCTATTGTCGCTGTTAGGCCTCTTTGATCGCTTCCGCTTTCCGGTGCCCGACGCCCGGCGCGTCGGTTTCCTGACCCGTACGCCTTTTGCAAATCGCGGGCTGCACGGCAGCCGTCATGTCGAAAACAGCCGCGCGGCAGTCGAGGCGGCGGTCAGCCATGGCTATGGCGTGAAGGTCGACGTCCAGTTCAGCCTCGACGGCATGGCCTTTGTGTTCGCCGATCTGACGGTCGACCGGTTGACCGAAACGACAGGCCAGGTTCGGCACCTGTCGAGCAAACATCTCAGCCAGATCAAGCTCAAGGGCACCGACGAATCGATCCCCAAGCTCGACGAGATATTGGCGCTCGTCGCCGGCCGCTCGCCGGTGCTGATCGAGCTCAAGGCGATCGAGGGCCACGTCTCGCAGCTCTGTGTCGCAGTGCGCCATGCGATCGAATCCTATCGCGCCGAGGCTGCGGTGATGTCACTCCACGGCGAGGTCTCGCGCTGGTTCCTGTCGCACGGCAGCCGCATCACCCGGGGGCTGATGCTGTCGGACCGGAGCGCCTATGCGAAGGAAGAGAGCTCGGAGAAGGTCCAGGCGCTGTGGCGCGCCCGCCCCGAGTTTCTCGCAATCGACATCAACGATCTTCCTAGCCGCTTTGTCCAGCGCCAGCGCAAGCGCGGCATTCCGATGCTTGCATGGACGGTCAATTCGGCGGAGCAGCAGGCGGTTGCCGCCGACTGCGTCGACCAGATTATCTTCGAGGCGCCCGGATGGTGAGCGAAACCATCGCTCGGATGAGCGACGGAGTCGCCAGTTTCAGCAAGAGAGATTGGGATGCCTGCGCCGGCAGTGACAATCCCTTCGTCTGCCATGATTTTCTCTCCGCGCTCGAAGAGTCGGGCAGCGCCAACTCTCGCACCGGATGGCAGCAGGTACCTCTCTCCATCGACGGGGCAGACGGCCGCCCGGCAGCGATCCTGCCCGCCTATGCCAAAAGCCACAGCCAGGGCGAATATGTGTTCGATCACAGCTGGGCCGATGCATGGCAGCGCGCCGGCGGCCAATATTATCCCAAGCTGCAGATTTCGGTGCCGTTCAGTCCGGTACCGGGTCCCCGGTTGCTGCTGCGCGACCCTGACCTTGCCGCACCGCTGATCGCGGCGGCCGAGGCGCTGACGCGGAGCAACGATCTCTCCTCGGCCCATGCAACCTTCGTCGAGCGGGAACAGGTCCCGTTGTTCGAGGCAGCCGACTGGCTGATCCGCACTGACCGGCAATTCCACTGGCATAACCGCGGCTATGTTAACTTCGACGACTTCCTTGAGGGGCTTGCCTCCCGCAAGCGCAAGATGATCCGCAAGGAGCGCGCCGCGGCCATCGAAGGGCTGGAGATCGTCCGCCTCTCCGGTGACGCGATCGAGGAGAGGCACTGGGACGCCTTCTGGCGATTTTACCAGGACACCAGCGCTCGCAAATGGGGCCGGCCCTACCTCACCCGGAATTTCTTCACCCTGCTTGGCGAGCGGATGGCAGACCGGGTCCTGCTGATCATGGCGCTCCGCGGCGGCAAGCCGATCGCCGGCGCGCTCAACCTGATCGGATCGGACGCGCTCTACGGGCGCAACTGGGGGGCGGTCGAGGACGTCCCCTTCCTCCATTTCGAACTCTGCTATTATCAGGCGATCGACGCGGCGATCGAGCGCGGGCTGAAGCGGGTCGAGGCGGGTGCCCAGGGCGAGCATAAGCTGGCGCGAGGCTATGAACCGGTGCCGACCTGGTCAGCACATTATATCCCAAACCCTGGCTTCCGCCGTGCGGTGGCCGACTATCTCGAACATGAGCGCCGGGCGATCGAGCACAATATCGAGCAATTGGGCGAGTTTACGCCGTTTAAAAAAGGCTAGCTGCCCTGCCGTCCACCGGCGTCCGGCCGAATCTGGGATCGCGCTGCCTCGGCGGCGGCACGAAGCAAGATCCAACCTACGCCAGGATGAGGATCAGGCTGCCATCCTGTGCCCGAAACCCATCATCGCGCGAGCCTGGCGCTGCGCCTCGATGATCTCGCGCGCGGTCATGTCCTCGGCGATCTCGGCGCGGCATTCCATGGCGCGCCGGTTGCCGCCGATCGCGGCAATGTTGAACCATTTATGGGCGGCGATCAGATCGAGCGGGCAACCATCCGCCCCCATCGAAAAGGACACGCCGAGTTCGAAACAGGCGTCGATATCACCGGCCGTCGCGTCGCGAAGACGCGTTTCGGTCAGGAACTGCTGCGATTTGAGGCTGTGAACCATGTCTCGCTCCACTGTCGGGGGGAGCGTTGGCGATTCTCTTGCTGGTCGAACGCCGCCGTTCCCAACAAGGTTAACGGCGGCGTTGGGGTTTGTTTAATTCAGTCGCCGACAGCGAGATTGTCGATCAGCCTCGTCCGCCCGATCTTCGCCGCGGCGAGCAGGCGCGCCTGACCGTCCAGCCTGTCAACCGGTTCGAGCGTTGCGGCATCGACGAGGGCAATATAGTCGATCAGATCGAACCCCGCTTTGGCGAGCCGCGCCGCCGCGGCCGACAGCGCCCGGGCGACATCTCCGCCACGCTCGATCGCCGTCCTTGCTTCGCCGAGCGCGCGAGGAAGTGCGAGCGCCGCGGCCCTTTCGTCTGGAGTCAGATAGGTGTTGCGCGAAGAGAGGGCGAGGCCGTCATCGTCGCGCTGGGTGGGCACGCCAACGATCTCGATTCCCATATCGAGATCGGCGACCAGTCGCCGGATCACCGCGAGCTGCTGATAATCCTTCTCGCCGAAACAGGCGATGTCGGGGCGGACCTGCTGGAGCAGCTTGGCTACCACCGTCGCTACCCCTGCGAAATGACCGGGGCGGGCAGCCCCGTCCCAACGCTCACTGACGCCGCTTACGCTGATGCTGGTCGCAAAGCCTTGCGGATACATGGTTGCGACATCGGGGGCCCAGAGCAGGGCAGCGCCCGCTGCCTCCAGCATCGCCACGTCAGCCGCCTCGCGCCGCGGATAAGCGTCGAGGTCCTCGTTGAGGCCGAACTGGGTCGGGTTGACGAAGATCGACACGACGACCTGGCATCCGCGCGAGCGCGCCGCGTCGACCAGCGCGACATGGCCGGCATGGAGCGCGCCCATGGTCGGCACCATCGCGATGCCGGGGGCACTTATCCTCAGTTTTGCGACCGCCTGACGGAGATCTTCTATGTTCCGGACGATTTCCACCGATTATAGGTCCCCGTTACGCGCAACGCTCCTTGGACAAGCCGGCGAGGGCAATCAAGCAGGGAGCGCGAAGGGAATGTGATTTTGTCGAAACCCCATTTGATCACCTTTGCCAACGAAAAGGGCGGCTCCGGAAAATCGACGACCGCCGTCCATGTCGCCGTCGCGCTGGCTGTTTCGGGCAAGCGGGTCGCGGCGATCGACCTCGACACCCGCCAGCGCACCCTGAGCCGCTATCTCGAGAATCGCGTCGCGACCCAGCGTCGCACCGGCGAACCCCTGCCAACGCCCGATTTTGAGACATTCGATCCGGCCCGGGGCCATCGGCTCGACGATATGATCGACGCCTTCGCCGCCGACCATGACGTCATCGTCATCGATACGCCCGGCCGCGACGATGAATATGCCCGCGCCGCGATCATGCGAGCCGACACGCTCGTCACGCCGATCAACGACAGCTTCGTCGATCTGGATCTGATCGGCCAGGTGGATCCCGAGACCTTCAAGGTGCGGCGGCCAAGCTTCTATGCCGAGCTGGTGTGGGAAGCGCGCAAGGCGCGGGGGCGTGTCGATGGCGGCACGGTCGACTGGGTCCTGCTGCGCAACCGGCTCCAGCATCTCGAGGCGCGCAACATGCGTCGTGTCGCCGAAGCCATGCACGATCTCGCCAAGCGCGTCGGCTTCCGCGTCATCCCAGGACTGTCCGAGCGCGTCATTTATCGCGAGCTCTTCCCGAAAGGGCTGACGTTGCTCGATCTCAAGGCCATCGGCGGCGACGCCGGCATAGCCCATGTCGCGGCACGGCAGGAACTGCGCGAGATGGTGGCCGGACTCGCGCTTTCGCAATGGCCGCAACACAGAGCGGCCGATCAGGTGGCCGCCGGGTGATCCTGTTGATGCTGGCGGCCGCGGGGATCGCCTGGTGGTACTGGGGCCGCAATCTGTCCCGCCAGCAGCTCGTTGCCGCCGCGTCCGCACTGCTCGGCGGCTTTTTGCTGCTCAAGGGAAACTGGCAGGTCGCCATTCCGATGTTTCTGCCCGCCGTCTGGATGCTGATGCAGCAAGCCCCGGTTCGCGCTGCCGCGCCGCGCATGGAAGTCGAGGAGGCCCGACGCATTCTCGGCATCGGCCCGGACGCGAGCGCAGACGACATCCGCGCCGCGCATCGCCGGCTGGTAGCCAAGGTCCACCCGGACCTGGGCGGCACCGCCGAGCTCGCCACCCGGGTCAATGCGGCGCGTGACCTCTTGCTGGTGGAACTGGGCCGGCGCTAGAGGGGTTGTGACATTGAAGTCCTCCCTATCGCAGATGGGGAGGGGGACCATCCGCAGGATGGTGGAGGGGTCCTCCAGCATTCGATGAAGAATACCCCTCCGCCAGCTGCGCTGGTCCCCCTCCCCACGCTGCGCGCAGGGAGGATCTAGAAGTTCCTATTTCCTGACCGGAGGCCCTTTTGACGTATCGTTTCGACCCGACCTCGTTACGCGAATATGACATTCGCGGGATCATCGGCAAGACGCTGGGGCCAGCTGATGCCTATGCGATCGGCCGCGGGTTCGCGACCCATGTCCGCCGCGCCGGTGGCACCCGCGTCGCAGTCGGATGGGATGGCCGCGTCTCGTCCGAATCGCTGCGCGATGAACTGGTACGCGGTCTCACCGGGAGCGGGGTCGATGTCGTACGCACCGGTCTCGGCCCCACGCCGATGCTCTATTTCGCTGAAGCAACGCTCGAGGTCGACGGCGCCGTCCAGATCACCGGCAGCCACAACCCGGCCGACTATAACGGTTTCAAGATGGTCCTCGGCCACAAGCCCTTCTTCGCAGGCCAGATCCAGTCGATCGGCGAGATGGCCGCAACCGGTGACTGGGATGAAGGCGCGGGCACGGTCACGGATGCCGACATCGAGGATCTGTATGTCGATCGGCTGCTCGAGGGTTTCTCGGGATCCGCATTCCGGATCGGCTGGGACAATGGCAACGGAGCGGGCGGAAGGGTCCTCGAGAAGCTGGTGAAGCGCCTGCCAGGCGAGCATCATGTCATCTATGCCGAGATTGATGGCAGTTTTCCGCATCACCATCCCGACCCGACCGAAGAGAAGAACCTCGCCGACCTCAAGACGCTGGTCGCCGAGAATAAGCTCGACTTCGGGATCGCCTTCGATGGCGACGCTGACCGGATCGGTGCGATCGACAGCCTCGGCCGCGTCGTCTGGGGCGACCAGATTCTCTCGATCCTGGCCGAGCCGGTCCTGAAGGAATTGCCCGGCGCGACGATCATCGCTGATGTGAAGGCGAGCCAGGCACTGTTCGATCGCGTCGCCGAACTCGGCGGCACGCCCTGCATGTGGAAGACCGGCCACAGCCTGATCAAGGTCAAGATGGCGGAGACCGGGAGTCCGCTGGCTGGCGAAATGTCGGGCCATATCTTCTTCAAGCATCGCTGGTACGGCTTCGACGACGCGCTCTATTCGGCGGTGCGGCTGATCGAGGCGGTGAGCGAGCTCGGCGGATCGCTGACCGCGCTCAAAGACAGGATGCCCAAGCTCGTCAACACCCCCGAGCTACGCTTTCAGGTCGATGAAAGCCGAAAGTTCAAGGTCGTCGAGGAGGTGCTCGACCGGCTCGAAGCCGCGGGCGCGGATGTCAACCGCACCGACGGCGCGCGGGTCAGCACGCCGGATGGCTGGTGGCTGCTGCGCGCTTCAAACACCCAGGACGTGCTCGTCGCCCGCGCCGAGGCGAACGACCAGGCCGGGCTCGACCGGCTGCTCGCCCAGATCGACGAGCAGCTCGCCCTCTCCGGCCTCGAACGCGGGCCACAGGCGGGGCATTGACCAAACCCAATACGTCATCCCAGCGAAGGCTGGGGTCCATGTCTTTCTCCACTCGAGATGCCATCGTGGGTGGCAACAGACATGGACCCCAGCCTTCGCTGGGGTGACGAAGGGGTGAATGGTGAACCTTCCCTCGGTCCTCACCGCCTGGTTTGCCGCCAAGGGCTGGACGGTTCGCCGCCATCAGCTTGAGATGCTCGCAGCCGCGCGCGACGGGCACCACGCCCTGCTCGTCGCCCCGACCGGATCGGGCAAGACGCTCGCCGGATTCCTGCCTACACTCGCCGAACTGATCGAGAACCCGCAGGACGGCCTCCATACCCTCTATGTCTCGCCGCTGAAGGCGCTCGCGGTCGATGTGCAGCGCAACCTGCTGACCCCGATCGCGGAGATGGACCTCGACATCCGGGTCGAGACCCGCACCGGCGACACGCCGTCCGAC
>CANJRZ010000096.1 GCA_947476735.1 Sphingomonadaceae bacterium
ACCGTCGCATCGTCCATGTCGACGACGCGACCGGCCAGGCCGTCCAGCTCGCGCTCGAAAAGGCAGCTATCGCGCACCCCAATATCACGCTCTTCACCGATCGAGCTGCGATCGACCTTGTCACCAGCCGGCACGGCGAACGCTATTCGGGCGACGGTCACGTCTGGGGCGTCTACGCTGTCGACCGGACGAGCGCGAAGGTCGAGATGTTCACGGCCCGCGCGACAATCCTCGCGACCGGCGGAGCCAGCCGCGCCTACCTCTTCTCGACCTCGCCGCGCGGCGCGACCGGCGACGGCATCGCGATGGCATGGCGCGCGGGGTGCCGCGTCTCCAACATGGAGTTCATGCAGTTCCATCCAACCTGCCTCTACAATCTCGACGTCAAGAATTTCCTGATCACCGAGGCAATGCGTGGCGAGGGAGGGCAACTGAAGCTGCCAACCAACGGCCGCCGCTTCATGCCGCGTTTCGACAGGCGTGCCGAACTCGCCCCGCGCGACATCGTCGCCCGCGCGATCGACCATGAAATCAAGCGGCTGGGACTCGACTTCGTCCATCTCGACATAAGCCACAAGCCGGCCGAGTTCATCGTCGAGCATTTTCCGACGATCCATGCCAAGCTGCTGGGCCTCGGCATCGACATCACCCGCGAGCCGATCCCGATCGTCCCTGCCGCTCATTATACCTGCGGCGGCGTTCTGATCGATCTTGACGGCCGTACCGACCTGCCCGGCCTCTATGCCGCAGGCGAGGTCACCCAATCGGGCCTCCACGGCGCCAACCGCCTCGCTTCCAACTCGCTGCTAGAATGCTTCGTGTTCGGGGATGCCGTCGCCGAGCATATCAAGGACCATTTCGACGACATGCCCGAGCCCCCGGCGATCCGTCCATGGGACGAAAGCCGCGTCACCGATTCCGACGAGGAAGTGATCGTCCAGCACAATTGGCGCGAGATCCGGCGCTTCATGTGGGATTATGTCGGCATCGTCCGGACAACCAAGCGGCTTGAGCGTGCTGCCCACCGGGTCGCGCTGCTGCGCCAGGAAGTGGCTGACTATTATGGTAATTTCCGCGTCACCGCCGACCTCGTCGAGCTGCGCAACCTTGTCGAGGTGGCGGACCTGATCGTTCGCTCGGCGCTCAAGCGCAAGGAGAGCCGCGGACTCCATTACACGCTCGATTATCCCGACCTGCTCGACGAGGCGAAGGACACGATTCTCGTACCGTAAATTCCCCTATCCGTCTGACCGCTCGCTTACCCTTCGGTAACCATATCGAGCTATGTCCATCAGACTCACGTGGGGATGCCGATGGACAAGGAACTTCGCGGATTCTGGGCAAGACTCGGAATACCGCTGGCCGGTCTGGTCGGCTTTCTGCTCGTCTGCGTGATCGCCCTCTTCTACTGGCTGGCTATTCAGCAGGATCGGTTGAGCTTCATGCGCGAGCAGCAGCTCGCCGGGGCTGCGGTCCAGAGCCGGATGGAGTTCATGCGCCGCAACCTGGGCGATTATGCGATCTGGGACGACCTGATCATCAACCTCCTCGAAAAGCGCGACATGCACTGGGCCGATGACAATATCGGTCCCTATCTCTTCAATATTCAGGGTTATGAATACACCTTCGTGATCGATGGCCGCGGCAGACTCGCCTACGCCTCGAAGGAAGCCCGCCGCACTTCGGGCATCGAGGCGATTATCGAGGACCGAGCACTCGATTCACTGCTGGCCGCAATACGGACTATGCCGGGCGAAGACCGGCGCAAGGTTGTCCTCGCAAAAATTGACGGCGTGCCGGCAGTGATCGGAGCAGCCAGCATCATTCCCAGCAACGGCGGCGCGAAGATGCCCCGCCTGCACTTTCTGGTTCTCGTGAAAAAGCTCGACAAGGCTCAGATGACGACCGCCGAGCATCAATATGGGTTGCAAGGCCTTCGCGTCGGCAAGCCGGGCGAACCCGGTCTCGATCTCCAATCGATCTCCGGGAAGTCCATCGGCACACTCAAGTGGGAGCCCGCGGTGCCGGGCAGCCAGCTGCGTTCAGCCAGCGGGCCGTTGATCGGATTGCTCGCAGTGATCGCCGCATCCGGTGTCTGGATCCTGCTGCGGCGCTGCTGGATGTCCGATCGGCAACGGATAGCGGCGCAGCAGGCGGCCCTTGAAAGCGCGCACCAAGCCGCCCGAAGCACCGCCGAACTGATGCGGTCACAACAGGATCGGCAAACCGAACTCGAGCAAGCCGTCGAGCAGGCCCGTCACGAAAACGCCCTGCTCAACGCAGCGGCCGATCACGAGCGCATGACGGCTGCGCGCGCCGAAGCCCTCGCCCTGGAAGCCGTGGCGGATCATCTGGAAGCGAAGGTTGGGACGGCCACAGGCGCGCTCTCACAGGCTGCAGCAGCGCTCGGCCAAACTGCCGAAAGAGTCCGCGACACCGCGGAAATGGCAAGCCGCTCGGCGAGCGAGGTGGCCCGCGCCAGCCAGGCCACGCGGGAACAGCTTCACCGGATGGCGCCGGAAGCGGCAACGATTGCGTCGTCCGTGGGCGAGGTGTCGCACAACATGGCGACCGCGCTCGAAGCCGTGACGGCCGCGCGCGACGAAGCGGTGGTTGCCGAGGCGCGAATGGCTGATCTGAATGAGGCCGTCGACCAGATTGGCGGGATTGTCAGCGCGATCAGCGATCTGACCCGCCAGAGCAAACTGCTCGCGCTCAACGCCCGGATTGAGGCCGCCCGTGCTGGCGAAGCCGGACGGGGCTTCGCGGTTGTTGCCGAAGAGGTGCGCCGCCTGGCCGGATATACCGGAACCCTGCTCAAGGACGTCGATCACAACGTCCAGACCATTCGCACGACCATGCTCCAATCCGAACGGAGCACGAGGAATGTCGGCAACCTCCTGGCACCGGCTGTCACGGCATCGGAACAGATCGCGGCTATCATCGAAGGACAGCGAGCGTCGATCGAAGCCATCGGCACAAGCTTCGACAACGTCACCGATGTCGCGACCCGGCTGGTCGCCTTGTCGACACAGGCGGATAGCGCCGCAAGCCAAGGATTTGCCGCGGCGGATAGTGTCACCGCCACCGCGGAAGGCGTCGGTGAGCAATCCGCACGACTCAACGACGCAATCGATGCCGTTCAGGGGCGATTACGAGGCCAGCTCGGCGACATGGCGCAAGCCGCGGCCTGAGCCCGAAAGCCCGGCTGACCGGCGTCCGCGGGCAAGTTATTTTCGACATTAGCCGGCTGGCCCGATAGGCTTCCGACGATGCGATCAACATTTCGAGACTTTCTGCGCACCGAAGCCGCGGGCGGACTTGTGCTGATTGCCGCCGCCGCAGTCGCTTTGCTGGCTGCAAACAGCCCCTGGGCCGAACTCTATTTCAAAGCGCTTCATGCGGCGATCGGGCCATTCAGCCTGCTCCACTGGATCAATGACGCGCTGATGGCGCTATTCTTCCTGATGGTCGGCCTCGAAATCAAACGCGAGTGGCTGAGTGGCCATCTCGCGCGCTGGTCCGACCGTATCCTGCCATGCATCGCCGCAGCCGCGGGAATGGCCGTGCCGGCCCTGGTCTTTCTCGCTCTGACCAGCACATCGCCGGAACTGGCGCGTGGCTGGGCGATTCCGACGGCCACCGACATCGCCTTTGCGATCGGTGTCCTGGCGCTGCTCGGATCGCGCGCTCCGGCATCGCTCAAACTCTTCCTGACGACCGTGGCGATCGTCGACGACATGGGCGCCGTGACAATCATCGCGCTGGCTTACACCCCCGCAATCAGCTGGCCCGCCCTGATCGCAGCCGGACTGATCTTCGCGGTGATGATCGCGCTGGGGCGATCGGGCGTACGGTCGCTCTGGCCGTTCCTGTTGCTCGCGGGCGCGCTATGGTTGGCGGTGCTCGCGTCAGGCGTCCACCCGACGATCGCAGCTGTGCTCGCGGCCTTCGCTATCCCATGTAACGACAGCGAGGACAGTGTGTTGCATCGGCTCGAACATGGGCTCCATCCGTGGGTCGCGTTTGGGATTGTGCCGCTGTTCGGTTTTGCCAATGCCGGTGTCTCGCTGGTCGGGATTGATCTGGGCGCATTCATCGCTCCTCTCCCCCTCGGAATCGCGCTCGGGCTCTTTCTCGGCAAGCAGATCGGCGTTTTCGGAAGCGTCCGCCTCGCGGTCGCTCTCGGTCTGGCGGAGCGACCCGCAGGGGCGAGCTGGCTGCAGATCTATGGCGTTGCCCTGCTCTGCGGCATAGGCTTCACGATGAGCCTGTTCATTGGAGGTCTCGCCTTCAGCGATCCCCTCCTGAGCGACGCGGTAAAGGTCGGTGTGCTCGGCGGCTCGCTGCTGTCGGCGATCGGCGGATATCTACTGCTGCGTTGGGCGGCACGCGCTACTTAGCCAATTTGTCCTTCAGCCCCTTGAGCGCAGCGAAAGGACCGTTCACCACCTCGTCCTCTGAAAGGACGCCCGCTTCCTTCAGAACTACATCGGCATCCGGCGCCCGGGGGAAGGGATCAAGGCTCAACGCCAGCGTTTCGGCAACCGCCTCTCCCATATCGATCATATTGCCGACATAGGCGATCGTGTCGAAATCCTCCGCATCGAGCTCAATCTCCTCACCAGCTCCCTCCGTTTCGCGCACGAACTTCAGGGTGAACAGCTCATCGACCTCCGCGGCGACCGGTTCGCCGCTCGCAACGCAGGGCTGTGCAACCGCCGCCCTGATGCGGCCTTCGGCAAATATAACGTCGCCTTCGCGACGCAGCTCAGCGTCGGAGGTGAGCCTGTCGAGCGATACCAGGCCGAAGCGTTTCGCCAGCGCAGCGCGTTCGCCGGCATCCGCCTCCACGGTGATCCGCAGGGCCCCTTCGCCAAGGGCATCGATCCGCACCGGCCGGGACAGCTCGGGCGTCATTGCGGCAAGCCATCCGACAGAAGACTGGCCATGCCGACACCTTCCAGCCGCGCGGCGATCGCCTGCATCCGTTCCGCGACCAGCAGGGGGCGGGCATCGGCACCGGGTTCACCGCGCCACAAATTGCGCACCAACGCCGGCTCGAGCGCTGCACGGTCGCCGATCGCCTCGCGATATGTCGCGAGCCGCCCCCCCATGGCCGCCATCATATTGCCGATATGCTTGCCGACGACGACGTCGCCCACACCGATCTCACGGAGTTGCCCGTCCATATCGTCGACGAAAACTTCGGTCAGCAAAGCACTTGGAGCCAGACCCTGGTCACCCTCCGCCTCGATCCGCATCAGCGCCAGCGACAGGACCGCCGCGATCATGTCGAACCGCCCGTCCAGTGTGTCGGGCACACCCATCTCGGCATACCAGGCTGGCTGGCGTGCTTCGGCGACAACCGAAATGTAGAGCGGGATCATCGCCGCGCGGGGATCGGGGCCGATACCGAAAAGAGTCTTCAGAAATTTCACGCGTCTTCCTCGGCCTGTTCAGCGGGCATCAAGCGAAGCCCTCTATCCTCCACCGGCGCATCTTGCCACCGGGTAGCTCCCGCGCATATTGAGGCGAGGCGTGCCGGCCGCAAGGGCCGGCGCCGCCGAAGTCGAGTTTCGAGGAGATGTTCATGGCCCTGACCCTGTTGCGATCGACGGCGCTCGCCGGAACGATCGCCATATTGGGCCTGACCGCCGGATGCTCACGCATCCGCGACCATAAAGGCTATGTCCCCGATTCGACGCTCATCGGAACGGTCGCTCCAGGCATCGACAACCGCGAATCGGTCACCAAGACGCTCGGCCGCCCAAGCTTCGAAGGCCAGTTCGACAAAGATCGGACATGGTATTACGTCGCCCGCGAGACGCGCCAGATCGGCTATCGCACGCCACAGCCGTCGAGCCAGATGATCCTTGCCGTCCATTTCGACGCGAAGGGCAATGTCAGCGCGGTCGAGCGGACCGGCATTGAGAAAGTCGCCCACATCACGCCCTTTGGTGACAAGACCCCCACGCTCGGCAGCAAGCGGGGCTTCTTCCGCGAGCTGTTCGGCAATATCGGCCGGGTGGGCTCGGTGGGCGGTGCCAGCAGCACGGCTGATAATCCGAACTGAGGTTGACGCTTCAGCTCGAGTCTCTTGTTTTGCCTCAAGCGCCGGCGGTCACATCCGTGGCCTTGGCTATCCTCGCATAAGCTTCAGCGCAGCTAGCGCGGGGCGCTAGCGAGCACGGAGCTCGGGCGGCCGCCACAGCTCGCTTCGCGAGCCGATCTCCGCCTACGGACTGCCCCCGGCAGTCCGCGAACCGGCAACGATCCTCGCGGGACGCGGCGCGTCCCGAGCGCTCATCGCATCGTCAGAATTCAAGTGGGTCGAAGAGGCAAGCGCGTGCAGCGCGTCCGAGCGTTAGCACGGGTAGCCAAGCAGGGCGGATGCCCTGCGCCCGGCGCTTGAGGGCTAACAAACTAGCGCCCTTCCTGTTTCAACGGCCTCGACAGCAGCGCCTTCACCACATCGTCGACCTTCGCGCTGCCATCGAGCAGCGCGCAGACTGCGTCGACGATCGGCATGTCGATTCCTGATGCGCGGGCGGCTTCGGCGAGGACAGGCGCCGTCGCCGCACCCTCGGCTACCGATCGTCGGTCGCGGAGCAGCTCAGCGGGCGGAATGCCTTGCCCCAGTCCCTTGCCAAGCGAGAAGTTTCGCGAACTCGTCGACGAGCAGGTCAGGACCAGGTCGCCGAGCCCGGACAACCCTGCGAGTGTCTCGGCCCTGGCCCCGCGGGCCAGCCCGAAACGCGTCATTTCGGCAAAGCCGCGGCTGATCAGCGCGGCGCGTGCATTCTGGCCGAGCCCCGCGCCTTCGACCACGCCACAGGCGATCGCCAGAACATTCTTGACCGCGCCACCGATCTCGGCCCCCACCACGTCCGAGGAGAGATAGGGCCGGAAGCCGGGTCGCCGCAGCCGCTCCGCCAATGCGAGCCCCACCGCTTCGTCCGCACAGGCCAGCGTGATCGCGGTCGGGTGACCGGCCGCGACTTCGTGCGCGAAGGTCGGCCCCGAGAGCACCGCGATCGGCGCACCCGGCGCGACCACTTCGGCGACCTCCGACATCAGCAAACGGCTGCCCGCCTCGATCCCCTTGGCGCACAAGATCAGCGGTCGCGATCGGTGCGGCAACTCCGTCAGCACGCTGCGCAGAAACTGCGCCGGCACAACCACGACCAGCGCATCGCAATGGTCCAGCGTCGCCAGATCGCCGGTCGCGCTAATATGTTCGTTCAGGGGAAGGCCGGGTAGAAAATAGGGATTGTCGTGGCTGGCGTTCACCGCTTCGACGACCTCAGGTTCGCGCGCCCAGAGCAGCACGTCCGATCCGTCGCCGGCGATCACCTGGGCCATGGCGGTGCCCCACGCGCCGCCGCCGATCACCCCGAGCCTGTCCAGCTTCATCATCTCTCCAGCACTCATCAGGCCTTCACTCCGGCGCCTCGCGCCTTTTCCGCGTTGGGATCGAGCGGCCATCGCGCCCGTGCCGGGACATCCATATCGTCGATCAGTCCCAACGCGAAGCGCTCGGCGCCTGCCCAGGCGATCATCGCGCCATTATCGGTGCAGAGCCACAGCGGCGGAGCGCTGAAGCGCAGGCCCGACCGCCCGGCCAAGGCCGCAAGACCGCCGCGCACCGCCTCATTGGCGGCGACCCCGCCCGCGACGACCAGCGCCGTAGCACCCTCAACGATCGTGATCGCCCGTGCAGTACGGTCGATCAGGCAATCCACCACCGCCTGCTGGAAGGAGGCCGCGATATCCTCGGGCCGGTAGAGTCCGGCGTCGCGCGCGCGCAGCACTGCGCTCTTGAGCCCGGCGAAGGAAAAATGTGGCTCCCCGCTGCCGACCAGCGGGCGGGGCAGCGGTACCGCGCGGGGATCACCCTCCAAGGCTGTGCGCTCGACCGCAGGGCCCCCGGGGAATCCGAGGCCGAGCAATTTGGCCGTTTTGTCGAAGGCTTCGCCGGCGGCATCGTCGATGGTGGTCGCAAGGCGGCGATAGTCACCGACCCCCTTCACCAGCAATAGCTGGCAATGCCCGCCCGAAACGAGCAGCAGCAGATAGGGAAAGGCGAGATCCCGGTCGACCAGCCGCGGCGACAAGGCATGACCCTCAAGATGGTTGACCGCAATCAGCGGCTTGCCCGCCGCGTGGGCAAGCGCCTTGCCGGTTATCAGCCCGACCATCACCCCACCGATCAGGCCCGGCCCGGCCGTCGCGGCGATCGCGTCAACCTTGTCCAGTGTCACGCCCGCATCGGCGAGCACTGCGGCGACCAGCGGGGTCGCCATCTCGACATGAGCACGCGCCGCGATCTCGGGAACGACGCCGCCGAACGGCCGATGCGCATCCTCCTGGCCCGCCAGCCGGTGCGCGAGAACCCGGCCGTCGCTCGTCACCAACGCGGCGGCGGTCTCGTCGCAGCTCGATTCGATACCAAGGATGAGGGCCATGGAGCCGCCCCTTAGGCGATCGGCGATGGAATGTTAACCTTGCCACGCTAGCCAGCCGAACATGGCTGGCTTTGTCCCCGGTGCTTCGGTCGACCGGCGCGTCTCGCGCCGGACGGTCGCCCGCATCGTGACATTCCCCGCCACTCCCGGCGGGACCGAGCCAGACGTCACCACCCAGGCAGCGCCGATCAACCTCCCCGCGATGGCGCCGACGACGCCGTTGCTTGCCCTCCGCATCCCGGCCAACCTGCTGTTCGGCACGCTGATCGCATGGCTGGCTTATGATCTCCTGCTGCTTTGCCGTTTTATCGGGCTGAATCAGCCCGTCCTCTACATGGCCTGGACGGCGCTGACCGCCGGCCTGTTCTGGCTCCTGACCCAGCCACGCCGCCGCGATCTGCAGGACGGACCGACACTGGGCACGTTGCTCACCTGCCTGGCGATCGCGACTGCTCTGCTCCTGCTCGGCGGCGAAGGGCGCTACTTCTATGCCAATGTCGACTGGCAGGTCCGCGATGCGGTGCTGCGCGACATGACAGTTCACCCCTGGCCCTTCACCTATGCTTCGGGCGACATTCTGCGCGCTCCGATCGGCATGTATCTGGTGCCTGCGCTCGCAGGAAAGACCTGGGGGCAGGCCGGTGCCGACCTTGCCCTGCTCGTACAGAACGCGCTGCTGCTGGGCCTGTTGCTCGCGCTTGGCACGACCCTTTTCGAAACGCGGAAGAAAAGGCTGATCGCGACCGCGGTCTTCCTTGCCTTCAGCGGACTCGACCTGGTCGGGCAGATCAAGGCCGGCCATGCCAGCGGGCTGACCCCGACCGCTCATCTCGAAGGCTGGGCCGACACGCAATTCTCCTCGACGATCACCCTTGCCTTCTGGGTGCCGCAACACGCGATCGCCGGGTGGATCGGCGCCGTCGGCTTCATGCTCTGGCGGGTCGGACGGCTGAGCCTTGGCGCGCTGCTGATCTTGCCACCGCTGATCGCGCTCTGGTCCCCGCTCGCAGCGATGGGATCGATGCCCTTCATCCTCTTCGCCTGCGGCCATGATCTGTGGCGGCGTCGCTGGCAGGGCGCCGATTTCGCCCTGCCGATGCTGGCCACGATGATCGCGTTGCCGGCCCTCGCCTATCTGGCCGCAGCGGGGGACCAGGTGGGAATACGCTTCTTCCCCATATCACCGGGGCGTTACCTGACGTTCGAAACGCTCGAAGTCCTGCCCTATCTCCTGATCGCGGCGGCAGGCTGGCGCGCGCGCTTCGGCGGTGCCGTGCTGGCGATCAGCGGCGCAGCTCTGCTCATCATGCCGTTCATCCAGGTCGGCTGGTGGATCGATTTCACGATGCGCGCCTCGATCCCGGCCCTGGCGATTTTGGCGATGCACCTCGCCGACGGGCTGGCGGACGGCTGGCCATGCTCCGCCCGCCGAAAAGGTGCGCTTGTCCTTCTCCTCGCGATCGGCAGTGTCACCGGCTTCACCGAGATCGCCCGCGCCCTCACCTTCCCGGTTTCGCCGCCGCCGAGATGCGGTCTCTCAAAGGCGTGGGACGAGAACTTTTCTGCGTGGCCCAAGCACAGCTACCTCGCCCCGCTCGATGCGCTGGCCGGGCCGATCCGCCCGCATCTCCCGACGCGCATCGCGCCGGACAGCGCGACCGCATGCTATGACCGGCCCTGGCCGAGGCCATCGCTGTTCTGAGGGCGGAATGGCCAGCACACGTAATGGATGGATCCCAGCGCGGTTAGATTGAGTAATCATCTCAACCGAAACCGAAACTCCAGCACACTTTACCTCTACCCGGGTTTCCGTAGTGCCATCACCCCGCTAAGGAGGCTCCATGGCCGACATGGAAACTCCGGGAACGCCCTGGCGTACAGAGGCGCGCGCGCTCCTGTCGCTCAGCGTGCCGCTGATCATCGGCAATCTCGGCTGGTCGGGAATCGCCGCGACCGATCTGCTGCTGCTGGGACGGATCGGCCCAGATGCGGTGGCGGCGGGGTCGCTCGGCTTCAACGTCTATATCGCGCTGCTCATCTTCGGGATCGGGCTCACCACCGCCGCGTCTCCGCTGATCGCCAGCGAGAGAGGGCGTCGGCTCCATTCGGTGCGCGACATCCGCCGCACCGTGCGCCAGACGCATTGGGCCGCTGCCCTGATCTGCATACCGTGCTGGATCGTCCTTTGGCACACCGAAGCGATCCTGATCCTGATCGGCCAGGATGCCGATCTGGCAGCCGGCGCCGGCGCGATGGTGCGTGGCCTGCAATGGGCGCTGCTCCCCTATCTGGCCTATATCACCCTGCGCAATTTCGTCGCGGCGCTCGAACGTCCGATCTGGGGCGTGATCGTGACGCTCGTGGCGGTGCCGTTCAACGCATTGTTCGGCTGGCTGCTGATCTTCGGCCAGTTCGGGCTGCCGGCATTGGGATTGCAGGGCGCGGGGCTGGCAAGCTTCCTGACGTCGATCTTCATGTTCCTCGGTATGGCGCTGGTCGTCAGCCTCGATCGCGAGTTCCGCCGCTATCATCTGTTCGGCCGCTTCTGGGTGGCCGACTGGGGCAGGTTCCGGACGGTGTGGCGGGTCGGCCTGCCGATCGCGATCACGCTCGCGCTAGAAGTGACGGTGTTCAATGCGGCGGTGTTCCTGATGGGGCTGATCGGCCGGTCGTCGCTCGCCGCCCATGCCATCGCACTGCAGCTTGCCTCGCTCGTCTTCATGGTGCCGATGGGCATCGGACAGGCGGCGACGGTGCGGGTCGGCTATTTCCATGGCCGGCGCGATCCCGCGGCAGTGGGCCGCGCAGGCTGGACCGCGCTGATCTGCGGTACCGGCTTCGCGCTTTGCTCGGCGACCTTGCTGATGACCGCGCCGCGCTTCCTGATCGGCGCCTTCATCGATGTCGATGCGCCCGCCAATGCCGAGGTGACCGGGCTGGCGATCTCCTTCCTGTCGGTGGCCGCGCTGTTCCAGCTCGGCGATTGCGGCCAGGCGGTCGGCGCCGGCCTGCTGCGCGGGCTCCAGGATACCCGCGTGCCGATGATCTTCGCCGCGGTCGGCTATTGGGTGATCGGCATCGGTGTCGGAACGCTGCTGGCCTTTCCGCTCGGTATGAACGGTCTCGGCATCTGGCTCGGGCTGGCCAGCGGGCTCGGCGTGGTGGCGATCCTCATCGTCTGGCGCTGGAGCCAGCGGGAGAAGCTCGGGCTTGTGCCGCACGCCGAGGCTTTTGCTCGCTCATGAGCTTCTCTATGGACCCTTCCGCATGACCACCGCACCCACCCGCCCCTTACGCCTCGGCACGCGCGGATCGCCGCTCGCGCTGACCCAGGCGCGCATGGTGATCGCTGCGCTGCGCGCGGCGCATGGCTGGGACGATGGCGCGGTCGAGATCGTCACGATCAGGACGAGCGGCGACAAGATCCAGGACCGCGCGCTCGCCGAGGTCGGCGGCAAGGCGCTTTGGACCAAGGAGCTCGATCGCGCACTGCTCGACGGCGAGATCGATTTTGCGGTCCATTCGATGAAGGATGTCGAGACAATCCGTCCGGCCGAGATCGTGATCGCCGCGATGCTCCCGCGCGCCGACGTGCGCGATCGTCTGATCGGAGCGGAGTCGCTCGCGGCACTGCCCCAGGGTGCACGCGTCGGTACGTCGTCGCCGCGCCGCTCGGCGCAGGTCCGTCGCGCCCGGCCCGATGCCGAAATCGTTCTGTTCAGGGGCAATGTCGACACGCGGCT
>CANJRZ010000097.1 GCA_947476735.1 Sphingomonadaceae bacterium
AGGTCCCTTGCGGGCATGTTGTGCCCGGGTGGTGTCAGTCCACATCGTGTGTCCTTAGAGTTCTTCGCAAAACCCGCAGAATCAAACATGTGCAAGCGCGTCAAGCGCAACCGACTGATATCACCCAACTTAGTTTCGGGTCAGACACTCAGGCCTCAGAGGTTGACATCATTGCGGCGCGCGCTGCCGAAAGGCGCGTGTTCGGGGAAATCGAGCGGCTGGGCCTGCAGCGCCACGCGTGGGAACTCGACACCAGGGGCTGGACGGTCATCGAACCCGAGAAGGTGGGGTCGCCCGATTTCATCCGCTATCTGCGGGATCGGGCCATAGCGGTTAACGAGCGAGTCCACGGGGTCACGATCGACCTTGAAAAGGGTTTGAGCGATCCCAGCCGCATCATGTCCTTCGGTGAAGGTGTGTCGGTCGAAGGCATTCTCTACGAGGATCCGGCTTTCGAACAGGCCATCGCGAATGAGGCGGCGATCGCGCTTATCAGCTATCTGCTCGGCGAAAGCTGCCTGATCAGCTCGGTCGGCGGGATCATCAAGAATCAGGGCAGCCAGCACATGGAAATGCATGTCGATGCGGTAGGCATGCCATCTCCACTACCGAACATCCCTGTGGTGGCGAATGCGACCTGGCTGTTGACTGACTATGCGGCGAATATGGTGCCACCTGTTTTGTCGATGGCAGTCACCATCTTTGCCGTCCGCCGACACCATCCGAGGCCGTCGATCTGTCGCTGTTCAAGCCCGTCGAGGCTCCGGCCGGATCGATCATCGTTTGGGGTGCCAATGTCTGGCACGGCGCGGTGCCGCGCACCGCGCCGGGCATTCGCGTCGGACTGCTCTGCTTCTACAGTCGCTGGTATATGTACAAGGGAGAGGCCGATCCCGCGCAGCGCATCACGCCCGAAATGCTGGCACGCAACGGTACGCGCTTCCGTCGCCTGAGCGGCGTGGACGGGCTGAGCCTCCATCCCGATGGCTCTGACAAGGCGACAAGGGGCCGCGTCGCGGCGAGCAGGTTCGCCTGATGGCACCGCCTCAGACAACAACCGGGCTGTTGCCGCGTGATCTGCCCGAAACCCCGTTCGTCGGCCTGTTTACGATCGAGGTTCATCCCGAACGTCGAGCCGATTTCCTGACGGCGATGGAGAAGGCGATGGCGCATTCGGCGCGCGAGCCCGGAGTATCGTCGTTCATGCTGCTGGCTGACCGGGATGACCCCAACCGTTTTACAGCAGTGGACGTCTATCGGGACCGGGCCAGCTACGAGGCGCATTTATCGTCGCCGCAGACCCCGTGGCTGATACAGGCGCTGGACGGATGCCTCAAAGGGCCACCACAAGGGAGCTTTCATTATCGCCTTGCGGAAAAGGAGGATTTCCTCTGATTCGTCAGCGCGGGGCCAGACCCAACGTCAATATGTCCACCATCTGATGGGCAATCGCCTGGGCGCTGAGCTCGCCGCCCGCGACATGCCAGCGCGCGGGCCAGTTGAGCGCGCCCGCTAGGGTGAAGGCGAGGATCTTCGGATCGCTGCGGGCGATCGAGCCATCTGCCATGCCTTCTTCGATGAAGCTTCGCATGGCCGCATCGATCCGGCGTTTACGCTCGCGCAGCGACTGTGCGCCCTCGGGCGACAATGCCTCGGGACCGGTACGGATCACGCAGCGACCGAAATCGTCCATGTTGACCTGGGCATAAGCCCTCAGAAAATGACGCAGCCGGTCCAGACCGCTGCCGGACATGCGACGGGCTTGATCGGCCGCGGCGAGAAATTGCTCCAGCCCGAGCGCGACGCATTCGAGAAGCACCTGCTCCTTGTTGCCGAGATAATGATAAATGGTCGGCTTCGAGATACCGAGGCTCGCCGCGACATCATCGAGCAGGGTGGCATTGAAACCGCGTTCGTTGAACATGCGCACAGCCGCGCGCAGCACCGCCTGACGCTTCGCGGACCTTTCTTCGGCGCGCTGCTCCGGTGTGCTGAACGGCGAGGCCATACTCTCCTTGGAACCTGTGTTGCACTGCGGTATGAAGCTTGACATAAAACTTTCGCGCACACACTATACTCGTAAGTAAACTATTTCCCAAAAGGTTTCATGATCCTCACCGAAACCCAGGCCGCCATCCGGGATGCCGTTCGTGCCTTCGCGCAGGAACGGATTCGGCCGCGCAGCCAGGCATTTGAAGAAGCCAGGGGTTATCCCGCCGAGCTGTTCGAGGAGATCGCCGGACTGGGGCTGATGGGTATGGTCGCGCCGGAATCCGCCGGCGGAGCTGACGCCGACTATGTCTCCTATGCGCTTGCGCTGATCGAACTGGCGGCTGCCGATGGCGCACTTTCCACTATCGTCTCAATCCAGAACAGCCTGCTCGTCGGCGGCCTGCTCAAGGAAGGCAGCGAGGAACAGAAAGCCCGTTTTCTACCCGGCCTGATCAGCGGCAAGATGATAGGCGCGTTCGCTCTGACCGAGACCGACGCCGGCTCAGATGCCGCCGCGATCCGCACCAGGGCAATCAAGGTAGACGGCGGCTGGAAGCTGAACGGCGCCAAACAGTTTATCACTTCGGGCAAGATCGGCGGGCTCGCCATGGTGTTCGCGGTTACCGACCCCGAAGCCGGCAAGAAGGGCATTTCGGGTTTCCTGGTGCCGACCGACACGCCCGGATACTCGGTCGACAAGGTCGAGCACAAGCTTGGCCAGGCTGCCTCGGACACCTGCGCAATCCGCTTTGACGACATGTTCGTCGACGATTCGCTGCTCTACGGCGCAGAAGGCCGCGGCCTCAACATCGCGCTCGCCAATCTCGAGCAGGGCCGCATCGGCATCGCCGCCCAGTGCGTCGGAATGGCCCAAGCCGCGCTTGAGATCGCGATCGCCTATGCCCGCGACCGCTCGTCGATGGGGAAGGCGATCATCGAACATCAGGCGGTCGGCTTCCGGCTCGCCGATCTCTCCACCCGGCTCGAGGCCGCGCGGCATCTCGTTCTCCACGCCGCTTCCGCCAAGGATGCGGGACTGCCCTGTCTCAAGGAGGCCTCGCAGGCGAAGCTGTTCGCCTCCGAGGCCGCCGAAGCGATCGTCTCTGGCGCGATTCAGACCCTCGGCGGCTATGGCTATCTTGAGGAATTCGGCTTAGCGAAAATCTACCGGGATGTCCGCGTCTGCCAGATTTACGAGGGCACGTCCGACATCCAGCGGATGGTGATCGCCCGGGCCCTGTAACCCATTTCGAAACACATCTCATCCAAGTCAAGGAAAGCACCATGACAACCGATCCCGTCGTCATCGCCTCTTACGCCCGCACCCCGATGGGTGGCTTTCAGGGCGACTTTGCCGGAACATCGAGCGTCGAGCTGGGCGCCGTCGCGGTCAAGGCAGCGCTCGAGCGGGCCGGCATCGAGGGAGATCAGGTCGAGCAGATCTTCATGGGTTGCGTATTGCCCGCCGGCCTCGGCCAGGCGCCGGCCCGCCAGGCTGCGCTCGGCGCCGGCCTGCCCAAATCGGTCGAGGCCACCACGATCAACAAGATGTGCGGATCGGGCATGCAGGCGGCCATCATGGCGCATGACGCGCTGGTGGCCGGCAGCGCCGACATCATCGTCGCGGGCGGCATGGAGAGCATGACCAACGCTCCCTATCTGCTGGCCAAGCATCGTGCTGGCGCGCGCATGGGCCATGACGTCGTCAAGGACTCGATGTTCCTCGACGGCCTCGAGGATGCCTATGACAGAGGCAAGGCGATGGGCGTGTTCGCCGACGAATCGGCGCGCGATTATCAGTTCACCCGCGAGGCACAGGACGAATATGCGATCCGCTCGCTAAGCCGGGCCAATGAGGCGATCGCCAGCGGCGCGTTCAAGCGCGAAATCGTGGCTGTCACTGTCAAGACCAAGAAGGGCGACGTCGTCGTCGACACCGACGAGCAGCCCGGCAACGCCCGTGTCGACAAGATCCCGGGCCTGAAGCCTGCTTTCGTCAAGGACGGCACGGTCACGGCCGCGAACAGCTCCTCGATCTCCGACGGCGCGGCCGCACTGGTGATGACTCGCGAGAGCGTCGCCAGGGACAAGGGCCTGCCGATCGTCGCCAGGGTCGTCGCCCACGCGGCCCATGCCCATGAGCCGGGCCTGTTCACCACTGCGCCGGTGCCGGCGATCCAGAAGGTGCTCAAAAAGGCCGGCTGGACGGTCGACGATGTCGACCTGTTCGAGATCAACGAGGCCTTTGCCGTGATCGCGATGATCGCCTCCAAGGATCTCCACATCCCGATCGAGAAGCTCAACGTCAACGGCGGTGCCTGTGCACTCGGTCATCCGATCGGCGCGAGCGGCGCGCGGATCCTGGCCACCCTGCTGGGCGCACTCCAGAACCGAGGCCTCAAAAAAGGCGTAGCCAGTCTCTGCATCGGCGGCGGCGAAGCCACCGCGTTCGCGGTCGAGCTGGTCTGATGAGCGCCGCGCCGATCCTGTTCGAACGTGACGGCGCGATCGCGCGGCTCACGATCAACCGCCCCGACGCGGCCAACGCGCTCGACATGCCGACCGGACGCGCGCTGGTCGAGGCGGCGATCGAGTGCGACACCAACCCCGACATCCGCTGCGTCACCCTGACCGGCGCCGGCCGCATGTTCTGCGCGGGCGGCGACATCGGAGCGATGGCACAGGCCGGCGACAAGGTCGGGGCGTTGGTCGGCGAGCTCGCCAGCATCCTCCACATGGCGATGGCGCGCTTCGCCCGGATGAACAAGCCGCTGGTCAACCTGATCAACGGTCCGGCAGCCGGCGCCGGCTTCGGCCTGGCCTTGTCTGGCGACATCGTCCTCGCCGCCCGGTCGGCGAAGTTCCAGGCAGCCTATGCCGCGCTCGGCGTCTCGCCCGATGGCGGGCTCAGCTGGCTGCTTCCCCGCCTCGTCGGGCTGCGTCGCGCGCAGGAAATCATCATCGCCAACCGCCGCATCGAGGCCGAGGAGGCCGCGGCGATCGGGATGATTACCCGCGTGGTCGATGATGACAAACTGGCCGAAGAAGGGGCGAAGGTCGCCGCCACGCTAGCCGCCGGCGCCACCCGCGCGATCGGCGCGATGCGCGCCCAGTTGCTCGGCTCGTTCGAAACCAGCTGGGAAACCCAGCTCGAGATCGAGGCGCGCGGCATCGGCGCCGCGATCGGGGGTGCGGAAGGCCGGGAGGGGGTCGCAGCCTTCCTCGCCAAACGTAAGCCGGATTTCACCGGCGGTGCGGCATGAAGACCCGCTTCACCGAGTTGATGGGGGTCGAGTACCCCATCTGCCAGGGCGGGATGCAATGGGTCGGACGGGCCGAGCTGGCCTCGGCGGTGTCGAACGCGGGCGGGGTGGGCATGCTGACCGCGCTTACCGAACCGACGCCCGATGCCCTGCGGCTCGAGATCGAGCGCTGCAAGTCGATGACCGACAAGCCGTTCGGCGTGAACCTGACGATCCTGCCGTCGATCATCGAGCGCCCCTATGACGGCTATCGCCGGGCGATCATCGAGAGCGGGGTCAAGATCGTCGAGACCGCCGGGCACAACCCCAAGGAGCATGTCGACGAGTTCAAGGAGGCGGGCATCAAGATCATCCATAAATGCACCTCCGTGCGGCACGCGCTGACCGCCGAGCGCAAGGGCGTCGATGTGATCTCGATCGACGGCTTCGAATGCGCGGGGCATCCCGGCGAGGACGATATCGGCGGGCTGGTGCTGACCCCGGTGACGGTGGATGCACTCAAGATACCGGTGATCACCAGCGGCGGCATCGGCGACGGGCGTGGCCTCGCCGCGGCGCTGGCGCTCGGCGCCGAGGGCGTGAACATGGGCACGCGCTTCGTCCTGACCAAGGAGTCGCCGGTCCATGAGAACATCAAGCAGCTCGGACTCGCCAATGACGAGCGCGGCACCAACCTGATCTTTCGGAAATTCCACAACAGCGGCCGCTGCGCGAAAAACAGCGTGTCGGACAAGGTCGTCGAGATTTCGGCGCGCCACGACAGCACGTTCGAGGACATCGCCGAGCTGGTCCGCGGCGTGAAAGGCAAGGAGACGCTTGAGACCGGCGACATCGATCACGGTCTGGTCTGGCTGGGCCAGGTCCAGGGCCTGGTCCACGATATTCCCACGGTCGCCGAGGTGATCGAACGGATGATTGCCGAAGCGCGCGCGATCATCAACGACCGGCTGGCGCGGATGGCGGTGTGACCGACGCCCCGGCCTGATCGGCCGGGAGCGTCAATCAGCAGTCAGAAATCAGCGGCCGGTGAAGTTGCCGGCGCGCTTCTCGGCGAAAGCGGTCATGCCTTCGCTCTTGTCCTCGGTCGAGCAGAGGCCGTTGAACAGGCGACGCTCGAAGATCAGGCCGGCCTGCAAGGTCGTCTCGAAGGCCATGTTGACCATCTCCTTGTTGGCGATGGCGGCAAGCGGCGGCATTGCCGCGATCTCATTGGCGGTCTTGAGCGCTTCGGTCATCAGATCGGCCGCCGGCACCACCTTGGCGACGAGGCCAGACTGCTCGGCCTCAGGCGCCTTCATCATCCGCCCGGTCAGGCACATTTCCATCGCCTTGGCCTTACCGACCGCGCGCGCGAGGCGCTGCGAACCGCCGATGCCCGGGGCGACGCCGAGCTTGACCTCGGGCTGACCGAAACGGGCGGTGTCCGCGGCGATGATGAAATCGGCGGTCATCGCCAGCTCGCAACCGCCGCCGAGGGCGAAACCGGCCACCGCGGCGATCCACGGCTTGCGGGTCGCGGCGATCTGGCTGGTGCCGGCAAAATAATTCTCGCCGAACATCTGCGAGAAGCCGCGCGGCTGCATTTCCTTGATGTCAGCGCCGGCGGCAAACGCCTTCTCACTGCCGGTCAGCACCAGGCAGCGCTGCGAGCTATCCGCGTCATAGGCCGTGAAGGCGACGAGGAGATCGGCGAGCACCTGGCTATTGAGCGCGTTCAGCGCCTCGGGACGGTTGAGGGTGACAACCGTCACCGCGCCCTGCTTCTCGACGATTATGGTCTGAAATTCGCTCATGCTGTCCTGCTCCCAAATTGCATGTGAAACCGAGTCTTGCCGGCTCTTAGAAGCCGTTCTCGCGCCTATCAAGTGCGGCGGGGATCACCGCGGCTCCAGACCGGCGCAGAGGATATCGACCATATCGCGGGCGGTCTCGGCCCTGCTCTGCCCAGCGTCGTCATTGTGCCAGCGGGCCGACCAGTTGAGCGCACCGGCGATGGTGAACGCGGTCAGGCGGACATCGGCGATCCGGACCGAACCGTCGGCGACTGCAGCCTCGAGCATCTCGCGCATCGCTGCATCCATCTCGCGCTTGGCCGCGCGAAACCGCGCCCGGCTGTCGGCGGTCAGCATCTCGTCACTTGTGCGGATCACGCAGCGGCCAAAATCGCCCATCACCACTTCGGCGTAACGCCTGAGAAACGCCTTAAGCCGGTCGATTCCACGACCGGGCACCGCACGCGCCGCCTCCGCCACCTCGCGCAATTGAGCAAGGCCGAAGCTGACGCATTCGAGCAGCACCTGATCCTTGTTGCCGAGATAATGATAGACGAGCGGCTTGGTCACGCCGACGCTGGTGGCGACCTCGTCGAGCGAGGTAGCGTGGAAGCCGCGCTCATTGAACAGCCGCACCGCCGCCGTCAGCAACGCCTGGCGCTTGATAGCGCGATCCTCGCTCCGCCCCTGCGCGGAACGGAAGGGAGAGGTCATAGCCGGGTCGCTGGGTTCATCCATAAGGAGCTATTGACATATACTCATGAGTAACTCAATGACCCCGAAGTAAGTTCAACGCTGCGCCATGATTCTCTACTAGACGCAGACAGCGATTCGTGACGCGGAGAGCGATGATGAGCAGAAGCATCTGCGCATGGTCGCTGGCCGCGCTTTTTGAGCATCAACATCACATAAAAGGAGTCATCTGATGGAAGTGAAAAATGTCGCCGCGATCGTCACCGGCGGAGCCTCGGGCCTAGGTGGCGCCACCGCCGCAATGCTCGCTGCCAAGGGAGCGAAGGTCACCATCTTCGACGTGAACGAAGAGCTCGGCAACGCCCACGCCGCTAAAATCGGCGGCAGCTTCCAGAAGGTCGACGTGACCAACGAGGAGAGCGTGATCGCCGGGCTCGACGCAGCCCAGGCCGCCAATGGCGTTGCCCGGATCCTCGTCAACTGCGCAGGTATTGCCCATGGCGGCCGCGTCATCACCAAGGGCGCCGCACATCCGCTTGCCGCCTATCGCCGGACGATCGAGATCAACCTGATCGGCACCTTCTCGGTGCTGTCGCAGTTCGCCGCGCGCCTCGCTGCCGCCGGCCTGGAGCCGATTGGCGAAGAGCAGGGTGTGATCATCTCGACCGCCAGCGTCGCGGCCTATGAAGGCCAGATCGGCCAGGCGGCCTATTCGTCGTCCAAGGGTGGCATCGTCGGCATGACCCTGCCGGTGGCGCGCGACCTCGCGCAGTACGGCATCCGCGTGAATGCCATTGCACCCGGCCTGTTCATTACGCCGATGATGGAGAGCCTGCCGATCGAGGTTCAGAAGTCGCTCGGCGAGAACACGCCGTTCCCCAAGCGCCTCGGCACCGCCAAGGAATATGCCATGCTGGTCGACTCGATCATCTCCAACCCGATGATCAACGGCGAGACCATCCGTATCGACGGCGCCGTCCGCCTGGCACCGCGCTGAAGACGATATAAGGACGCCGCCGGTCATCGACCGGCGGCGTCTGCCGTTGCTGAATTTTTTCCAGACAGGAATCGAATAATGGCCGAAGCTTATATTGTTGCCGCCGCCCGCACCGCCGGTGGGCGCCGCAAGGGCCAGCTCGCCGGCTGGCATCCCGCCGACATGGGCGCCGAAGCGCTCAACGCGGTGGTCGACCGTGCGGGCATCGATCCCGCAGCGGTCGAAGATGTCATCATGGGCTGCGTTACCCAGGGCGGCGAACAGACCTGGGCGTTCGGCCGTAATTGCGTCCTCGGCTCCAAGCTTCCCGAAAGCGTTCCCGCCGTGACGATCGACCGGCAATGCGGCTCCTCACAGCAGGCCGTCCAGTTCGCCGCCCAGGCGATCCTGTCGGGCACGCAGGACATCATCATCGCGGCCGGCACAGAAAGCATGACCCGCGTGCCGCTGGGTTCCAACTATAACCTCCATGCCCAGGCCGGGATTGGCGAGGGTCCGGTGTCGCCACGGATCAAGAAAAAGTACGGCATCGAGGAATTCAGCCAGTTCGTCGGTGCGCAGATGATTGCCGAGAAGCACGGCTTTACCCGCGAGCAACTCGACGCATTCGCGCTCGAATCGCATCGCCGCGCTGGCGCGGCCACCCTGGCCGGAGCTTTCGACGCCGAATTAATCAAGCTGCCGATCATGACCGAGGATGGCCCCGGCTTCGCCACCCGCGACGAGGGCATCCGCTATGACGGTTCGATGGAGTCGCTTGCCGGGCTCAAGACGCTGTCGGAAGGCGGCGTGATCACCGCCGGCAATGCCAGCCAGATCTGCGACGGATCGGCCGCCGTGCTGGTGGTCAGCGAGCGGGCGCTGAAGATCCATAATCTGAAGCCGATTGCGCGGATTCACCAGTTCGCGGTGACCGCCGGCAATCCGATCACCATGCTCGAGGAGCCAACCGGCGCGACCCTGCGAGTGCTGGAACGCGCGGGCATGAAGATCGACGATATCGATCTGTTCGAGTGCAACGAAGCGTTCGCCTCTGTTGTCCTCGCCTGGCTCAAGACCACCGGTGCAGATCCGGCGAAGACCAACGTCAATGGCGGCGGCATTGCGCTCGGACACCCGCTCGGTGCCTCGGGCGCCAAGCTGATGGCGACGCTGATCCACTCCTTGCATGCCAGCGGCAAGCGTTGGGGCCTGCAGACGATGTGCGAAGGCGGCGGCATGGCCAACGCGACGATCCTCGAAAGGCTCTGACCTCGTCTAATTCCTCCCCTGGATTTCCGGGGGAGGAACCGTCCGTTCAAAGCGGTTGAAGCTCTGCGCGATTGTTGTACCCATCGGCCGACAAGCGAACCGGTGGGGAAGTTCGAATGGAGAGGTGGAAAGTCGGCCTGGCCGCGCTCTCAGCAGCATTCTTCCTTTGCGTTCCCCTCTCTGCCGCTCCTGCCGTCATCGACGACGGCAGCCAGCCTTTCTGGACCGAGCAGGTCGCCAAGGGACTGAAATATCCCACTGCGATCGCCTGGCTTCCGAACGGCGACATGCTGATCCCCGAACGCGAAGGCGGGATCAGGCTGATTCGCAAGGGCATACTCGACCCGAAACCGCTGTCAGGCGTACCGGCGAGCTACCAGAACGCCCTGAACGGTCCGATGGACATCGCTCTCGATCCCGATTTTGCGGCCAGTCATTTCGTCTATCTGCTGACCAGCGACGGCGATCACGAAGCGCACGGCACCGCTGTCTGGCGACTGCGCTGGGTACCCGCCCGCCACGGATTCACCGATGCGACCCGGATCTACCGGACCCGCGCTTCCATCTCGGGATCGGGACGAACCGTCGGCCGCATCCTGTTCCTGGCCGACAAGACGCTGCTCGTTGGCGTCACCGAGGATAATTACCATCGTCCGCTTGCCCAGATGCTCGATTCCGAGATCGGCAAGATCCTTCGGATCAATCGTGACGGATCGGTGCCCAGGGACAATCCCTTCTTCAACGATCCCAAGGCTCTTCCGGAAATATGGACCTATGGGCATCGGGTCACATCGGGCCTGTTCCGCATGGCCAATGGCGACGTCTACGAAGTAGAGCCCGGCCCGCGCGGCGGCGACGAGTTCAACCTGCTCAGGGCAGGCGGCAACTTCGGCTGGGCTAAGGCGACATGGGGCTTCGACTATGGCGGCGGCGTGGTCGCACCGCGGCAGTTCGCGCCCGGGGTCGAGGACCCGATCCTGGTATGGATGCCGGCAGGGACGCCATCGGGCCTGACCTACTATGAAGGCGCGCGCTACCCGCGCTGGCGGGGCAGCTTCTTCACCGGGCTGCTCGGCGGTCAGGCGCTCGAACGGATCAGGATCCGCGGCAAGACAGTGCTCCTGCGGGAGCGCCTGCTGACCGATTTCGACGAGCGCATCCGCGATGTCCGTGTCGGCCCTGACGGCTATATCTGGCTGCTGACCGATCGCGACGACGGTCGCCTGCTGCGGCTGATGCCCGGACGCCCCTCACCTGCCCAGCGCAGTCGCGTCGCGGCAAAGGAAAAGCCGGTCGGGCCGGGTATGATCGCAGAAGCCGCGCCGGGCGATGCGACCCGTGGCCGGATCGCGTTCGAGAAGACATGCTCGGCCTGCCACAGCGTCGGCGAGACCAGTTCGTCACAGGACCAGGGACCCAATCTCCGCACCGTCTACAGCCGTCAGGCGGGCGTGCTGAAGGACTTCCCTTATTCACCGGCGATGGTGCAGTTCCCGCAAAGCTGGGATGAGTTGTCGATCAACATCTTCCTTGCCGATCCGTCGGCCTATGTGCCGGGAACCAACATGAGCGGAATCAGGGTGCGCGACATCCAGCAACGGATCGACATCGTCGCCTATTTCCGCGAGCTTCGCGCCACGGCCGACAAAGAATAGGAGAATAGGCATGCACCAGCGCAGCGTGAAGACCGCCATCCTCGACATCGGCTATTTCGAGGCGGGCAAGGCCGGTGACCCGGTTGCCATCCTGATGCACGGCTTTCCCTATGACGCACACGCCTGTGTCGAAGCGGGTGAGATGCTCGCGGCAGAGGGCTGGCATGTGCTGGCGCCCTGGCTGCGCGGCTATGGCCCGACCCGGTTCCTGTCGAAGGACACGATCCGCAGCGGCGAGCAGGCAGCGCTCGCGGCCGATCTGCGGGATTTCATGGATGCGCTCGGCATCGAGCGGGCGACGCTGGCGGGCTATGACTGGGGTGGCCGCGCCTCCTGCTGCGCCTCGGCGCTGTGGCCGGAGCGGGTCGCCGGACTGATCTCGTCGAACGGCTACAACCTGTTCCACGCCAACGCGATCATGAAGCCGGCGCCGCCCGAATGGGAATGCCGCTTCTGGTATGGCTATTATTTCCACTCCGAACGCGGCCGGGCAGGACTTGCGCAATATCGTCGTGAACTGACCCGGC
>CANJRZ010000098.1 GCA_947476735.1 Sphingomonadaceae bacterium
GAAAAAGAGGATTCTGACCATGGCTTCGACCAGCGACATGCAGCTGACCGACGAGAGCGTGCTGGCCGATCCAAAAGCGTTTTGCGCGCAACTCCGCAAAGAGGATAAGATTCGATTCGATCCGGGCGCCGGCGGCTATCTCGTTGCGCGCTACGAGCAGCTCAATGAGGTGCTTTCCGATCCGGTCACCTATTCCATGGAGCTGGCCTGGGAACGGCTCTGGTCGGACGATTTCAAGGCAATCATGGCGCGCGACGGCGGCGGCTGGTTCCCGGATGCGATCATGACCGATCCGCCCAACCACACCCGCATCCGCCGGCTGATGGAAAAGGCCTTCACTCCTCAGCGGATCAGACAGCTCGAACCGCTGATCACCGCACGCACCGTCGCAATGATCGAGCAACATGCTGATAAGGGCGGCTTCGACGCGGTCGTCGATTTTGCCCTGCCTCTCACCATCGGCATCATGGCCGAGCAACTGGGCATGAGCGAGGTCGATCCGGCCCAGATCGAGCGTTGGGCAGCGGCGATGATCGCCCAGATCGGTCGAATGCTGACCCCCGAGCAGATGATCGAGAACGCCAGGATAGTTTGCGAATGTCAGAAGTTCGTCATTGAGATGGTGAAGGAGCGGCAGCAGACTCCAACCGAAGACCTGATTTCCGACCTCGTCCATGCCCGCAACGAGGATGGCGAGGACGTGCTCGATTTCGGCGAGCTGGTCGCCTCCGCCCGCGCCTTCCTGATCGGTGGCAACGACTCGGTAGCCTCGGCGATCACCAACATGCTCTTCATCCTTGCGACCCGACCCGATCTGGCCGAAGAGCTCCACGCCTCGATCGACGATGATCGCTACGTCACCCGGTGGGTCGAAGAGATGCTGCGCTTCGCTCCACCCACGCGCGGCAACACAAGGGTGACAACCCGAGATGTCGAGATCGACGGACAGGCGATCCCGGCCGGGTCCACGATCATCACTCTGTTCGGGTCTGCCAATGAGGACGAAGCGCAGTTCCCGAATGCCGCAGCGTTCGACATCAACCGCCCAAATCTGGCCAGGCACATGTCGTTCGGCGCCGGTGCGCATCGCTGTGTCGGCCTGGCGCTCGCGCGGATGGAGCTTAAGGTCGTCACGCGAGAGGTGGCCCGCCGGCTCAAGGACATCAAACTCAACATCTCGCCCGATAACATCCCCTATAAGTCCGATATTGCCACGCTGACGATCAAGAGTCTGCCGCTGACCTTCCGGAGTCGGAAAGCGGCATGAGTGACGGTATCGGCACGCTGGAAGCCCGGATCGGTGAAACCCCGCGTGTTCCCCCCCTCAGGCCCGAGGACTTCGGCGAAGACGCGCTCCGAATAGCCGCGATGCTGCGCGAGACCTTCGGCCTGCCTGAAATTGGCGATGTGCCAGATGCCGTTGCAACGATGATCCGACATCCTTTGTTATATCAGGCGCAGATGGAATTCGTCGCGCGGCGTTTTCCGTTGTTGGTGTTCAGCCGGCGCGATTTCGAGCTGATCGTATTGCGCACCGCCTGGGTCTGCCGGTCAGATTATCTGTGGGGTGAACATGTGAAGGCTGGCAAAGTTCACGGACTGAGCAACGATGAGATCGAGCGGATTGCGCAAGGCCCCGATTCACCCGGCTGGGGGGAACGGGACAAGGCGATCCTGCAGGCGGTCGACGACTTGCATCGGGACATGCGGATATCGGACGAGGTCTGGACCGTGCTGGCCCGCCATCTCGACGAGAAGGAACTGATCGAGTTGCTCCACCTCGTTGGTTTTCACCATGAAATTGCCTTCACCTATAATTCGCTGGGCGTCCGGCTCATCCCGGGCAATGCCGGCCTGGCGGCCCGCTAAGGCATTTGACGAGGCAGAATCTGGTTGACCTGCTTACGCCATCGGCATCACGTTCAAGGTATGGCGAGCTTCTTCCGGTCGATCAGCATAAAGATCTTCGGCGTGGCCGTCGGCCTACTCATCTTGCTGGCAGGCGCGGCTCTCTATTCCGCACTGCTCACCGAGGACGTCCATCGTCAGCTGCGCACGCTGAATTATTCGCTGTTTCCGCTTACCATTGCGCTGACCGAGCTGAGAGACGCCACTCACGCTGAGCAGATTCGCGCTGATGTGATGAGCGGGGCTTCGCAACGTCGATCGGAAAGCGCGTGCCGAACGTCCGCGACGGCCCATGACCGGGTGACCAGCACGCTTGGTGAAAAGGCCGAACAATTGAGCGCGCTCGGCGCGAAACTCGCGGTGCTCGAACGCAACAAGGTCGAGATGGCGCGGCTTCAGCCGATGATCGCCGAGCTCAAATATCAGAATCGGCGGCTGGCCCGCATGATGATCGCGGCGTGCGGAGCAGCCCCGGATGTCGTGACGCAGGTCGAAATCCATGACCAGGCCCGCGAGGTGGTCCGGCTGGCCGACACCATCACTGCCGAGATCGAGCTGTTCGTCGAGCAGGGTGCGCTGATCGTTGGCGAGAACCAGACCTTGGCGATGAAGGCCAATCTGATTCTGATCGGCACGGCAGGGTTCGTCGGCCTGATGCTGGCCTGGCTGGTCGCGCGCGGGCTAACCCGGCCGATCATCCGACTGCAGGTCGGCGCCCGAGCAGTGAGCGCCGGACTGCTCGATCAGGCGGAGGTGCCGGTTACTTCCACCGACGAGATCGGCGACGTCACCCGTGCCTTCAACAATATGATTGTCGACCTGCGCGAGAAGGAACGAATCAAGGATACGTTCGGCCAATATGTCGATCCGCGCGTCGTCGCCGAGTTGATCGGCGGAGGACAATATTCAAGCGAGGGTGAGAAACGTGTGGCGACCCTGTTCTTTTCAGACTTGGTCGGCTTCACCTCTATCTCCGAGCGGCTGGCGCCGAGTACGCTGGTCGACCTGATCAACGCCTATTTCACCGAAATGTCGGCACCGATCCGCGACAGGTCGGGGATCATCGACAAGTATATCGGTGATGCGATCATGGCCTTCTGGGTGCCTCCCTTCGTCGATCCAAACGATCAGGCCAGGCTGGCCTGCGCCGCCGCGCTCGAGCAGCGCGCCCGGCTCGAATCGTTCCGTACGCGGGTCCCGGACGTGATCGGGCTACGCCGAGACGTGCCGCTGATCGACTTCCGGGTCGCGCTGGCTTCGGGCGAGGTTATCGTCGGCAGCATCGGCTCGGAGACTGCGCGTAGCTTCACGGTGATGGGCGACACGGTAAATTTCGCCTCGCGGCTAGAGGGCGCCAATAAGGCCTATGGCACAAACCTGCTGATCGACGGCGCTACGCACGACATGGCCGGCGAAGCGATCGAGACGCGAGATATTGACCTGATCGGGGTTGTCGGTCGCGACGAGCCGGTCCGTGTCTATGAGCTCGCCGCAATGGCGGGTGAACTGCCACCCGAGAAGCGCCAGCTGTTCGATCTCTACGCCGAGGGCCTGGCTCATTATCGCGCAGCCAATTGGGTCAAGGCGGATGCGGCTCTGCGCAGGGCTGTGTCGTTCGCGCAGCAGCACTCTGCTGCGCCGCGTCGAACGCTTCAGGGAAGAGGCACCGGCTGACTGGAGCGGCATCTGGCGCATGATGGAAAAATAGGCTTACAACCGCCAATTCCTTGCCGCACAAAGAAGTAGCCAGCCTCTCGTCGCTGTGATGTGATCACTCCCGGGCAAAAGCAGGGAGCGTGAGTCGTGGCCGACAAAAAGATCCAGCGACTGTTGGTCGCAAACCGTTCCGAGATCGCCATCCGCGTTTTCCGCGCCGCGACCGAGCTGGGTATTACCACGATCGCGATCTACGCTGAGGAGGACAAGCTTGGCCTGCATCGGTTCAAGGCCGACGAAGCCTATCACCTCGGCGGTGGGGTCGGCCCGATCGCCGCCTATCTGGACTATCAGCGCATCATCGACATCGCGGTAAAGGCGAAGGTCGATGCGATCCATCCCGGCTATGGCTTCCTCTCGGAGAACCCTGATTTCGCCGAGGCGTGCGCCGCGGCCGGGATCATCTTCATCGGCCCCTCGCCCGACACCATGCGCCGGCTCGGCGACAAGGTATCGGCGCGCCACATCGCCGAGGAGGCCAGGGTCCCCGTCGTCCCCGCGACCGAACCGCTGCCCGACGATGACGAGGAGATAAGGAAGCTCGCGGCAAAGGTTGGTTATCCGCTCATGCTCAAGGCGAGCTGGGGTGGAGGCGGCCGCGGCATGCGGCCGATCGAGGATGAGTCAATGCTGATCGAGTCGGTCCGTGCCGGCCGCCGCGAGTCCAAGGCCGCCTTTGGCCGTGACGAGGTCTATCTCGAAAAACTGATCCGCCGCGCGCGCCATGTCGAGGTCCAGTTGCTTGGCGACAGCCACGGCAATCTCTTCCACCTGTTCGAGCGCGACTGCTCGATTCAGCGCCGCAATCAGAAAGTGATCGAGCGGGCGCCCGCGCCCTATCTCGACGAGGAGACCCGCCAGGGACTGTGTGCGGCAGCGATCCGGATCGGCAAGGTTACCGGCTATCGCGGTGCCGGCACGGTCGAGTTCCTGATGGATGAGACCGACGGCAACTATTATTTCATCGAGGTCAACCCACGTATCCAGGTGGAGCATACGGTGACCGAGGTCGTCACCGGCATCGACATCGTGAAGGCTCAGATCAAGATCGCCGAGGGCGGACATCTGGGGATCGCCGCTGAAACCGGCGTCCCGCCTCAGGCGGACATCCATCTCAATGGACATGCGCTCCAGTGCCGCATCACCACCGAGGATCCGGAGAACAACTTCATCCCCGACTATGGCCGGATCACGGCTTATCGCGGCGCCTTTGGCTATGGCATCCGGGTCGATGGCGGCACCGCCTATTCAGGCGCGGTCGTCACCCGCCATTATGATCCACTGCTCGAGAAGATCACCGCCTGGGCGCCGACCTCGAACGAAGTGGTGGCGCGGATGGTCCGGGCGTTGCGCGAATATCGCATCCGGGGTGTCGCGACGAACCTCAACTTCGTCGAGAATGTGCTGACCCACCCCGATTTCGCCGCCAATAAATATACGACGAAGTTCATCGACGACACGCCATCGCTGCTCCAGCCCGCCAAACGGCAGGACCGCGCAACCCGGTTGCTCCGCTACGTCGCCGACGTCACCGTCAATGGCCATCCAGACGTGGTCGGCCGTGCCAAACCACCGGCCAATGCGCGCCCGCCCAAGGCCCCCAGGCTCAGCGGCGAGATCCGACCCGGGACCCGGCAGATCCTCGAAAGGGAAGGCGCCGCTGGGCTCGCTAAATGGATGCGCGCGCAAAGCCAGGCTCTCGTCACCGACACGACGATGCGCGACGCGCATCAGTCATTGCTTGCCACGCGAATGCGCACGGCCGACATGATCGCGGCAGCGGAGGCCTATAGCAAAGGGCTGCCGCAGCTGTTCAGCCTCGAATGCTGGGGCGGCGCCACCTTCGACGTGTCGATGCGTTTCCTCCAGGAGGACCCGTGGGAACGGCTCGCCGCGATCCGCGAACGCGCTCCCAACCTGATGACGCAGATGCTGCTGCGTGGCGCCAACGGGGTCGGCTACACCAATTATCCCGACAATGTGGTGAAGCATTTCATCGCCCAGGCGGCGCAGGGCATCGACGTCTTCCGCATCTTCGATTGCCTTAACTGGGTCGATAACATGCGGGTTGCGATCGATGCAGTGATTGAGAGCGGCAAGATCGCCGAAGGCGCGCTCTGCTATACCGGTGACATCCTCGATCCCAACCGGGCCAAGTACAGCCTCGCTTATTATGTCGATCTCGCCCGCCAGCTCGAGGCGGCGGGTTGCCACATCCTTGCGATCAAGGACATGGCCGGGTTGCTCAAGCCAGCCGCAGCGACCGCGCTGATCAAGGCGTTGCGCGACGCGACCGATCTGCCAATCCACCTCCACACGCACGACACCTCGGGCGCAGCGGCGGCGACGCTGATCGCCGCGGTCGATGCCGGAGTCGACGCGATCGATGCGGCGCTCGACGCGATGTCGGGAACGACCTCGCAGCCCTGCCTCGGCTCTGTGGTCGAAGCACTGCGCAATACTCCGCGCGATACCGGGCTCGACGGCAAGGCGATCCGCGAGTTGAGTTTCTATTGGGAAGCGGTCCGCACCCAATATGCCGCGTTCGAGAGCGATCTGAAATCGGGAGCCTCGGAGGTCTATCTCCACGAGATGCCGGGCGGCCAGTTCACCAATCTGCGCGAGCAGGCCCGCAGTCTGGGCCTCGAAACGCGCTGGCACGAAGTGGCGCGCGCCTATCATGACGCCAACATGCTGTTCGGCGACATCGTCAAGGTGACACCGTCCTCCAAGGTGGTGGGCGACATGGCTTTGATGATGGTGGCGCAGGACCTCAAGCCTGAGGACGTGCTCGACCCCGCGCGCGATATCGCCTTCCCCGGCTCTGTCGTGGAGATGCTGCGCGGCGACCTCGGTCAGCCGCCTGGGGGGTGGCCCCAGGACATTTCGAAGCGGGTGCTGGGCGACGAGAAACCCTATACCGCGCGGCCTGCGAGTCTGATGAAACCCGCCGACCTTGCCGCCGAACGCGTCGAGGCTGAAAAGAAATGCGGGCGCGCGCTCAGCGAGAATGAGTTCGCCAGCTATCTGATGTACCCGAAGGTCTTCCAGGGCTTTGCCGAGGCGAGGCGCCAATATGGTCCGGTCGCGGCCCTGCGGACGCCCGTCTATTTCTACGGCATGGCACCCGGTGACGAGACCACGGTCGAGATCGACCAGGGCAAGTCGCTGGTGATCAGCCTGACGGCGATTGGCGAGACCGAGGAGGACGGCAATGTCCGGCTCTTTTTCGAGCTGAACGGCCAGCCGCGGATCATCACCATGGCCAACCGCAAGGCGGCGGCGGGTCGTCCGCAGCGGCGCGTCGCCGATCCCGGCAACGACAAGCATGTCGCGGCGCCGATGCCGGGCATGGTCTCGACCGTCAATGTCGCTGCCGGCGACAAGGTTGACGAAGGTCAGCTGCTGATGACTCTCGAAGCCATGAAGATGGAGGTCTCGGTCTTCGCAAAGGCGGCGGGCACGGTCGCCGAACTGGTGGTCTCGCCCGGCCATGCGGTCGACGCGAAGGACCTGCTCGCGGTCATGGGCTAGCACTGGTCCATCCTGTCGCAAGGCGACGGGAGGATCTGAACTATTCCGCCGCCGCCTCGCTCTTGACCAGTTTCAGGCCGCGGTCCTGGATCCAGTGGAGCTTGCCCGAGATCTTGGCGCCGAGCTCGATCCGAAGGTCCTGATAGCTCACGTCGCCGGAGATCTGCGCGGTGCCGAGCAATTCGACCTTGGTCGCGCTGATCGGTCCCTCCACGGTGCCGGCCAGGGTCACTGTCTCGGCAGTGATCGATCCGACCACGCAACCTCCCTCGCCGATCGACAGATGGCCGCACTGGACATCGCCTTCGACCAGACCGTTGATCTGGATGTCGGCCCCGGCGGTGATGTTGCCGGCGATCTTCACGTCGCTGGCGATCACCGAGAAACCGCCCGCGGAGTCCTTTGCCGCAGGGCGGCGGCTAGCCTTGGTTCCGGATCGATCGAACAAGGTTCATCTCCATCAATGGCCTCGGGTTGATGCTTCGTCCGTTCAGCCGCACCTCGAAATGAAGATGCGATCCGGTCGAGCGGCCGGTCGAACCCATCAACCCGAGCCGCTCGCCGCGCTCCACCTGCTGGCCGTCCTGAACGAGTATCCGGGACATGTGACCGTAGAGCGAAACCAGGTGAAAACCGTGATCGACCGCGACCGCCTTGCCATAGCCCGCCATCCATCCGGCATGGATGACCCTGCCCTCGCCCGCCGCCATGATCGGATCACCATAGGGACCACGGAAATCCTGGCCGAGATGGGCGGCTCGCCGATGGGTAAACGGATCGGACCGCACGCCGAACGGGCTGCTCAACAGCAGGCGATTGACCGGCCGGCCGACCGGCAGCGCGGCCATGAAACCCTTGCTTGCCTGCCATTGACCGAGCGAATAGCGCAGGCCCGCAAACAGCTCGTCGGCCGAAGGCGCAGCCTCCATCGGCATCGGTCCGTCATAGGGGATGAACGGTCCGCCCCGTGCTTCGCCGCCGCGCGGCGCGAGCAGGCCGAGCTTGCGCAGCGCCTTGCTCTGCCGCTCCTGCTCGGCGCTGGTCGTCCGCGTGACTTCGCTCGCGAAACCAAGTTGCCGCCGCTCGATCAGGGCAAGGCGCTGATCGATCGAAGCGGCTTTCGATTGGCGCGTTCCCTTCGGCACAGGAGCCCGCGAAAACTCGATACCCAGATATTGCTGGACGATCCGCTCGAGCTGACGCTGTCGCGATTCAAGGGTGCGGGCGCGCTCGTCAAGCTGGCGGCGGTTCTGCCGCAAGCTGCGGTCCTGCAACTGAATCTGCTGCGAATGCAGCTGCAGCCTTTCGCGCTCATAACCGAGGCGCATATGCTCCGCGAACGCCGATAGCGACGTGCCGAGCCAGGCGATCAGCGCGATGAGCAGCGCCACGCTGAAGGCAAGCTGGCGCAACGGGGAAATCCGCACAAAGCGGACCTTCCCCCTGGAACGCAGATAAATCTCACGCTCCGGGAACCAGCTGAGTATTCTTGGCCCCACCCTTACTCACTCGTCTCAAATCAATTGCTGTCTACGCAATACTCGCCGTCTATTGCCCGTTGGTCGGAATGCGATTTTCGGGCTTTTTCATGATTTCGACCTGCGCATAATAATAGGCCGTCTCGTTTTTCTGTGCCGCCAGATCCTTTTCGAGCTCGAAGACGCGCGATTGCAGCGCCTCGATCATGCCACGCGACCGCGCAGTATGATCCTCGAGCTGGTTGGTCAGCTTGGCGACCTCGGCTTCCAGCCGGCTGACGTCGGCCTCGCGGCCGCGCAGCGCCTGCGTCACCGCTTCGACCCGCGACGACATCGCCGAGCGAGCCTGTTCGATCTGCGACCTCGCCGCCTGCGCCGTTTCGAGATCGGCAGTCACCCGGCTCAGCTTGGCTTCCATCTTGTTGATCGACAGCTTATGCTTGCCGATCAGTTCTTCCTGATGGCGAAGCTGAGAGGCCTTGGCCTCGTTGTCGAACTTGAGCTCGAGGTTGATCTGCTCGAGGATTTTCCCGCTCGCCCGATAGCTCTCATTCTCGGCCCTGACTTCGGCGATTTCCCTGTCCTTCGCCTTGATGTCGGCCTGGGACTTTTCGAACGCTCGGGAGATATCCGCGCGAAGCTGGGTAGTTTCGGCATCCTTCTGCTGGGCATAGCTTTCCAGATTGCCTTTCCTGGGTGAGGCTCTCGATATTGCCCTGGAGCGCCGAGATCTGGTCGTAGCAGCTCTTCAGCGTGGATTCGTAATTGTCGCAGCGCTCCGCCAGCAGCAGCGACTTTTCATAAGCCTCATGATGCTTGGCAGATAGATCGGTGATCCGGCCGGCGTCGGCTTCGACCTGCTGGCGAAGCGATATCAGCTCCAGCTTCTGGGACTCAGCCTCGTCGCTGACCGCCCGCAAGCTATAGGAAGCCGTGGCGAGCTGTTGCTCGGCTTCCTTCCTGGCGATCTCCAGCAGGTGATTGCGCTTCTCGGACGATTCGGCGTCGTCCACCGCTTTCGTCAGATGGATGCGCGCCGTCTCCAGCTCCCGGCGGAGCGACGTAGCTTCGGTACGGAAGGATTCGGCCTCGTCCGTCTTCGCGCGATGCTGATCGCTGAGTCGATCGCGGTCCTGCTCGAGCTTGAGGCTGGCGACGACCAGCTTGCGATAGTCTTCGAACAGCGAGCCGAAATTGCTCTGAAGCGCCGACATCTGCGACGTCGAAATTGCTCTGAAGCGCCGACATCTGCGACGTCAGCGAATGTACGCTCGCCAGGCCGTCGACTACCGATGACAAGGTACTGTCGATCGACTGTTGAGTCTCGGCAAGCGATCCGAAAATCGCTGTATCGGCGCCGTCTATCCCCAGCATATCATAGTCGAGCGATATCTTCTTCGAAGAAGAATCCGCAGATTCACTGTCCGAATGTTTATCAGGGGTCGCATTTATTCCGAAAAGATTGAGAATTCTCGCCATTACAACCCCCGTTTCATGCCGAAAACATGCGGCATGCCCTACGCTCTGGAACCGAATTTCAATGCATTAAGCCGGGCTGAGGAGAAGGGTTTTACGCCCACCATTGCCTGTAACCTCAGCAAGACTCGCGATCTGCACAGTTATGCCGCCGGATGATATCGCCCGCCCCCAAGCGGATCAAGCGCAGCCGAAAACGTTACGCCTCGGTAAGTAACCCGTTCAACCGGGCCGAAGCCCTGCGCCGGATACGGTATCAATCGCCGTGCACATCGCCGCCTGTCATTGGCATGTCCATTCGACATGCTAAGCGGCGGCACATTCCAACCCATTGGCGGAGACCAATCATGCCCTTTGAAAGCCCCTGGCAGCAGCCCCGGCAACAGCATGCCCGCACCGCCGGCATCGCCGACGACATCGATTTCGAGATCAAGGGCCAGGAGCTCCAGTTCGTCGAGATCGAACTCGATCCGGGCGAGAGCGCGGTCGCCGAGGCCGGCGCGCTGGTGTGGAAGGACGCCAGCATCACCATGACCACGGTGTTCGGCGACGGCAGCGGCGGCAGCGACCAGGGCTTCATGGGCAAGCTGCTCGGCGCCGGCAAAAGGCTGGTGACGGGCGAGAGCCTGTTCACCACCGTCTTCACCCACCAGGGCCGTGGCAAGGCGCGGGTCGCGTTCGCATCGCCGACGCCCGGGGCGATCCTGCCGCTCAAGCTCGACGAACTCGGCGGCAGCCTCATCTGCCAGAAGGACAGTTTCCTGGCGGCCGCCAAGGGCGTCTCGATCGGTATCCATTTCCAGCGCAAGGTGATGACCGGCCTGTTCGGCGGCGAAGGCTTCATCATGCAGAAGCTCGACGGCGACGGCTGGGTGTTCGTCCAGATGGGCGGCACCGTGGTCGAGCGCGAGCTGGCAGCGGGCGAGGAGCTCCATGTCGATACCGGCTGCCTCGCCGCCTATACGCCGAGCGTCGACTTCGACCTGATCACGGCAGGTGGCGTGAAAAGCGTGCTGTTCGGCGGCGAAGGCCTGTTCTTCGCGCGGCTGACCGGGCCGGGCAAGGTGTGGATCCAGTCGCTGCCCTTCTCGCGGCTGGCCGGGCGGATGCTCGCGGCGGCGGGCAGCCGCGGCGGGCAGAACCGGGGCGAAGGATCGGTGCTCGGCGGGCTTGGCGATCTGATCGGCGGGAATGTTTGAGGACGGGCCGCCAGTCCGCCCATACCGGCCTGCAAATGGCGATTTCCGGCGCGTCCGGTGCTCACCTAGCTTGAGTACGCTGCGCTCCGGGTCACCAGAAACCACCATTTTCGGCTCGGTCTGAACGGAATGTCGACCCATAATCGGGAATTTGTTCGACCAGTTTGAATCGCCACCCCGGGCGTGATCGGGCGGGCCGCCATGTCCCCCGGACACGGCCGCGAACGTCCGGGGGACGTTTGCACCCGCCCGATGGGTCCCGCTGCCCTGGCACGGAGCAGAAAAAGCGGGATCCCGGATCAAGTCCGGGATGACGCCATGGGTACAGGCGACAGCCGGATTTCCGGGTGCATGGGGTTGTTCGCCCAAATCGACAGGGGTGTTTTGTCGATCCAGGTGATCGATCCTCGCGGCTTGGCCCAGGGATTGCCGGGGGCAATCCCGACCTGGATCAAGCATGACTGCTGTACGGAGCACCGCGATCCGGCGGTCGAGAGCGGCGTGGTGGCGCGCGCAGTCTTCGAGCCAGATGGTGCGATTGGCGTGCTTCACCACCATCGCGGTGATCCGGATGTAACGGGCGATGTCCTTCATCCCTCCGGTGAAGGCGCCATGCTTCCTGGCATTGAGATTGCCGCGCGGCGCACCGCTCCCCTTGCCGCCGTGCATGCGGCAGCGCGCCCGCCCGTGGATGGCCGGCGAGCGACAGGGCGAGCCGGAGCGGGTTTGCGCGCCGCAGCGAGGGGCA
>CANJRZ010000099.1 GCA_947476735.1 Sphingomonadaceae bacterium
AAGCTCGTGTCCGACAGGGTCACCAATGGCCTCGACACCCGCGCCGAGCTCAAGCAGGCCGATGCCGCACTGCCCGCCGCACGCGCCGATCTGGCCGCTGCCGACGAGCTGATCGCGATGACGCGCAACCAGCTCGCCGCGCTGATCGGGGCCGGCCCTGATCGCGGCCTCTCGATCACCAGACCGACGATCGCCAGTCTCCACCAGCCCGGGCTCCCGGCGGAGATCACCACCGAACTGATCGGCCGCCGCCCCGACATCGTCGCGGCACGCGCGCGTGCCGAGGCCGCTGCCAGCCGGATCAAGGTGGCACGCGCCGATTTCTACCCGGCGATCTCGCTGCGCGCGCTGATCGGCCGGCAATCGCTCGGCATAGACAACCTTACCAAGAGTGCCGCCACAATCGGCACCGTCGGCCCGGCGATCAGCCTGCCGATCTTCCACGGCGGCGCGCTCAGCGGACGGTATCGGGGCGCCCGCGCCACCTATGACGAGGCGGTCGCCAATTACGACAAGACCGTCCTCAACGCCTATCGCGAGGTCGCCGACGCGATGACGGGTCAGCATGCGCTGACCGATCGGCTGGCCCAGTCGCGCGAAGCGCTCGCGGCTTCCGAAGAAGCCTATGCGATCGCGGTCAAACGCTACCAGGGCGGCCTTTCGACCTATCTCAACGTGCTGACATCCGAAGAGAGGCTGTTGCAAGCGCGCCGTTCCGTCGCCAATCTCGGCGCGCGGATGTTCGCCGTAGACATCGCGCTCGTCCGCGCATTGGGCGGCGGCTTCACCACGTCAACCACTGCAGACATCAAGGACCGTTCGAATGGCTGACGCCGATCCCGCCACCAAGCCCGCTGACGGCGCCGAAGACGATGCCGCAGCGCTGAAGGCCGCGCGGCAGCAGAAGCGCAAACTCTGGCTCACCCGCCTGGCGCTGATTGTCGGCGCCGTGGCGATTCTGTGGGGTCTTTGGTATCTGCTGATCGGCCGCAACCATGTCGCCACCGACAATGCCTATGTGAACGCCGAGGTCGCGCAGGTGACCCCGCTGGTGAACGGGCAGGTCACCGCCGTGCTGGTAAGCGACACCCAGGCGGTCAAAGCCGGCGACATCCTCGTCCGGCTCGATGACGCCAATGCCGTTATCCTTTACAATACAGCCGAGGCCGAACTGGCCCGCGCACGGCGCATGTTCCGACAGAGCTCGGCGACCAGCAACGCGCTCTCGGCGCAGGTCGATGCCCGCCGCGCCGATATCGCGCGCGCCGAGGCCGATTATCAGAACGCCAAGATCGATCTTGATCGCCGCCTCGCGCTGCAGCCTTCGGGAGCCGTTTCCGGTGAAGAACTGAGCAGCGCGCGCAAGGCCTTCTCCTCGGCCCGTGCGATGGTCGCCCAGGCGCGTTCAAACCAGAGCGCCGCGGCCGGTGAACTGGCCGCCAATCAGGCGATGATCAGCGGATCGACCGTCGAGACCGACCCCATGGTGCTCGCCGCCAAGGCGAAGCTCGCCTCTGCTAAGCTCGACCTCAACCGTACAGTCATCCGCGCACCGATCGACGGCATCATCACCCGGCGCCAGGTTCAGATCGGTCAGCGTGTGGCTGCCGGCAGCTCGATCATGATGATCGTCCCGCTCGACAGGGTCTATGTCGACGCCAATTTCAAGGAACGGCAGCTGCGGCGGGTCAAGCCCGGGCAGCCCGCCACACTGACCGCCGACATTTACGGCAGCAGCGTGAAATATCATGGCAAGGTCGTGGGCTTCTCGGGCGGCACGGGTTCCGCCTTCGCACTCATCCCCGCGCAGAACGCGACCGGCAACTGGATCAAGGTCGTGCAGCGCGTGCCGGTCCGCATCGCGATCGATCCGAAGGAGCTCGCCGAACATCCGCTGCGCGTCGGCTTGTCGATGGATGCGGAAATCGACCTCTCCGACGATTGATGTGAACCCCGGCCCATGGCCACCATCGAACCCTATAATCTTCTGACCCCGCGCCAGAGGATGTTCGGCGGGCTCGCGCTGGGCCTGGCGAATTTCATGGTGGTGCTTGACCTGACCATCGCCAATGTTTCGGTGCCGCACATTGCCGGCGACCTCGGCATCTCGCCCAGCCAGGGCACCTGGGTGATCACCTCCTATGCCGTCGCCGAAGCGATCGTCGTGCCGTTGACCGGTTGGCTCGCCAACCGCTTCGGCGCGGTGCGGATGTTCACGCTGAGCGCCTTCGGCTTCGGCATCTTCTCGGTACTGTGCGGCAGTTCACTGACCCTTGGTATGCTGGTCGCCTGCCGGGTGGGCCAGGGATTGTGCGGCGGTCCGCTGATGCCATTGACCCAGACTTTGCTGATGCGCGTCTATCCGCCAGAAAAGCGAGCACAGGCGATGGGCATATGGGCGATGACATCGCTGATGGGGCCTGCCTCCGGGCCCATCGTCGGCGGTTTCATCAGCGACAATATGAGCTGGCACTGGATTTTCTTCATCAACGTGCCGGTGGTGATCTTCTGCGCCGGTGCCGCACGTGCGCTGCTCAAGCCGGTCGAGACGCCAACCACCAAGCTGCCGATCGACATTGTCGGGCTGTTGCTGCTCATCGTCTGGATCTCCTGCCTCCAGATCATGCTCGACATTGGCCGGGAGCATGACTGGTTCTCCGACCCGCTCGTCCTCGGCCTTGGCATCAGCTCCCTGGTTTTCTTTGTCGTCTTCGTCATCTGGGAGCTCACCGACGATCATCCGATCGTCGATATCCGGATCTTCCGCCACCGTGCGTTCACGATTGGCGTGGTCGTGCTTGCCCTAGGCTTCGGGACCTATTTCGCCGGTATCGTCGTCATTCCCCAGTGGATGCAGATCTCGCTGGGATATACCGCGACCCAGTCGGGTTTCGTGACCGCCATGACAGCGGCGATGGGGTTGTTCGTCGCGCGCTTCCCGCCAAAACTTCTGGCAAAATATGATCCGAGACTGCTCCTGTCGGCAGGCCTCGGCTGGGTCGGCCTGTGCACCTTCCTGCGCATCAACTGGACGAGCAGTTCCGACCTGTTCACCCTGATGGCACCGCAGCTGCTGATGGGTCTCGGCATGCCCTTCTTCTTCATCACCGTGAACGCCCTGTCGCTCAGCGCGGTGCCACCGAAGGAACTGGCATCGGCGGCCGGTCTGTCCAATTTCACTCGAACGATCGCGCTCGCGATCTCGACCTCGCTCGCGATGACCTACTGGAACGATCAGGCGCGGGTCGCCGGCAGCGAACTGTCGGGCAAGATCAACTATGGCGAGACCAGCGCGACACTCGCCGAACGCGGCTTCTCGACCGAGCAGATCAGGGGTCTGATCACCCAGCTCGTCGACAAGGAGGCTTTGACCCTCGCGACCGACAAGATGTTCCTGATCGCCGGAATCCTCACCCTGGTGGTCGCCAGCTGGGTATGGCTGGTACCGAAGCCCAAGCGGCCGATCGGGTTCGGCGGCGGCGGACATTGATGGCCAGCGAAATAGTAAGGCCCTATTTCGAGCCCTTCACCCTCAAGAGCCTGACACTTCGTAACCGCATCGTCATGGCGCCGATGACGCGCTGCTTTAGCCCCGGCGGCGTACCGGGCCCCGGCATGGCTGGCTATTATGCGCGCCGCGCAGCGGCCGGCGTCGGCCTGATCATCACCGAAGGGACGGTGATCGACCATCCCGCCGCGCTCGGCGACAGCGGGGTCGATGGGCTCGATGTCCCCAATCTCCACGATCCGGCGGCCCTGGCGGCCTGGCGTGGCGTGGTCGACGCAGTCCACGCGGCGGGTGGGCTGATCGTCCCCCAGTTGTGGCATCAGGGCAGCATGCGGCGACCAGGCAGCGGCCCCTGCCCCGACGCGCCATCGTGCCGACCTTCAGGTCTCTGGGGGCCGCTCGATCGACTGAGTATGGTGAGCGACCGCTTCAAACAGGAGACCGGCGCGCCGACCCGGCCGATGACCGAGGAGGAGATCGCCGACGTCATCGCCGCCTATGCCCGCAGCGCGCGCAACGCGATGGCGGTCGGCTTCGACGGCATCGCGATCCACGGCGCACACGGGTATCTGCCCGATGTCTTCTTCTGGGCGGAGACCAACCGACGCACCGACCGATGGGGCGGCAGTATCGCGAAGCGCGCGAGTTTCGCAGCCGAATTCGTCAGAGCGATCCGCCGCGAGATCGGGCCCGACAAGCCGATCATCTTTCGCTTCTCGCAATGGAAACAGCAGGACGTGAAGGCGAAGCTCGCCAACACGCCCGCCGAACTGGAGGAACTGCTCGCCCCGCTGGCCGATGCCGGCGTGGATGTCTTCGACGGCAGCCAGCGCTTCGTCGAGCGGCCTGAGTTCGACGGCGCGCCGCTCAACCTCGCGGGCTGGGCGAAAAAGGTCACCGGTAAGCCGTCGATGACGGTAGGCACGATCGGCTTTCGTCCCGGCGATGTCGGCGGGGTGGTGGCGAAGGATCAGGATCACTCGGTCGTGCCCGAGGTCGCCGAACGGCTCGCGCGCGGCGAATATGACCTGGTCGGGGTAGGCCGGGCGCTGCTCCAGGACCCCGAATGGGTCGTCAAGCTGCGCCACGGGGAGACATTCGAGCCGTTCGAGGAAGCGACGCGGGACGTGCTGACCTGATCCTTCCCCTCCCTGGAAGGGAGGGGAGAAGTCGTCAGAGTGCGCTCACCAGATGCCCGCCGTCCACCGTGACAGTCGTCCCCGTCATGTACGCGCTCGCATCCGACGCGAGCAGCAGCAGCGGCCCGTCGAGATTTTCCAACTCGCCCAGCCGCCGCTGCGGAATGCGGTTGATCATCGCCTTGCCCGGTTCGGTGTCCCAGAAATCGTCATTGATGTCGGTCCGAAAATAGCCCGGTGCAATCGCGTTCACCCGGATGCCGTAGCGCGCCCAGTCGAGTGCCAGCGACTTGGTGAGATGAAGGAGCCCGGCCTTCGATGCGGCATAGGGTGCGAGTTGCCCGGTGATGCGGAAGCCGAGGATCGAGGCAATGTTGATGATGCTGCCCGGCCGCTTCGCCCTGACCATCGCCCGGCCGACCTCGTTTGCGACGAGAAAGGCGCCCTTCAGATTGGTGTCGAGCACATCGTCCCACTCGGCGCCCGTCACCTGCAGCGTCGGCTTGATGCCCGACACGCCCGAATTGTTGACCAATATGTCGATGCCGTGGAAATCCCGTTCGATCGTCGCGATCGCCGTCGCGACCGATTCCTCGTCGCGCACATCGAGCGCCACGGTGAAGGCCTCGCCGCCCTCCGTTCGGATTTCCCCGGCCAGTTCGTCGAGCGCGGCCACCCGTCGTGCAGCCAATGCGACCCGGGCACCCTGCCCCGCCAGTACCTGCGCGAAATGCCTGCCCAGACCGCTCGATGCTCCGGTGACCAGGGCGGTCTTGTTGCTCAGGTCCACCTTCACGTCACTCTCCTCTCAAGCGGTGCGTTGCCGAGCCCATAGGATGGCCGTCACGGTCAAGACAAGTGCGGCGCCCCATGTTGCCTAACAGCGCGATCGCAGGCCATATCCGTACGACGGAGCCGTAGGAGAGAAACGTTGGAACTGGGCCTGTTCGAAATGACCGCGCATCCGCCCGAACGGAGCATGTTCGATGGCGCCCAGTGGGATCTGCAGATGATCCGCTGGGCCGACGAATATGGCTATTCGGAAGCGTGGATCGGCGAGCATTTTTTCGAGCCCTGGGAGCCCTGCCCCGCGCCCGACCTGCTGATCGCGCAGGCGCTTCAGGAGACGACCCGCATCCGCCTCGGTGCGGGCGCGCATCTGCTGCCCTGCCACCATCCGATGTCGCTCGCCTATCGGGTCGCCTTTCTCGATCATCTGTCGCAGGGACGGCTCAACTTCGGGGTCGGCGCGGCGGCCGGCAAGGCCGAGCTGAAAGCGTTCGAGATGGAGGCGCCGAACCAGAACCGCGAGAAGATGGAGGAGGCGCTCGACATCATCCTCGCCGTCTGGGACCCCGACAAGGAGGTCGATTTCAAAGGCAAATATTGGAACGTCGCGCGCACCGACAATCCCGGTTCGCTCCACACCTCGCACATTTATCCCTTTCAGAAGCCGCACCCGCCGCTCGGGATTGCCGGCTTCTCACCCAAATCGCCGAGCCTGACCGTCGCAGGACGGCGCGGCTTCTGGCCGATGTCCTTCTTCCTCAATCTCGACGGCCTGCTGATGAACTGGCAATCGGTCGAGGAAGGCGCCGCCGAAGCGGGGCGCACGCCCGACCGCAAACAGTGGCGGATCGTCCTGCCGATGCTGGTCGCAGATACCGACGAGGAAGCGCGCGACGCCGCGCTTAACGGCTTTTACGGCCGTTATTATGATCAGTTTTTCGTGCCGACGATGACCGAGCTGGGCGCGATCCCGCTGTTCAAGAACCGGCCCGACATGGCCGACAGCGAAGTGACGGCGGCCTATCTGGCCGACACCAACTGGTTCATCGGATCGCCCGATACCGTCGCCCGCAAGCTGGAAAAGCTCCATGCTGATACCGGTGGTTTCGGCGTCGTATTACAACTCGCCATGGACTATTCGAAGGACAGGTCCGAGGCGTGGCGGCGCTCGATGCAGCTCCTTGCCGAGGAGGTGATGCCGCGCCTCCGCCATCTCAACTGACGGAGGATCATATGAACGCACCGGTACCGCGCGAGGAGTTGCTCGAACGCGCCCGCAGCATTGCTCCACTGATCGAGGCGGAGGCCGAAACGGTTGAGCGCGAGACACGGATCACCAGGCCGATCCACGATGCCCTCGTCGAGACCGAGCTCTACTGGATCGCCCTGCCGCGCGAGCTGGGTGGCGCAGAGGCCGATATCGTCACCTGCATCGAGGTGTGCGAGGAGATCGCCCGCGCCGACGGGTCGACCGGCTGGTCCTATTTCGTGAACCTGGTGACCACCGCCGGCGTCGTTCCCTTTGCGACCGAGGAGGCGCTGAAGATCATGTTCGCCAATGGCGAACGACCGATCGCGGCGGGTCAGCTTGTCCCGCCGCCAAACGCCCGATCGCAGCGAGTCGAGGGCGGCTATGTCTGCTCGGGGCATCACAGTTTCGCGAGCGGATCGGCCTTCGCCAACTGGATCAGCTCGGCGCAATATGAGCATGACGGCGGCAAGCCACTGCTCAACGAGGATGGTTCGCCCAGGATGACGATCACGCTGATGCGGCCCGAGCAGGTGCAATTCGCCGGCAACTGGGACGTGATGGGGATGGTCGGCACCAGCAGCTACGACTATGTCGTCAGGGACCTGTTTGTCCCCGACGCACTGATGATCGAGGGCATTCTGCTCCGGCTGGATTCAGGCGAGATGGCAAAGCGCGGTCATACGCTGCTCCGTCTCGGCTCCTTGCTCAACGGCGTTGCCGGCCATACCGGGTGCATTCTCGGAATCGCCCGGCGGGCGATGGAGGAGGTCGCGGCGCTGAACAACAAGAAGACCCGCCTTGGCTATCCGGGGCCGGTTGCCGAGGATCCCGTCTTCCTGAACCAGTTCGCCCATTTCGACGCCGAGTTCCACGCGGTGCGCGCACGCGTTCTCGAAGTCTTCGGCGGGATCGAAGCCAAAGTCCGCGACGGCGGCACCGTCTCCGACGAGGATTTCGCCCGTGCGCGCCAGATGGGCACCTGGGCTCATGAAAAATGCGGGGCGATCACCGGCTTCGCCTTCCGCTGGGCGGGGACGACACCGGTCCGCAATCCGAACGTGCTCGGCCGATGCATGCGCGACACGCTGGTCGCAAACGCGCACCTGCTGTTCGATTCGAAAACGATGACCGATGCGGGTGCGCCGATTCTCAAGAGCTGGATCAGATAGACGGCCCGGTCTCCCTCCTTCGTCACCCCAGCGCAGGCTGGGGTCCATGTCTCTCTCAACATGAGACGACATCTGCGAACGATACAGACATGGATCCCAGCCTTCGCTGGGATGACGGATTTTAGTTACGCTGGCGCCACATTCACCTTGAGTCCGTCGAGTTCGGCGCGCAGCTGGATCTGGCATGACAGACGGCTGTTAGGCTCAAGGTTCGGCGCCATGTCGAGGGTCATGCTCTCGACATCGTCGGGCTCGCCGATAATCGCCTGCCACTCCGCCGGAATATAGACATGGCAGGTGGCACAGGCGCAGGCGCCACCGCAGTCGGCGGTGATGCCCTCGACCCCGTTGGCGCGACCGACCTCCATCAGCGACTGGTCGATATTCACATCGCTGATCACCCGCTCGCCGCCATGAGGCTCGACGAAGGTCACCGTAATCGTAGCCATATTTTCCCAATCCGCTGATCAGCTGAAATCGTCCCCCCTCTGCCAGACAAGATCGAGGCTGTACAAGACTCCAGAGGACATCGACGCATTCCCATAGTGCTGCGACGGTGCAATAACGGCTTTGACCGCGATCAAGATCACGGCGTGGGAGAGCATATGTTCCGAACGGTCCATCTCATGAAACGCCGCCACGGCATGACGCCGGAGGCGTTCCGCGCCTATTATGAGACACGGCACGCCGTGCTGGGAAAGGCGGCTGCCGACGGCTATGCGCTGAGCTACGAGCGCTTCTATCTCCATCCACTCAACGACGGCGATCCCGAGCCTATCTATGATGTGGTGATGATGCTCTGCTTTCCCGATCGCGCGACATTCGAGACCTGCACCGGCCGGGTCGCCAATGATCCCGAGCAGAGCGAGATGTTCTACCAGGATGAGCTTCAGCTGTTCGATCGCGACAGCGTGGTCGTCGCGCTGGGCGACGACGTCTCATCGAGCTTGCCGCCGGTGGCACCCTGCGACGAGCCGTTCCGGACGATCTGGTTCGGCCGTCACCGTCCCGATCAGACGGTCGAGCAATGCCGCAGCTATTACGAGACGAAGCACCGGCTGCTCGGCGAATATATCATGGGCGGCTATGCCTATAATTACGACCGGCATTATCTTCTGCCGCTGATGCCCAGCGCCCCCGAGCCCGATTTCACCTTCATCATGGAAATGAACTTCCCGTCCCGCGCGCGCTACGATGAGATGGCGGCGAGCATCGGCGCAGATCCGGCGCTCTGTCAGTTGCTCAACGAGGATGAGGCCCGCTACCTCGATCAGAGCCGAATGTACCGTTACCGGGCTGAACGCTGTGCATCGTCCATGCCGCCGCTGATCGAGGCGATCGCTGCCGAATAATCGGGGTCAGGCGGGCATCGGAAAAGGCGCGCCGGGCCGCCGTTGCAGCGCGTCTTCGATCAGATCGAGGTAGACGCCGCCGGTAAGGCCATAGTCCTGCGCACGCGCACCGGGGAGGATCGGGTGATCGGACAATTGGGTTGCGATCGCGTCGGCCAGCGCATCGGCATCCTCGCCGTCGAACAGCAGTCCATAGCATCCATGATCGAGCACTTCGACGGCGTCGCCGGCAAGGCACGACGCCACCACCGGCGTCTCCACTGCCAGCGCCTCGAGCAGAGCCAGCGACGATCCCTCCCAACGCGACGGCAGGGCAAACACCGCAGCGCGGGCTGCCCAGGCGAATATATTGTCGGTCTCGCCCGCCAGCAGAAAGGCATCAGCGATTCCATGATCTGCAGCGAGTTGCTGAAGGCGTGCCCGTTCCTGCTGCGTGCCACCACCGACGATGATCAACCGGACGGCGCGCGTGCGGGCAAGGCGGCCTATCCCGTCAATCAGGAGGTCGAAATTCTTTTGCGGCCTCAGCCGGCCGATGCCCAGCACCACCGGAATATCTTCGTCGAACCAGCGATGCGGCGAAGGTGCCTGGGCGAGGCGTCTGGCCAGGGCGCAATCGACCCCGCTGGCGACCTCGACGGCATGGCCCCTGTTCACCGCGAGACCGAATGGCGGATAACGCTTGAGGGCGCTGCCAACGAGGGCCAGTCGCGCCGCATCGCCGATCAGCAAGCGCATCCAGATGTCGCGCAACGCCCCGCGTAACCCGTCCCCGCGCGTAACCTCGTTGCTGATTCGGTAGATGCGCCGGATATGATCCATGCCACGGGTGGCAAGGTAGGGTGTCGCATGCCCGAGATTTCCCATCGAAACGAGCACGCCCGGCGGCTGCCTGCGCAGCCAGCGTCGAAGCGCCGGCACCACCGCAAGCTTTGGCCCGACCGATCCGGCGGCCGGCCTGAGGATCTTGAGCCGATAGCTGCCGCGTTCGGCGGCGTCGCGAAAGAAGCCGTCGCCATAGCCGGCGACGACCGTCGTATCATGCCGCTCGGCGCAGCTTTGCGCGACCATCATCGTGTCGCGCAAAACGCCGCTGGTGCGGAGATCATGTACGTAGAAGATGATGTTGCCCATGCACCGGCCGACCCGAAAACGTCACGCTAGGCGAGATATATGACGCCCGCGTGAGAGGGCTGTGAAGGTTCGGAGGTCCGGGTGTCAGGATATGACCATTTCTATTTCCTGAAGAAGGCGTGGGCGCTCTATCCCGGAATAACCAGGCCGGTTTCAGCGACCTTCCTCGGGCCGCATTACCGGGCGCGGAGCGCGACGCGAGGCCCGTTGCGTGCCGGCATGGACGCGCTCACCGGCCTGCTCTTCCATGCCTGGGTCCCCTGGCGCAGTGCATCGGTTCAGAAGAAATTCGGCCTGGACGACGCATGGCGGCGGCGCGCCATCGAAATAGCCCATGCCCGCTTCTCCGATCCGAACGATATCGCACTCTACCGTATCGAGCGGTCCGAACAGTTCGACCACTATATCCGGCGTTTCGAGGACGCAGCGATCAACAAGCGGATCAATCCGCTCGGCTGGAGTCGGGAATGTGTGCTTGCCGACAAGGAACGCTTCGCCGAGCGTTGCAAATCGGCAGGTCTTCCGCATCCCGAAACGCACGCCGTCGTCCACCGAGCCGGAATCGACATCATCTCTGATCCGGCCGGCCGGCCGCTGGTCGCCAAACCCGTCCATGGTGAAGGTGGTGATGGCGTCATGCTGCTCGATGGCTGCGCTGATGCCAGCGAATTGCACTTGAAGCTCGCCGGCCTGCCCACCGCATCGGGACGGATTTGGCTCGTTCAGTCGCGGGTTGATGTCCATCCGGACCTCGCCGACATCGCGCTCAACGCTTTGCCCACCGTCCGTATCGTGACGATGTTCAACGAGAACAACCGCGCCGAGGTGGTCAGCGCGACCTTCCGCTGCGCGTCCGACCCCAATGCCCGCGTCGATAATATGAAGGCCGGAGGGCTGATCGTCCCGGTCGACCTCGACACTGGTGCATTGGGGTTAGCCTGCCTCGGCTATGGCGGCGATGACCATGTCGTCCACCCGCTTACCGGCGGCGCAATAGCCGGACGTCGACTTCCCGATTGGGAGAAGGCAACGGCTCTGGCGAGGCGAGCGCATGATAGCGCCTTTGACGGTTACACACTGATCGGTTGGGACGTTGCGCTGACCGCAAATGAGCCGCTGCTGATCGAAGGCAATTGCAAGCCGGGCGTACTGATGCCCCAACGCGCGGCGCGGCGCGGGCTCGGCGAAGGGCGCTACGGCGAACTCCTCGCGCACCACCTCGCAACCAAATCGTAGCGTTCCGCCCACCGTCGCGAAACCGAATCGTCGCCGCACCGTCATATCCTGACGGTAAGTTTCCTCTTGGTTTGGGAGATTGATCGGCCGGGGGAGCCTGCCCCTGCCGCATCCCGGCCTGGAGATATTTATGATCTGTCTCGCGGCGCCTCGTGCGCTTCCCGCGGCGGCTAAACGCGCCCTCCGGATATTGCTGATCGCCAAGCACGTCCATTGGGACGGCGGGCTACATCCCACCGACGGCACCCACGCGACCTACCATCGCGAGATGCGCGCTGCGCTCGAACATATCGGCGTGCAGCTCCGACTGGCCGATAGTTATGAAGCGCTGTTCGATCAGCCCGATACCGACTTCATTTTCCCGCTGCTCAATCGTGGCGGCTTCCTCAATTCCGAGATGATGCTGCCACTGCTCTGCGAACGGCATGGCATCCCCTATCTCGGCGCCAGCCCGATCATTCGC
>CANJRZ010000100.1 GCA_947476735.1 Sphingomonadaceae bacterium
GTGCCAGAAGGTACGGCTGAGACGGTAGCGCAACGCCCGGTAGCGGGCGAAGCCGTAGAGGTAGAGGATCGCGGCGTAAGCGGCGGCGATGAGCAGGCCCGCGAAACCATAATGGCCACGCGTCATCAAGCCCTGCGCCACGAATTGAAGCACGATGAGCGGCGGGAAGAACAGCAGAACCACCATGATGAAGCCGATGAACAGCTCCTTGCCCGTCCCGGTCCATTCGAGCGGATCGTCAATGAAATCGGTGTGGCTCCACAGATAGCGCCGTTCGCGGGTTTTTGCCCAGAAGCGGTAGATGCCGAGCGTCACGATCATCAGCAGCAAATTGGTGAAGGCGATCGGCGCGAACTCGCGCCATGTGCCATGGAAGCGGAATGCGCTTGCCCCGTTCTCGTCAGCCATATCGTCTCTCCCCCGACGGCCCGGACGGGATGGGGCCATGGTCTGCCGCAGGGGTCAAGCGGATTTGGGTCCGTTATGGAGCGGGGCTGTCCGGGATGCGCGGGGGGCGCGAAATCGCAAAGCTTGCCCCCGCGCCGGTTTCGCGGGCATAAGCCGCGCTCCGCAAACCCGAGGATTCCATCTTTCCCATGTCCGATCTTCTCACAATCACGCTTCCCGACGGCTCGGTGCGCGAAGTGAAGACGGGCACTACGCCGGCGCAGATCGCGGCGGATATCGGCCCGGGGCTCGCCAAGGCGGCGCTGGCGGCGCGGGTCGATGGAGAGCTGGTCGATCTTGAAAGGCCGCTCGACAGGGACGTAAAGCTCGCACTGGTGACAGCCCGCGACGAAGCCGACGCGCTCGATCTCGCCCGCCACGACTTCGCCCATATCCTCGCCGAGGCGGTCCAGAAGCTCCACCCGGGGACGCAGATCACCTTCGGCCCCTCGACCGACGACGGCTTCTATTATGATTTCGCGCCGAAAGACCGGCCCTTTACCGACGAGGACCTGCCGGCGATCGAGGCCGAGATGCGGGCGATCATCGCCGCGAACAAGCCGCTGCGCCGCGAGGAATGGAACCGCGAGCAACTGATCTCGCGCTGGAAGCAACAGGGCGAGAGCTTCAAGGCCGAATGGGCCGCCGAGCTGCCCGGCGACGAAGCGCTGACGGTCTACTGGTCGGGGGACGACTGGCTCGACATGTGCCGCGGGCCGCATCTGCCCTCGACCGGCAAGCTCGACAGCCAGGCATTCAAACTGACCCGCGTCTCGGGCGCCTATTGGCGGGGCGACCAGAAGAACGCGATGCTGAGCCGCATCTACGGCACCGGCTGGCTCAACAAGAAGCAGCTCGACGCGCATCTGACCCGGCTCGAAGAGGCCGCCAAGCGCGACCATCGCCGGATCGGCCAGGACATGGACCTGTTCCACCTCCAGTCCGAAGCGCAGGGTTCGGTGTTCTGGCATCCCAAGGGTTTCCGCCTGTGGCGGACGCTTGAGGCCTATATGCGCCGCAAGCTCGACGCCGCCGACTATGTCGAGGTGAAGACCCCGCAGCTGATGGACGCGCGCCAGTGGGAGCAATCGGGCCACTGGGGCAAATATCGCGAGAATATGTTCGTCGTCCCCGACGAGATCCCCGGCACCGAGGAGGAGGGACCGGTCCTGTCCGGCGAGGGCGAGCTGATGGCGCTCAAGCCGATGAACTGCCCGGCGCACATCCTGATCTTCAAGCAGGGGATCAAGAGCTATCGCGACCTGCCGATCCGGATGGCCGAGTTCGGCTGCTGCCACCGCAATGAGCCGCATGGCGCACTGCACGGCATCATGCGGGTCCGCCAGTTCACCCAGGACGACGCGCATATCTTTGTCCGCGAGGACCAGCAGATCCGCGAGATCAAGGATTTCTGCGACCTGCTCGACGCCGTCTATCGCGATCTCGGTTTCGACTCCTACGCGATCAAGCTGGCGCTGCGCCCCGAGGCGCGGTTCGGCTCGGACGCCATGTGGGACAAGGCCGAGCAGACGCTGCGCGACGCGGTCGCCGCCTCGGGCCGCGCCACGGAAGAATATGGCTGGGAGGAACTGCCCGGCGAAGGCGCCTTCTATGCGCCGAAGCTCGAATTCCACCTGACGGACGCGATCGGCCGCACCTGGCAGGTCGGCACGATCCAGGCCGACACCGTGCTGCCCGAGCGGCTCGACGCCGCCTATATCGGCGAGGATGGCGAGAAGCACCGCCCGGTGATGCTCCACCGCGCGATCCTCGGCACCTTCGAGCGCTTCATCGGCATTTTGATCGAACATCATGCCGGGCGCTTCCCGCTGTGGCTGGCGCCGGTCCAGGCGGTGGTCGCGACGATCGTATCGGATGCCGACGCGTATGCTCGCGAGGTCGAGGCGAAGCTCGCTGCGGCGGGGCTGCGGGTCGAGATCGACACCCGCAACGAGAAGATCAACTATAAGGTGCGCGAGCATAGTGTCGCCAAGGTGCCCGCGCTGCTGGTCGTCGGCAAACGTGAAGCCGAGGAAGGCACGGTCGCCATCCGCCGGCTCGGCGAACAGACGCAGACCGTGCTGCCGATCGACGAGGCGATTGCCGCGCTGGTCGCCGAGGCGACGCCGCCCGATCTGCGGCGCTGAACGATTTCATAAGCAAGGAGAGGGGACTAACATGAAGTTTTTGAAGATCGCGCTCGCCGCCGCCGCGGGCCTCGCTCTCGCCGCGCCGGCCGCGGCCGACCGTTTCGGCGTCATCGCGCATCTCACGGCGCAGGCCGGCAAGCGCGACGCGATGATCGATGCGCTCAGCGGCCTGATCGGGATGAAGGGCAATATCAGCTTCATCATCGCCAAGGACGGCAAGAATGCCGACGGCATCTACATCACCGAGATCTGGGAATCGAAGGAAGCCCATGATGCGGCGCTGACCACCGACCAGTTCAAGGCGGCGTTCGGCAAGGCCGCGCCGATGATGGGCGGCGCGCCCGACCTGCAGGCCGACACCTGGCCCGTCGCCGGCGTCAAGTGAGCCGGATGGCCGGGACGAGGATCGGGCGTGGACTCGCCGCGGCGCTCGCTGCGGTTGCGCTGCTCGTCGGCCCGGCCTCCGCAGCCGATGACAGCAGGCCGCTCTACGGACTGATGGGCAGGATGCTGGCCAAGCCCGGCCAGCGTGACGCGCTGGTCGCGATCCTGCTCGACGGGAGCAACAGCATGCCCGGCTGCCTCAGCTATGTCGTGGCGAAGGACGTCAAGGACGAGAACGCGATCTGGGTAAGCGAAGTCTGGGACTCGAAGGAGAGCCACGCCGCCTCGCTGAACTTGCCCACCGTCCAGGCTGCGATCGCCAAGGGCAGGCCGCTGATTGCCGGCTTCGACAGCTATACCGAGACCATGCCGGTCGGGGGCATCGGACTGAAACGCTGAAGGCACCGATTGACGCAGCCCGGCCACAGGCTGCGACAAATGTCACGCCTGCGCCGCCATCCACCTTTCAAAGTGACGCGCAAAGGCATATATCGCGCGCGGTCAGATCAACGACAGGAGATAGAGCTATACGTCCCCCCATGATGCGCCGCCCCCTCGGGCAGCCGCCGATGCCGCTCAACGGCCCGCGATATAATGAGTTCATCCAGTCGCCCAAGGTCCGGGTGATCGATGAAAATGGCGAAAATCTGGGCGTGATGTATACGCGCGAGGCGATGGAGCAGGCCCAGGAGGTCGGGCTTGATCTGGTTGAGGTTTCCCCGAACGCCGATCCGCCGGTCGCCAAATTCCTCGATGTCGGCAAGTATAAATATGAGGCCCAGAAAAAGGCCAATCTTGCCCGGAAGTCGCAGAAGACGCAGGAGATCAAGGAGATCAAGATGCGTCCGAACATCGACGACCATGATTATGAAACCAAAATGAAGAAAATTCACGAGTTCATCGACGAGGGCGACAAGGTGAAGGTCACCCTGCGCTTCCGCGGCCGTGAACTCGCCCATGGCCAGCTCGGAATGCTGGTCCTCCAGCGCGTCCAGACCGACATGGTCGAGACCGCGAAGGTGGAGCAATTTCCGCGCATGGAAGGCCGCCAGATGCTGATGGTGCTCGCGCCGAAATAAGGCGCGGGTGCGTCTCTCCGCTGCCCGTCTTGCCAGCGAAGGCTGGAAGGATGATCGAGGGTAAGCCCCCTCAACTTTCCGCCGGCGGCTCCCACAATTCGATCGCATTGCCCTCCGGATCGTGGATCCGGGCGAAACGCCCGGTCTCGGGCGCATCCCATTCGACGCGCGTCTCGATCGCGATGCCGGCGGAGCGGAGCGAGGCCAGCAGTGCGTCGAGCTCCTCCACCCGCAAATTGATCATGACCTGCTTGTCGGCTGCGAAATAGTCGGTCGTCGCCTTGAACGGCGCAAACACCATCGGCCCGCCCCGTACCGTCCAGAACCATTCGGAAGGCTCGCCTTCGCCGCTCGCATTACAGCCGGCACCGACACCGAGATGCTGGCGATACCAGGCGTTCAGCATGTCCGGGTCCTTCGCCCGGAAGAACAGTCCACCCATTCCGATCACACCCATTTCAGACCCCCCTCTGCGGCCGCAACCCAGGCGATGGCGATCTCCCGCTCGCATATTGCACAATAGCCTTTGGCTATTGGTAAGCGCGATCCCTCGTGCGTAAAAGGACGCGAAAGAGGGAGAGCGAATATGAGCGATGCGCCTGTCGTGGTGACCGAGCTGGAAAAGAAGATGATCGCGTGGATCGCCAGCCACACCCAGACCTATCTCGAATCCGGCGGCAAGGAAGGCCATATCATCGACATGGGGCTGCTCGGCGGCCACCCGGCCTCGCTGACCTGCCTGCTGAAAACGATCGGCCGCAAGAGCGGTGAGCCCCGCATTCTCCCGCTTCTTTACACTTATTGGGGCGGCGAATTCATCCTGATGGCCTCGCGCGGCGGCGCCGATGTTCACCCTGCCTGGTATTTCAACATGACTGCGGTCGACACGGTTGATCTGCAGATCGGCACGCAGGCCTTCCGCTGCAGCTGGCGGGTGACCGAGGGCGAGGAGCGCGACAAGGTGTGGGAGCTCAGCGTCCGCAACTATCCGCCGGTGCAGGATTATACCAAGAACACGACCCGGGTCTTCCCGCTCGTCGCGCTCAAGCCGATCGAAGCGATCGCGGTCTTCTGATCTGTTTAGCGCTCAGGCGCACAACGCCAGAGGGCTAAACAAAAAGCGTAGCATCCGCTACGTCGCCTTCATACGCGGTGCCGTCGCGGACGTAGGGATGCTTTTGCATGAAGTTCAACATGGGCTGCGGCCTCAACCGCATCGAAGGCTATGTGAACGTCGATAAATTCGCCGAATGCCGGCCCGATCTGCTGATGGATCTCGAAATCCTGCCATGGAACATCGGCTCGGACGAGGCCGACGAAGTGCTGTTCAACCACAGCCTCGAGCATATCGGTGGTGACCCCGATCTCTTCCTCGCGATCATGAAGGAACTCTACCGGGTCTGCAAAGCCGGGGCGACAGTTCAGATCAATGTCCCGCACCCCCGCCATGACAATTTCCTGTCCGATCCGACCCATGTCCGGGCGATCACGCCGATGACGCTGGCGCTGTTCAGCAAGGCCAACAACCGGGCATGGGAAGTCGCAGGCGGCGCCAATTCGCCGCTCGCTTTCTATTGCGACGTCGATTTCGAAACCGTCCGCACCGACCATGTACTCGAGCGCAAATATCTCGACCGGCTGCGCAGCGGGGAGCTGACCAACGAGCAGCTGGTCGACATGGTCAACGAGCGCAACAATGTCGTGGCGGAATATCGGCTCACGCTGAAAGTGGTGAAATAGCCGGACAGGATCAGCGCCAGGCGCTGTAGCTCTTTTCCTCGACGATCTCGGACCGGAGCAGCGCATTGATCGCGCGCTTGATCGCCGCGCGTTCGTCATTGAGCCGGTAGACCGACCGCGCCAGTTCGACGAACCCGGCGTCGAAGCGCCCGGCCGCCTCGCATTCGCGCAGCCGGTCCTCGACATCCCAGAGCGTGCCGTTGACCCTTGCGAGCCGGGCCTGGTGTTCCGCCAGTTCGGGGCAGGCTGCGAGCGCCGGCGCCGCGGCAGCGGCCAATATCTGCCGTTCGTGACGGACATTGGCGAGCGCGGCCTCGCCGCTCAGCCGGTCGCACTTGATCTCAAGGATCGACAGCTTGTCGAACACCTCGCCCCAGGCCGCGGGCAGGAGCGGTGTCGCCAGCGGACCTTCCGGGGTGGTCATCCGCCAACCCCTTGCATCAAACTGCGGAGTTCGGTCTCCATCGTCGCGAAGACACTCGTCCAGTCGCCACGGTGCGGCTGGCGAAACAGGCGCATCGTCGGATACCAGGGGCTGTCGCTTCGGCCGAGCATCCAGCGCCAGTCGGGGACATCGCGGAGCGCAACCCAGGTCCGCGCGCCCAGCGCTCCCGCGAGATGGGCGAGCGCAGTGTCGCCGCTGATCACCAGATCGCAGGCGGCGATCGCCGCCGCGCTGTCGACAAAGGCGTCGGGACCGGCATCGAAATCGCCGCCGAGCGTCTCGACCTGCATCGGTGCCGGCAGCATCGCGAGCTGGTCCAGCCCCTCGCCAACCTGCAGGCTGATCAGCCGGACGCCGGGAATCGCGGCGATGCCCTCCAGTGCGGCCAGCGGAAAGAAGCGGGTCGCCCCGCCCGACCGTGCGCTCCCGCTCCAGCAGAGTCCGATCCTGAAACCCTCGCCGCCGATTCGCTGCCGCCATCGATCCGCCACATCGGGATCGGGGGCGAGATAGGGGATGTCGGCCGGAACCGTTTCGACACGGGTGCCCATCGCGCGGGGCAGGCTCAGAAGCGGAACATGACAGTCGGAGATGAGGTCCGGCTGTCCCAGTTCGACGAGCTGTTGATCGCCGGGAATGCCCCCAAGCAAGCGGCGCAGCTTCGGCTGTGGCGCGAACAGGACGCGCGCGCCGCGCGCCGCGAGCAACGGAACATAACGGCTGAACTGGATGGTATCTCCCAGCCCCTGCTCCCAATGCACCAGGATGGACCGGCCCTCGACCGGCTCATGGCCCTGCCATAGCGGCTGATCGAACCGGCGGCGCGGCGTGCTGATCCGCTCCATCTCCCAGCGCCGCTCATAGCCTGCCCAGCCCCGGGTGAAATCCCCGCGCATCAAAGCGAGCACGCCCTGCATCCAGTGCGCCTCGGCGAGATCGGGTTGACGGACGAGGGCTTCGGCAAGCTCGGCCTCGGCTTCATCGAGCCTGCCCAGGTTCATCAATGCCGTGGCGCGATTGGCACGCGCTGCGGCGAAATCGGGATTGGCGGCCAGCGCCCGATCGAAATGGGCGAGCGCATCATCCCAGTCCGCATCGTCGCGCGCGAGCCCGCCAAGATTGTTCGCGACCACCGCCAGCCCGGGACTGATCTCCAGCGCCCGCCGATAGGCCGCGCGCGCGGCGTCGCGCTGCCCCGCCTGCTGGAGCGCCGTGCCGAGATTGGCCCAGGCCACGGCGTTGCCGGGAGCCCGCTCGGCACCCTGTTCGAGCAGCGGAATCGCTTCGGCCGTGTCGCCGTCCTGGCGCAGATATTCGCCGAGGTTGATCATATAGCCGGCATTGGCGGGATCGAGCTGGTGCGCCTCGCGCAAGGCCGCTATCGCGCCGCCGCGGTCGCCGCTGCCGTGAAGCAGCATGCCGAGCAGGCCCCAGACGTGGGGCAGGAAGGGCTTGATGTCGAGCGCCTGTTCGGCGTCGCGTATTGCGCCGGCCGCATCCCCCCGCCGGGTGCGGATCAGGGCCCGGAGCGCCAGGGCTTCGGCAAATCGGGGACGGGCCGAAAGCACCCGGTCGAGCAGCGCCAGTGCCGGTTCATCCTGTTGCAGCGCATTGTAGCACGCGGCCAGGAACTGGGCGTTCTCCGGATCGGCCGGGGCGGCTTGCGCCGCAGCCATGGCAGCGTTGATCGCCTCCTGCGGCCGTCCCCGGGCGAGCAGCAGCCGGCCTGTGCTGCGCTGGACCGCCGGACGGCCGGGTTCGATCGCAGCGGCCTTCGATACCGCGGCTTCGGCTCCGTCCAGGTCTCTTGCAAGGATGCGGATATGGGCAAGCAGCGCCCAGCCGTCGGGGTTTTCCGGATGCACTGCCAGCCACTCGGAGAGCCATTGCCCTGCGTCGGCATAGGCACCAGTTTCGCGAAACGCGACCGCGGGCGCCAGCGCATCGACAGGATCGTCCATAGCTACCCTTGACTCCGATCAGGCCGCCTTGCGTGCAGGCGCTCCTGCCGCAGCGTCGACGATGAGCCGCTCCAGCGTCTTCAACCGGGCGCCGCTGGTGATCTTGTCGCCGGTCAGATCGGCCACATAGAAAACGTCGACCGCGCGCTCGCCGTAGGTGGCGATATGGGCCGAGTGGATCATCACCCTCGCCTGGAACAGCGCGTGAGCAAGGGCATAGAGCAGCGCCGGCCGATCCCGGGCATTGACCTCGATCACCGTGTAACGGTTCGACGCCCGGTTATCGATCAGCGCGGCGGGCTCGATCGAGAATGCATCGGCACGTGGCCGGGCATTGGGCTTGGCGAGCAACCGGTCGACCATCCGCGCGCGGTTGGCGAGCGCGTCCTCGATTGCGATGCCCAGCCGCTTCATCCGGTCGGCCTCGTCGAAGGGCTGACCGAACGGGTCCTGGACGAGGAGATTGTCGATCGCCATGCCGTCGCGGGTCGTGTGTATCCGCGCGTCGATGACATTGGCACCGGCGAGGTGAATCGCGCCGGCGATCCGGTAGAACAGGCCGGGATGGTCGCCTGCATAGATGCTGACCAGCGTCGCGCCGCGATCGGGGTCGGGAGCGGTCACAATCGAGAGCGCCTTGCCCTCGCCATCGGCCGCCTCGATCAGCCGGGCATTGCCCTCGAGGATGTCGACGCTTTCGGCCACCCAATAGGCCTCCGGGAAGCGGGTGATATATTTGGCGAACCGCTCCTCGGACCAGCCGAGCCGTTCCCTGAGCTGCGCCTGCTTGACCGCGATCCGCTCCTTGCGGCCGGTCTGCTTGTGGCCGAGCCGCAGCACTTCTTCGGCGGCGGTATACAGATTGCCGAGCAACTGGCTTTTCCAGCTGTTCCAGACCCCGGGGCCTACGGCGCGGATGTCGACCACCGTCAGGCAGAGCAGGAGCCGCAGCCGTTCGGGCGACTGAACCCGCTCGGCAAAATCGAGGATCGTCTTGAAATCGGAGAGGTCGCGCTTGAACGCGGTGTCCGACATGACGAGATGGTAGCGCACCAGCCAGGCGACCGTCTCGGTCTCGGCCGGGGTAAAGCCAAAGCGCGGGCAGAGCCGCTCAGCCACCTCGGCGCCGAGCACGCTATGGTCGCCGCCGCGGCCCTTGGCGATATCGTGCAGCAGCACCGCGGCGTAGAGGACGCGCCGCGACAGCACGCCCTTGATCACCTGGGTCGAAATCGGATGCTCGTCCTTGAGCTCTCCCTTCTCGATCTGGCTGAGCAGGCCGAGCGCCCGAATCGAATGCTCATCGACCGTGTAATGATGGTACATGTCGAACTGCATCTGTGCGACGACCCGGCCGAAATCGGGCACGAAGCGGCCGAATACGCCGGCTTCGTTCATCCAGCGCAACACCGTTTCAGGCCTGTGGTGCGAGGTCAGAACATCCATGAAATAGGCGTTGGCGCGCGAATCGCAGCGTACCGCATTGTCGATCAGCCGCACGTCGCGACCCGCTGCGCGCATCGCCTGCGGGTGAATGTCGAGCCCCTGGCGGTCGGCGATTACGAACATCTGCAGCAGGCGGACCGGATCCTCGACGAAGAAATCGTCGGACGGGATGGTCAGCCGGTCGCGCTCGAGGATGAAACCGTCGAGCTTGGTCGGCTTGCGGCGCAGCATTGGTAAGCCAAAACGCCGGCCGCGCGGTGCAAAGGTCTCGTCGATATGGGCAAGGAAGATAGCGGTGAGGTCGCCGACCCGCTTAGCCGTCAGGAAATAATGCTGCATGAAGCGCTCGACCGCCGACTTGCCAGGCCGCTCGGCATAGCGCATTCGCCGCGCGATTTCGGGCTGGACGTCAAAGGTCAGGCGCTCCTCGGGACGCCCGGCGACGATGTGCAGATGACAGCGCACCGCCCACAGGAAATTCTCGGCCTTCTGGAACTGGCGGAGCTCGGCTTTGGTCAGCAGACCCTTGTCGACGAGGTCGGCCACCGAGGGGACCTGGTGGACATATTTGCCGATCCAGAACAGCGTGTGAAGGTCGCGCAGGCCGCCCTTGCCCTCCTTGAGGTTGGGCTCGACGACATAGCGGCTGTCGCCCATCCGCTGGTGGCGCTCGTTCCGCTCGGCGAGTTTCTCGGTGACGAACGACCGCGCCGTGCCGCTCACCACGTCGCGCGCGAACAGGGCGGCGCCCTCGTCGTAAAGCGCCTCGTCGCCCCACACGAAACGCCCCTCGAGCAGCGCGGTGCGGATGGTGAGATCCATCTTCGCCATGCGCAGCATCTCGTTGAGCGAGCGGCTCGAATGGCCGACTTTCAGCCCCAGGTCCCACATCGAATAGAGCATCGACTCGATGACCTGCTCGGTCCAGCTGGTCTGCTTCCACGGCGTCAGAAAGGCGATGTCGACATCCGAATGGAGCGCCATCTCGCCACGCCCGTAACCGCCCACCGCGATCAGAGTGAGCCGTTCGGCCGACGAAGGGTTGTTGATCGGATAGAGCCGCTCGACGGTGAAGTCGAAGATCAGCCGGAGAATCTGGTCGGTCAGGAAGGCATAGGCAGCCGCGGTCTCCGAGCCGCGGGTAGGCGCCTCCTCCAGTCGCCGCGCAATCTCGGCCCGACCGGTGTCGAGCGCTTTCTTGAGGATCGCGGTCGCGCCCCCGCGCAGCGCCGCCGCATTGTTACTGCCGGGCAGCAGGTCGGCCAGCACATCGGCCAGCGCGCGCCGATCGATGATCGCGCGGCGCTGCGGCAGCAGGTCGAACTTGGTGGCCATAGTTCGCCACATAGGGGGCTTTGGCGGGTAGGGCTAGGTGGACCTTCCAAATCCGACTCCGCAATGCCCGCTGGTTTCTACTTTCTGGGCATCACCACCGGCCCGTCCGGGCCATAGGGCCGCCACGGCTTGCCGATCCGTCCCTCGCCCGCCTTGAAGTAGAACTGACTGCACACCAGCCAGCCCTTCAACTGCCGCAACGGCGCCAGGCAGAACAACAGCAGCACCGGCCCGTTGACGAGCAGCTGGACGAGCAAGGGCGGGCTCAGCCAGATTTCGAGCATCAGCGCGAAGGTCACCGCGGGCACGCAGCCGAAACAGATCACGAAGAAGGCGGGGCCATCGGCCGGATCGGCGAAATCAAAGCTGAGACCGCAATGATCGCACGCGCGGGCGAGGGCGAGGAAGCCCGCGAACAGATGGCCCACGCCGCAGCGCGGGCAGCGACCGTCGATGCCGGTTTTTATGGGCTCCAGCCGGGGCCAATTTTTGTCAGGATCGGACATGTTCACCTCTTGCCCGCGCAATAGATTTTTGTACGGTTTTATCAACCATACATAAGATCGGGGACCGTCCATGCAAAGCTGGGTCGAACGGATCGACAGCCACTCGGGGTCCAAATATCTCGCCATCGCCGACGCGATCGAGGCGGCGGTGCGGACCGGCGAGCTGCGCCCCGGCGAACGGCTGCCGCCGCAGCGCGAACTGGCGCGATCGCTCGGCGTCGACCTCACCACCGTCACCCGCGCCTACGGAACGGCGCGCGAGGCGGGGCTGATCGAGGGTGCCGGCCGGCTCGGCTCCTATGTCCGCAACAGCGCCGGGCTACCGCCCGCCGACCTGACCGGCGATGCGGGGATGATCATGCCGCCGCAGCCCGGGTTTGCGCTGCTCGGCACCGCGATCCACCAGGGACTCGCGGCGATGCTGCGCGCCGGCGGCCAGTCGCCCCTGCTCCAGTATCAGCCGACCGGCGGCGCGCTGCGTGACCGGCAGGAGGCAGCCTCGGCCTATGTCGACCGGGGAATAGCGACCGCCAC